>NZ_JBEYZF010000005.1:0-371553 GCF_040645915.1 Nonomuraea sp. NPDC046570 | reverse complement strand
CCTCCCGCCTAACACCCACCACCTCCCACCTGCTAGTAGGATTAGGGCTACGCCTACCCCTCCGCCGTCGCCGGCCCCTCCCCCTCCCCCCTCCCCCTCCCCCAGCGCCAGGTAGCCGGATTCCCCCGGCGGGCCCACCACCCGGTCGGCGAGCACGGATCTGATCGATCCCCTGCTCACCGGCCGGGTGGCGCTCGTTCACCGGCAGGTCGGCGGAGCGTCCCGTTGGCGGAGGCGGCAGACTTTGCCGCGTGAAGCGAATCCTCATCATCGGCATCGGCGCGGGCGACCCCGACCATCTCACCCTGCAGGCGGTCAAGGCCATCGCGCGGGCGGACGCCTTCCTCGTGCTGGAGAAGGGCGAGGTCAAGCAGGACCTGGTCCGGCTCCGGCAGGACATGATCGACGTGCACGCGCGCGGGCCGTACCGGCTGGTCGAGGTGCGCGATCCGGAGCGGGATCGGAGCGCTTCCGCCTATGCCGCCGCCGTCGAGGACTGGCGGTCGCGGCGGGCCGACCTGTACGAGGCGTTCGTCCGTGACGAGCTCGGCGCCGACGAGACCGGCGCGATCCTCGTCTGGGGCGATCCGGGGCTGTACGACAGCACGCTTGCCGGAGTCGAGGAGGTCGCCGGCCGGGGCACGGTCCGGTTCGAGTACGAGGTGATCCCGGGCATCACCAGCGTCTCCGCGCTGACCGCCCGGCACCGCACCAGCCTGACCAGGGTGGCGCGGCCCGTGCACCTCACCACCGGCCGCCGCCTGGCGCGGGAGGGGACGGGCGCGGCCGACGACCTCGTCGTCATGCTCGACGCGCACTGCGCCTTCGCCGGCCTGGGCGCTGAGTTCCACATCTTCTGGGGCGCCTACCTGGGCACCCCCGACGAGATCCTGGTGGCGGGGCCGGTCCCGGAGGTCGCCGACCGCATCCGCGAACTGCGCGCCGAGGCCCGCGAGCGCAAGGGCTGGATCATGGACACGTACCTGCTGCGGCGCGTCCCGCCTTCCTGACGCGGACACGCGCCTGACCGGGGCTGTCGTCCTCAGGTGAGGTGGGAGCGCTCCCAAAGCCCTGTTCACGAACTTTATGCTTTTAAATCCCAGTTCAGGCGGTCAAAACGCCGTATCGGTAACGGTTGCGTTTCGGGATATTGACGTTCCCCCTCCCCCTCGGACACCCTTCGTGGGAGCGCTCCCACATCGCGGCCCATCTCTCGGGGACGGCCGTGATCCACTCCCCCACCCTGAGAGGGGTTCGCAATGACGACCCACAAGCGCCTCGCCGCGGCCGCCGTCATGGCCGCCACGCTCGGCGTCACCGCGGCCTGCGGCAGCGGCTCCGAAGCGCCCGAGGCCGGCGCCTCCCCGGCCGCGGCCGAGCCGGTGACCATCACGGTCAACACCTTCGGCGGCGGCGCGAACTTCGGCTACAAGGAGCCGATCGAGAAGTGGAACGCCTCCCACACCGACATCAAGATCAAGGAATCCCACCTCTCCGACCAGTTCGAGCAGCAGTACTGGCCACAGATGATCCAGTGGCTGCAGGCGGGCTCCGGCGCCGGTGACGTCATCGGCATCGACGAGGGCGGCATGGGCCTGGCCAAGGCGCACCCCGAGTGGTGGGCGGACCTGGGCGAGCAGGGCCTGAAGAGCCGCCAGGGCGACTACCCGTCGTGGAAGTGGGAGAACGGCGTCACCGCCGACGGCAAACTGTTCGGCCTCGGCACCGACATCGGCGGCATGAGCCTGTGCTACCGCAGGGACCTGTTCGAGAAGGCTGGTCTGCCCAGCGACCGCGAGGAGGTCGGCGCCCTCTGGCCCACCTGGGACGACTTCCTGGAGGTGGGCGCCAAGTTCCAGTCCAAGGTGAAGGACACCAAGTTCACCGACGGCACCAACACCCTGTACAACGTGGTGCTGGTGCAGGAGGCGGCCAAGAACGGCAACGTCTCCTACTTCGACAAGGACAACACCCTCATCGTCGAGAAGAACCCGGCGGTGAAGACCTCCTTCGATTTCGCCGCCAAGCTGAGCCGGCAGGGCCTCACCGCCAAACTGCGCAACTTCACCCCCGAGTGGGCGACGGGCACCCAGAAGGGCGCGTTCGCCACGGTCGGCTGCCCCTCCTGGATGCTCGGCGTGGTCAGCGGCAACGCCGGTGAGAGCGGCAAGGGCAAGTGGGACGTCGCGGCGGTGCCCGGCGGCGGCGGCAACTGGGGCGGCTCGTGGCTGGCCGTACCCAAGCAGACCAAGCATCCGAAGGAGGCGGCGATGGTGGCCGACTACCTGACGAACGCCGCGACGGAGGCCGCCATCTTCCAGAAGGACGGCAACATGCCGAGCAACACCAAGGCCCAGCAGGACCCGGCCGTGCTCGGCGCGAAGGACGCGTTCTTCAACGACGCCCCGAAGGGTGAGATCTTCGCCAAGTCCGCGGCGGCGCTGCAGCCGGTCTTCCTCGGCGTGAAGCACGCGCAGGTGAAGAACGCGGTCGAGTCGGTGGTGCAGGGGATCGACGACGGGTCGATCGCCTACGACAAGGCCTGGCAGCAGCTGGTCGACGACGCCGTGAAGGCCGCGGGCTGACCCTTCGACCGGCACCGGCCCGCCACCGGCGGGCCGGTGCCCGCTTCAGGAAAGGCCATCCATGAGTCTCCACCTCGAACCCGCCACGCGGGCAGGGGAGCCCCAGAGCGAGCGTCGCAGCCCGCTGTCCTGGCTGGACCTGCGGGCCATGCCGTACGCCCTGGTCTCGCCGTACTTCCTGCTCTTCGCCGTCTTCGGGCTCTTCCCGCTCGGCTTCACCCTCTACTACTCCCTCTACGACTACGACCTGACCGGTACCACGGAGTGGGCGGGGCTCGGCAACTACGCCGCGCTGCTCACCGACGAGGACTTCTGGAACGCGGTCGGCAACACGGTCGGCATGTTCCTGCTGGCCACGATCCCCCAGCTGGTCATCGCGCTGCTGCTGGCCAACGCCCTGAACAAGCACATCAGGGGTCGCCTGTTCATCCGGATGGGCGTGCTGCTGCCGCTGGTCACCTCGGTGGTCGCGGTGGCGGTGGTCTTCACCCAGCTGTACGGCCGCGACTGGGGCCTGGTCAACTGGGCGCTCGGCTGGTTCGGCGTCGAGCCGATCAACTGGCGGGCCGAGCGCCTCCCCGCCTGGATCGCGATCGCCACCATGGTCGACTGGCGGTGGACCGGCTACAACGCGATCATCTTCCTGGCCGGGATGCAGACCATCCCCAAGGACCTGTACGAGGCCGCGGCCATCGACGGCGCGTCCCGGCGGCGGCAGTTCTGGCAGATCACCCTGCCGATGCTGCGCCCCACCATGATCTTCGTGGTGCTCAACTCCACGATCGGCGGGCTGACCCTGTTCGCCGAGCCCACCACCTTCTACAACGGCAACGTCGACGGCGGCTCGGCCGGGCAGTTCCAGACGGTCGCCATGTTCATCGTCAAACAGGGGTTCAGGGAGTTCGACTACGGCTACGCGGCGGCGGCGGCCTGGCTGCTGTTCCTGCTCATCCTGGTCGGCGCGCTGGTCAACTTCCTGCTCATCCGCCGGATCGGGGGTTCCACGTGACCGTCGCGCCCGCCCGCGCTCCCGGGCTGTGGAACGCCACGCTGCTGACCAAGGTCATGCTGGCGCTGACCATCGTGGTGTCCGCGTTCCCGATCTACTGGATGATCGTCATCGCCTCGCGGACCAACGACGACGCGGTGGCGGTGCCGCCGCCGCTGTTCCCCGGCGGCAACCTCGGCGCGAACATCCGGAGGGTGCTCGCCAACGAGGACGCGCACTTCGTGGCCGGCCTGGTGAACTCCACCATCGTGGCGACCACCGTCACCGTGTCGGTGGTGCTGATCTCCACACTGGCCGGGTTCGCGTTCGCCCGGCTGACGTTCAAGGGCCGCAAGGTCCTGCTCGTGATCATCCTGCTGACGATGATCGTGCCGTTGCAGCAGATGGGCGTGGTGCCGCTGTACCGGCTCATGGTCAGCCTGGAGTGGACCGGGACGCTCAAGGCGGTGATCCTGCCGTACCTGCTCAACGGGTTCGGGGTGTTCCTGATGACCCAGTACACCGAGCAGGCCGTACCGAACGAGCTGGTCGAGGCGGCCAGGGTGGACGGCGCGTCCACGCTGCGCATCTGGTGGAACGTCATCCTGCCCGCGGTGCGCCCCGGCATGGCCGTGCTCGGCATCAACACCTTCATGCTGCTCTGGAACGACTTCATGTGGCCGCTGATCGTGCTGACGCCGGACAACCCGACGGTGCAGATCGCCATCCAGTCGCTCAACGCGAAGTACTCCACCGACTACGTCCAGATCTTCACCGGCACGGCGCTGTCGGTCATCCCGCTCATCATCGTGTTCATCGCGTTCGGCCGGCAGATCGTCGGCGGCATCATGGAAGGTGCGGTCAAGGCGTGACGATGCAAGAGGCACAGAGCCTGCCTTCGGTACGGTTTCCCGCCGGTTTCGTCTGGGGCGCGGCCACCTCGGCCTACCAGATCGAGGGCGCGGTGGCCGTGGACGGACGCGGCCCGTCCATCTGGGACAGCTTCGTCCGCAGGCCGGGCAGGGTGCTCGGCGGGGACGACGCGGACGTGGCCATCGACCACTACCACCGCTACCCGGCCGACGTGAAGCTCATGGCCGAGCTGGGGCTGAGCGCCTACCGCTTCTCCGTCTCGTGGCCGCGCGTCCAGCCGGACGGCCGGGGCGCGATCAACCAGAAGGGGCTCGACTTCTACCGCAGGCTCGTCGACGAACTGCGGGAGAACGGCGTCGACCCGTGGGTGACGCTCTACCACTGGGATCTGCCGCAGGCGCTGGAGGACGCGGGCGGCTGGCCGGTCAGGGACACCGCGCTGCGGTTCGCCGACTACGCGGCCGCCGTACACGACGCGCTCGGGGACCGGGTGCGCGACTGGAGCACGGTCAACGAGCCCTGGTGCGCGGCCTTCCTCGGGTACGCCTCCGGCGAGCACGCACCGGGCCGGCGCGAGCCGGAGAACGCGCTCAGGGCCGCGCACCACCTCAACCTGGCGCACGGTCTGGCCGTGCGGGCCATGCGGGCGGGGCGGGGCGACACCAGGATCGGCGGCTGCGTCAACCTGTACGCGGTCTCGCCGCAGACCGGCGACGCGGCCGACCTGGACGCGGCGCGGCGGGTGGACGGACTGCAGAACCGGTTCTTCCTGGACGCCCTGCTGAAGGGCCGCTATCCGCAGGACGTGCTCGACGACGTGGGCACCGGATTCTTCGACCAGGCCGACCTGGCGACCATCGCGGCGCCCATCGACATGCTGCTGGTCAACTACTACAGCCGCTTCACCGTCTCCGGCAGGCCCGGCGGCGCGACCTCCGCCGCGGCGGCGCCTACCGAGACCGGCTCCCCGTGGGTGGGCAGCGAGCACGTCTCGTTCGTCGGCGCGGGCCTGCCGACGACGGCGATGGGCTGGGAGATCGACGAGAACGGCCTGACCGAGGTGCTGCTCAAGGTGGCCAGGGACTACCCGGCGATCCCGCTGGTGGTCTCGGAGAACGGCGCGGCCTTCGAGGACGTGCTGGCGGGTGACTCGGTGCACGACGCCGACCGGATCGGCTTCCTGGCCGCCCACCTGCGCACCTGCCACGCCGCGATCGAGGCGGGCGTGCCGCTGGAGGGCTACTTCGCCTGGTCCCTGATGGACAACTTCGAATGGGCCTGGGGGTACGGCAAGCGCTTCGGCCTCGTCTACGTCGACTTCGACACCCAGCGCCGCATCCTCAAGGACAGCGCCCTGTGGTACGCGGAGACCATCAGGCGAGGTGGTCCGGCAGAATAGGGAAATCCGTCGAAAGGCGCTGGAATGAACGGGGATCACCGACCGACCCTTGAAGCGGTCGCCTCCCTGGCCGGGGTGGGCCGGGGCACGGTGTCGAGGGTCATCAACGGCTCGCCGAAGGTGAGCGCGAAGGCGCGCGACGCGGTGCAGCGGGCCATCGACGAGCTCGGCTACGTTCCCAACCGGGCCGCGCGCACCCTGGTGACCAGGCGCACCGACACGGTCGCGCTGGTGGTGTCGGAGTCGGAGCTGCGCGTCTTCGACGAGCCGTACTTCGCCGGCACGATCCGCGGCATCGGCTCGGCGCTGGCCGAGACGGGGCTGCAGCTCATCCTGGCGATGGCCCAGTCTCCGGCCGAGCACCAGCGCCTGGAGCACTACCTGACCGGCCAGCATGTGGACGGGGTGCTGCTGCTGTCGCTGCACGGCGCCGACCCGCTGCCCGGCAGGCTGGAGGAGATGGGCGTGCCGACCGTGCTGGGCGGCCGTCCGGTCGGCCTCGACCCGTACAGCTACGTCGACGTGGACAACCGGGCGGGTGCCCGGCAGGCGGTCAGGCACCTGCTGGGCCTGGGCCGCTCCAGGATCGCCACCATCGCGGGCCCGCAGGACATGGGCGTGGGCGTCGACCGGCTGGCCGGGTACCGCGACGTGCTGGCCGGTTCGGGGGCGCGCGAGCTGGTGGCGTTCGGCGACTTCTCCGAGGACAGCGGCGCGGAGGCGATGCGCGAACTGCTGGAGGCGCACCCCGACCTCGACGCGGTGTTCGCCGCCTCCGACCTGATGGCGGTGGGCGCGATGCGGGTGCTGCGCTCCACCGGCCGGGCGATCCCCGGCGACGTGGCCGTGGTGGGCTTCGAGGACTCCAAGGCGGCGGCGCACACCGACCCGCCGCTGACCACGGTGCACCAGCCGACCGAGGCCATGGGCAGGCAGATGGCGCTGCTCCTGGTGGACCGGATCAACGGTGAGCAGCCGCGACAGCCGGTGGTGATCCTGGACACCCATCTGGTGCGCAGGGAGTCCGCCTGACCGGCCGATATCCTGGTCCGATCCCGATCTTGGCGAAAGGACTCCCCGTGTCCCAGCTTCACCTGCTCGGCGGCGGCTACCGCGCCGAGTTCAGCAGGCGCGGTGCCGCCGTCCGGGCGCTCAGGCACGGTGACCGCGACCTGGTCACCGGCTGGCCGGACGGCGGTCCCGTCCCGTTCTTCGCGGGGACGATCCTGGCCCCGTGGCCCAACCGGGTCGGCGGCGCCGCCTACGACTTCCAGGGGGTGACGCACCGGCTGCCGGTCACCGAGCCGCGCCGCGGCCACGCGCTGCACGGGCTGGTGGCCACCGCCGACTGGCAGGTGACGGAGTGGCTGGCCGCCGAGGACGACCACGGCTTCGTCCGGCTCACGCACACGATCAGCCCGTCGCCCGGCTACCCGTTCACGCTGCGCCTGCGGGTGCTGCACACGCTCGACGCCCGGGGCCTGACCACGACGCTGACCGCCGAGAACCTCGGCGAGGAGGCGGCGCCGTACGGCTGCGGTCCGCATCCGTGGCTGCTGGCGGGCGAGGAGGTGGCGGCCTACGAGGTGAGCCTGCCCGCCTCGCGGGTGCTGCTGACCGACGAGACGCTGCTGCCCCGCTCGTTGGAGGATGTGTCCGGCACGCCGTACGACTTCAGGAGGCCGCGTGAGCTGGGCGGCACAGGGCTGGACCACGCCTTCACCGGCCTGTCGGCGGGCGTGGTGGAGGTGCGCGGCGCCGAGGGCGGCGTGCGGTTGTCGTGGGATCCGGCGCTGATGCCGTGGGTGCAGGTCTGTACGAGCACCGCGCTGGGCTACCGGGGGCTGGCCGTCGAGCCGATGACGTGCCCGCCCGACGCCTTCAACTCGGGTACCGACCTGGTCGTGCTGCGGCCGGGCGACAAGCATGAGACGAGCTGGACGATCAGCGCCCTCTGACGCCATGATCAGGCGTGGACAGCAGGACGAAACGCCGCCTCTCCCCCGATGACCTGGCCGCGCTGACGCGCCGGGCGCTCGGCGCCGGGCTCGCCTCCGCCGAGGAACTGACCGACGGCTACGCCAACGCGGTCTGGGCGCTACGGCTCGACGACGGCCGCGAGGTGGTGCTGAAGCTGTCGCCGGCGCCCGACCTGGAGCAGCTCAGGTACGAACGCGAGCTGCTGCGCACCGAGGCCGACGCCTGCCGGCTGGCCGGTCGGGCGGGTGTGCCGGTGCCGGTGGTGCTGCGCGCCTGCCACGGCGACCCGGTGCTCGGCGGCGACTACCTCGTCATGGCCGCACTCGACGGCACCCCGTGGAACCAGGTCGAGCTGGACGAGGCCGCCCAGCGCTCGGTCAGACGCGAACTGGGCCGGCACCTGGCCACCCTGAACACGGTGACCGGCCGGGTGTACGGCTACCCGCACGCCGGTATCACCGGTTCCACCTGGCGCGAGGCGTTCCTCGCCATGTCGGGCGCGATCCTCGACGACGTGGCCCGCTACCCCACCCCGCTGCCCCGTCCCGTGCCGGAGCTCAGGGCGGTGTTCGAGGGCGCGTCCGGCGTCCTGGACGAGGTGCGCGTCCCACACCTGGTGCACTTCGACGCCTGGACCGGCAACGTCTTCCTCGACCTGGGCGGGCCGCCGAGGATCCAGGCGATCATCGACTACGAGCGGGCGTTCTGGGGCGACCCGCTGGCCGAGCTGGTGGCGCCGACGCTGTTCGGCGAGGTGGAGGAGTCCGATCCGCTGCTGGCCGGCTACCGCGAGGTGCGCCCGCTGGAGCTCACGGCCGAGGCGCGGACCAGGATCGACCTGTACCGCGCCTACGTCTACCTGATCATGCTGGTGGAGAACGGCCCCCGGCAGTACCCGGAGGCCGACTACGCGCCGCTCCGGGACCTGACCTGGTCGTGCCTGGTCAAGATCCTGGAGCGGCTGTGAGCGGGGGGTCAGTGACGGTGGCCGTCGTCGCCCTGCTCGGCCTCGCCTGAGTTCACCACCGCCTCGTACGGCGTGCCGTCGGCGGCCCGGGCCGTCCTGGCGTTCGGCTGCCCGGCCTCGGTCAGGGCCGCGCACTCGGCGGTGACCGCGCCGCCGATCCGGCTGGGCGCGCCGAGGTTGACCGGCGCGGGGCTGTTCCCGCTGCAGGCCAGCGCGCCCTTGACGGTGGCGCCCGCGACGATGGGCGCCTGGTTGCCGGTCAGCACGGCGGCGCCGCGGATCTCGGTGCCGACGAGCACCGTGGAGGTGCTGCCGGTGACGCTGAGGGCGCCGTCGATCCTGGTGTTGAGCAGCTGCACGGCGGCGGCCTTGGTGGCGGTCAGCGCGCCGGCGATCCGGCCGCCGGTGACCACCAGCGAGGCGCCCTGGCGGACCGTGACGGGGCCGGTGACCTGGGCGTCGGTCAGGCAGGTGACGCCGTCGGCGACGGTCAGCGGGCCGCGGTGGGTGCCGGTGACCGTCCTGGTGCAGGTGGGCGGCGGGGCGATGGTGGTGACCCGGAAGCTTCCGGCGGGGCCGTAGTTGCCCGCGGCGTCGATCGAGCGGTACTCGATCGTGTGGGCGCCGCGGGGCAGCTTGCCGTACACGAGGTGGTCGATGGTGGTGCCGGTCTCGGTGAACGTCCAGGGCAGTTCGGAGGAGGTCGGCCAGCCGAAGTAGTTGAACCAGCCGTCGCCGTCGACCCGGGACTCGGAGACGACGTAGCCGTCCTTGTCGTCGGTGCCGGTCAGCTTCATGGACACGGGGCCGTTGTAGAGGTGCAGGTCGCCGGACTTGAGCAGCGGCTTGGACAGCTCGTAGGCGGTGTTCGGGGCGGTGGCGTCGACCGTCCAGGTACGGGTGTCGGCGCCGACGGCGGCGGTCAGCGTGTGCGTGCCCGCGGCGAGGTCGAGCGCGCCCAGGTCGAGGTCGGCGCCGGTGTCGCCGACCCGCTGGCCGTCGAGGGTCCAGGTGACGGCGGGGAGCTGCGCGGCCGGGTGGGTGGTCTCGACGTAGACGACCTCCTCGCCGCCGGCGGGCCTGCCGGTCGGGGTGGAGGAGACGATGCCGGGGCTGACGCCGTCGGGCGGGGTGGTCAGGGCGGTGTCGACCGTCCACGTCCTGGTCCTGGTGAGCGCCTCGCGCACGGCGGGATCGCGGACGAAGCCGGTCGGGTCGGCGACGGTCGCCTTGACCGTGTGGGTGCCGGGCGACAGGTTCAGCGTGCGCAGGTCGAGGCTCGCGGCGTCGCCGGGCACGTCCTGGCCGTCGACGTTCCAGACGGTGGTCAGCGCGTGGCCGTTGGGGCGCATGGGCTCCACCCAGAGCACCCGGTCGGCGCCGACGGGGGCGGCGGTGGGCGTGGAGTCCTGGACGACGTCGGTCTTCGCGGTGATCCGCCTAACCATGACCTCGCGGCTGACCTGGTCGAAGTAGTAGCCGAGCGTCTTCATCATCGAGTGCGCGCTGGGCCGCCACACGCCGGTGGAGGCGTACAGGCCGCCCTCGTAGCGGCCGATCGGGCCGCCGGACTCGCTGGTCTCGCCCAGCCAGCGCCACCACTTCTTCTGCTGGTCGAGCATCTGCTGCCCGGTCAGCAGGGAGTGGTGGGCGGAGGAGGGCTCGCTCCCGGTGTAGCCGCCGCCGGGGACGCCGCGCTGGTAGTAGTCGTACTCGTCCTGCAGGCCGCCCAGGGAGTGGCCCAGTTCGTGCGGGCTGATCAGGGCGGACATGGCGTTGCTGCCGGAGGCGGTGGCGTAGGAGCCGCCCGCGCCGCCGTAGGTCGTGCTGTTGCCCAGCGCGAGGATCTGGCGGTTGCCCGAGGAGGTGCCGGTGACCAGGTTGGCGTAGCGGGTGGCGGCCGAGTTGCTCATGGTGATCAGCCGCTGCACGCTGGAGGGGTTGCAGCCGCCCCAGAAGCCCATGTTCAGCGGCGTGTCCCTGCGCGGCGAGGTGAGGTCGGGGTCGCAGTCGATGCCGGAGTCGGCCGAGACGATGTCGACCCGGTAGACGTTGATGTAGTTGCGGTAGGACTTGAACGGCTCGATGGACCACATGACGTTGAGATGCCGGTCGACGTCGGCCTGGAAGGCCCGCTGCTCGTCGCCGGTGTAGCCGTCGCCCATCACGATCAGGTTGAACCGCTTGCCCGGATCGCCGGTGACCTGGAGCGGCACGACCGTCGCCGCGCCGGGCTCCGCCTGGGCGGGCGTGGCCGGTACCAGGAGTGCGGCGGCCAGGAGCAGGGCCGCCAGTGGCCCGGTTCTGCGCATGGAGGCAACCTCCGAGAGTTCGTCGGGATGTGCCCAGCACTATCCGCGTGACGGCCCCTCCAGGTCCCATCCCATATAGGAATAACCCCGGTGTTATGGTGCGGGCGTGCAGCTCGAGCTCAGGCATCTGCGGGTGCTGCGGACCATCGCCGACCAGGGCAGCGTGACCAGGGCCGCGGCCTCGCTGGGCGTCTCGCAGCCCGCGCTGACGGCGCAGCTTCGCCGGATCGAGCAGTTGCTCGGCGGCGCGGTCTTCGCCAGGGGGCATCGGGGGGTGCGGCCCACCGCGTACGGCGAGTACGTCCTCAGCAGGACCAGGGCGATCATCGCCAATGTGGACGACCTGCTGGCCGCCCGGCCCGACCGCGAGGCCGGGCCGGTGGTGGGCGTCGGCAGCTTCGAGAACCCGGTCGTGGTGACCTTGGTCGACAGCCTGGCGCGGGTGATGCCGGAGGCGCGGGTCACCCTGCAGACCGAGCACTTCGTCAGGGTGCTGGTGGACATGGTGGTCAACGGGCGGCTCGATCTGGCGCTGGTGGCCGACTACCCGGGGCACGAGCTGCGGGTGGACGCCTCGCTCGGGTTCGGCGTGGTCGCGATGGAGCCGGTGTTCATCGCGCTGCCCGCCGCGCACCGGCTGGCCGCTCTGCCCGAGGTGGACCTGGCCGACCTGGCCGGCGAGGCGTGGGTGCTGCCGCCCTCCGACGGGATGGGCTGGCCCGAGCATCTGCTCGACCGGTGCGGGCAGGCGGGGTTCGCGCCGCGCACCGGGTACCAGCTCGTGGAGGCGGGGGTGCGCCGGGAGCTGATCGGGGCGGGCCTGGCGATCTCGGCGTGCCAGGCGCTGTACGAGCCGGACGAGCACGTCGCGGTGGTGCCGCTGCGCGGCGATCCGGTGTGGATGCGGCACGTGCTGGTGTGGCGCAAGTCCGGGCCGGTGGCCCGGCACGCGGCCGCCATGCTGGAGGTGGCGGCGGCCGCGCACCGGGCCCTGGCGGCCCGCAGCCGCCCGTTCACCGCCTGGGCCGAGCGCCGCGGCCGAACCTGACCGGCAGTACATCCGCGACGGCGAGGGCTCCCGGCACGAGTCGCTGGGCCTGTGCCTGCTCTCGTTCCGGAAGTCGATCTCCCCCTGATCTGGACCTCCCGGCATCCCTGTGCGATTATTTCACTAGGTGATGAATTATGGGATGTGTGATTGCGGGCGGCGGCCCCGCGGGTGCGGTGCTGGCGCTGATTCTGGCCAGGTCCGGCGTCGAGGTGACGCTGCTGGAGAAGCACGCCGACTTCCTGCGCGACTTCCGGGGGGACACGATCCACCCCTCCACCCTCCAGGTGCTCGACGAGCTCGGCCTGGGAGAGGAGTTCCACAAGCTCCCCCACCACAAGACCCACCAGTTCGACGTGCTCACCGACCGCGGCTTCGGCCGGGTGGCGAACCTGCGCGGGCTGCCCGGCCGCTACGACTACATCGCGTTCGTTCCGCAGTGGGACTTCCTCAACCTGGTGACCTCGCGGGCCGCCACCTATCCGAACTTCCGGATGCTGATGCGGGCCGAGGCCCACGGCCTGATCGTCGAGGACGGCGTGGTGCGCGGCCTGCGCTACCGGGATCCCTCCGGCGAGCACGAGCTCAGGGCCGACCTGACCGTGGCGGCCGACGGGCGCGGCTCCGCCCTGCGCAGGGCGGCCGGGCTGGTGCCCGAGGAGCTGGGCGCGCCGATGGACGTCGTCTGGTTCCGCCTGCCCCGCGTGCCCGGCGATCCCGCCGACACCTTCCTCAGGGTGGCCGCCGGCAACCTCATGGTCTCCATCAACCGGGGCGACTACTGGCAGCTCGCCTACGTCATCCCCAAGGGCGGCTTCGAGCGGCTGCACGACCGGGGGATCGGGGAGCTGCGCGAGCGGATCGGCGAGCTGCTGCCGTACCTGGCGGGCCGTACCGGCCTGTTGCGCGGCTTCGACGACGTCAGCGTGCTGACCGTGGTGCTGAACCGGCTGCGCCGGTGGCACCGGCCCGGCCTGCTGTGCATCGGCGACGCCGCGCACGCCATGTCGCCGGTGTTCGGCGTCGGCATCAACCTGGCCGTGCAGGACGCGGTGGCGGCCGGCAACATCCTGGCCGGATCGCTGCGCTCCGGCGCGCCGATCCCCGACTCGGCGCTGCGCCTGGTCCAGCGGCGCAGGATGTGGCCGACCAGGGCCACGCAGTTCGCCCAGCGGGTGGCGCAGAACCAGCTCATCCGCCCGGCGCTGGCCGGTTCGCCGAAGGTGACCCAGGTGCCCGACCTGAGCCGGATCCCGGTGCTGAACCGGCTGATCCGCCGCTTCATCGGCCTGGGCATCCGACCCGAGCACGTCCAAGTGGGCGAAAACCGGGGATAATTACCTTCTCAATACGTGGACAATGAGGTCTGCCCTTTTGGCCGAGTGGAATACCCTCGTATGTCGTGAGCGCAATTAGCAACCTGGATTCCTGGCGAGAGCTGCCCGCGGCCCAGCAACCCGACTGGCCCGACCGCAGCGAGCTCGAGAAGGTCGTCGCCGAGCTCGGCGGCCTGCCCCCGCTGGTCTTCGCCGGCGAGTGCGACCAGCTCAAGAGTCAGCTCGGGGCCGTCGCCCGGGGCGAGGCCTTCGTGTTGCAGGGCGGTGATTGCGCGGAGACCTTCGCCGGGGCGACCGCCGACAACGTCCGCAACAAGCTCAAGACCCTGCTGCAGATGGCGATCGTGCTCACCTACGCCGCCAAGGTGCCGGTGGTCAAGATCGGCAGGGTGGCCGGGCAGTTCGCCAAGCCGCGGTCCAGCGGCGTCGAGGTGCGCGGCGGCGTGGAGCTGCCCGCCTACCGCGGCGACATGGTCAACGGCCTCGACTTCACCGCCGAGTCCCGCAACCCCGACCCGTGGCGCCTGCTGCGCGCCTACCACTCCTCGGCCGTCACGCTGAACCTGGCCCGCGCGTTCACCAAGGGCGGCTACGCCGACCTGCGCCAGGTTCACGCCTGGAACCAGGACTTCGTCCTCGAGTCGCCCGCGGGCCGCCGCTACGAGCAGCTGGCCAGGGAGATCGACCAGGCGCTCGCGTTCATGCGCGCCTGCGGGGCCGACCCCGAGGAGTTCCACACGGTGGAGTTCTACTCCTCGCACGAGGCGCTCATCCTCGACTACGACCGGGCGCTGACCCGCGTCGACTCGCGTACCGGCCTGCCGTACGACGTGTCCGCGCACATGGTCTGGATCGGCGAGCGGACGCGTCAGCTCGACGGCGCGCACGTGGAGTTCTTCTCGCGCATCCGCAACCCGGTGGGCGTGAAGCTCGGCCCGACGACGACGCCCGAGGAGGCGCTGGCGCTGGTCGAGAAGCTCAACCCGGACAACGAGCCGGGCCGTCTGACGTTCATCACCCGGATGGGCGCCGCCAAGATCCGCGAGCACCTGCCGACGCTGGTGGAGAAGGTCACCGCCTCCGGGGCGCAGGTGGCCTGGATCTGCGACCCGATGCACGGCAACACCTTCGAGGCGCCCAGCGGTCACAAGACGCGGCGGCTGGACGCCGTGCTGGACGAGGTGTCGGGCTTCTTCGAGGTGCACCGGGCGCTGGGCACGCACCCGGGCGGCATCCACATCGAGTTCACCGGCGACGACGTCACCGAGTGCGTCGGCGGCGGCCAGGAGATCCTCGAGGACGACCTGTCGCTGCGCTACGAGACGGCCTGCGACCCGCGCCTGAACCGCAGCCAGTCCCTCGACCTGGCCTTCCGCGTCGCGGAGATGTACCGCCCCAGCTAGCTCTGCAGGAAGGCCGCGTCCCCCGGGCGCGGCCTTTCTTCATGTTCCAGTACGGGCCCGTCACACCTCTCCCATATGATCATGCCAGCGGCCACATCGTGAAATATCGGGAGATAACCGTGGACAATCAGCCGGCACCGGACGGGGTCGACCCGAACATTCCGAACGTCGCCCGCATGTACGACTACTACCTGGGCGGCAAGGACAACTTCGCCGCCGACCGGGAGTCCGCCGAGCGGATCCTGCGGCTCTTCCCCGACACCCGCGACTCCGCCAGGGAGAACCGCGCGTTCCTGGCCAGGGCCGTGCGCCACCTGGTCGAGGCGGGCGTGGACCAGATCGTCGACCTCGGCTCCGGCCTGCCCACCCAGGGCAACACCCACGAGATCGCGCCCGAGGCCAAGGTCGTCTACGTCGACTACGACCCCGTGGTGTGCGCGCACGGCCGGGCTCTGCTGGCCGACGGCCCGCAGGTCACCATCCTGCAGGCCGACGTGCGCCAGACCGGCGACCTGCTGGACGCGCTCGCCGAGCACGTCGACTTCAAGCGCCCGGTCGCCTTCCTCATGCTCTGCCTGCTGCACTTCCTGCCGGACGACCAGGCCTACCCGGTCGTGGCCGGGCTGGGCGAGGCGAGCGCGCCGGGCAGCCACCTGGTGATCAGCCACGCCATCGACACCACCCCGGACACGACCCCCGAGGCCCTGGCCGTGTACAAGCAGGCCACCGCGGCGCTGAACCTGCGCACCGAGGAGCAGATCGCCCACTTCTTCGACGGGTACGAGATGGTCGAGCCCGGCCTGGTCTACCCCAAGGACTGGCGCCCGCAGGAGCAGCCGCTGTTCGGCGAGCGTTCGACGTCCGTCGGCCTGGCGGGGGTCGGCCGCAAGGCCTGATCAGGCGCGGCCGATCACCTCGATCGCCCGGGCGGCGGCGTGCAGGAAGATCGGGTCGCCTGTGAGGTCGTGCTGGCGCAGCCCGGCCTCGGTCATCTTGATGGCGTGGTCGTCACCCGTCTCGACGGCCTGGCCGGTCAGCTCGGCGCGGGTCCACGGCTCGCCTTCGGGCACCCGCTCGACCGTGCCGTTGTAGGCGAAGCCGGAATACAGCGCGGCGGCCACCTGCCACAGCGCGTCGTAGGTCGGCCGCCACAGCTCCTTCGGCAGCTCGCCGAGGACGGAAGAGACCGCGATGGGCGCGGTGACGGCGTGCACGAAGTCGATCGGCTGGTGCCTGCCGTGCGTCAGGAAGACCCGCGCGAACACCTGTGACAGCTCCACCAGGTCGGCGGGGACGTCGGTGGGCGGTCGCAGCGCGGACACCGCGGGGGCGAACTCGGGCAGGTCCCGCAGGTGGCCGAGGTGCCTGACGATGAGCTGGGTGGGCGCGAGCCGCAGAACGGGCAGGACGGCGACGGCCTGCTCCAGGGTCCGCACGCCCTCCGTCACCGGCCGGCCGGGCAGCTCGGCGTAGCCGGCCGCCCAGTAGCCCAGGGCGTGCGCCAACTCGGTCAGCCGGGTGGCGCTGTGCCGGTCGGCGAGGCTCCGTACGGCCTGCGCCGTCCTGATCACGCCGTGCGTGGCGCCCGCGGCCAGGCCCGGCGTCAGCCTCGGCCACCACTCGGCCAGCACCCGCCGCCACGGCTCCTCGGCCAGCCGCTCCTCGAACAGCCGGGTCCAGTCGCCCAGCCTGCGCATGTCGCCGAGCGCGGCCCGCCAGTCGGAGACGCGTCCCCGGCCGCCGGGGGCGGCTTCGAGTTTGGGCAGGTAGCCGGTGACCCAGCCGGGCACGGCGTCCTCGGCGCCGAGCCGGACGAGAGCCTCGGCCACCATGGGCCCGTGGTTGGACAGCCCGCCCCGGAACTCCGGCCCCATGGGCTCCATCCGCAGCAGCGCTTCGTCCAGCAGCTCCATATCGCCTCTTCTCTATATAGCTTATTCTCTATATAGCAGAGGGAGGAACGCGGTGTCGAGCCTCACACGCGACGAGCCCCGCCGGCCGGGGCCGTGGGGCTCGTGAGCGTCGGGGCGCGCGGCCCAGGCGTCACTTCTGGTCGGTGACGCCCATCTCGGCGGCGAGCTCGGCGCGGATCGCGTCCATGTCGAGCGCGCGGACCTGGCCGATCAGGTCCTCCAGCGCGGCGTCCGGCAGCGCGCCCGGCTGGGCGTACACCACGATGCCGTCGCGGATCGCCATGATGGTCGGGATCGAGGTGATCTCGAACCCTTCCGACAGCCCCGGCTGCGCCTCGGTGTCGATCTTCCCGAAGGTGATGTCGCCGTGCTTGGCCGACGCCTTCTCGAAGATCGGACCGAACGTACGGCACGGGCCGCACCAGGCCGCCCAGAAGTCGAGCAGGACGATCCCCTTGTCGGCGATGTCGTTGAAGTTCTTCTCAGTTACCTCGATAGTCGCCACAAGTGGCTCCTCGTTCGTCGTCGTGTCGTCGTTCCAGCCGATATTTCAACCATCTACCCACGTCCAGCATTCCACGACACCGATCCCCGGGAGCCGCTCAGCGTGCCGTCGATGGCCGCCCGCAGATAAGTGCGAGTCAGGTGCGCCCGGCGCGTCCGCCACAGCGGGTCACGGGTGCTCCGGACGCCGTAGCGGCCCCTGGTGATGTCGTCGACGACGCTCACCGGCGCGCCGAGGCCGGGCAGCGCGTCGAGGGCCTCGCGTTTGGTGATGAGCCGCCCGGTGCGCAGGGTGGTGGCGGCGCGGGCGAAGGTGAGCAGGCCCGCGTCCACCCAGATGTCGCGCATCCAGAGGGATCGCCGCTCGACGGCGGGGCGCCAGAACTCGGCGAGGTCGGTCCTGATGAAGGCGGTGAGCTCGGCGTCGGAGACCGGGGGCAGCGTGCCCTCGGGCGGCGTGCCGTACAGGACCCGGCCGCAGGCGAGGAGTTCGCGGCGGGTCACCGCCGTGACCGGGCGGCGCAGGATGCTCTGATGGGCCCAGGTGAGGTGGTCGCGGGCCTGGTCGGGCATCGCCGCCGGGGTGAGGTAGCTGCAGTGCAGCCGGGCGGCCAGCGGGTCGTCGCGCATCAGGTCGTGGTGGATCCGGCCGAGGAGTTCCTCCTGCTCGGGAAGCACCTCGCGCTCCACCACGGCGATCAGGTCGAGGTCGCTGCGGCCCGGCTGGTAGTCGCCCGCGGCCAGCGAGCCGTGCGCCCAGACGGCCATCAGAGGGACGACCGGCTCGATGTCCTGGATGAAGACGGACAACAGCCGTTCTGTGGCGGGATCGCGCATGTGATCGACGATCGCACAGGCGCGGCCCCCCGGGAAAGGGGGCCGCGCCGTCGGCGTGATCAGTCGTGGCCTCCGGGCAGGGTCAGGCCGATGACGACCGGGTCGTGGTCGGAGGAGCGGAACGCGTCCGGCTTGTACAGGCCGGGCGGGTTGAACTCCATGTTGTAGTCCAGGATCCGCGACTCGTCGGCGTTGACGTGCCAGATCGTCGTGCTCGTCACCCGCTTGAGCAACTGCTTGCCGACGAAGGCGTGGTCGAGTTCACCGGCGAGCCCCTCGAACAGGTAGCTGTAGCGGAACGGCGCGGGCACGAACTTCTTGGTCAGGCTGGTCAGCCCGCCCGCCTCCAGCGCGTCGAGCGGGTCCTCCTCGCCGTAGGCGTTGAGGTCGCCGAGCACCAGCGGGTTGGGCAGGTCCAGCGAGGCGATCAGCCCCAGCACGGCCTTGGCCTGCAGCACGCGGGTGGCGTTCCAGCAGGCCTGGCCGTCGCCCTGGTCGGCGTCGGGCCCGCCGGCCGGGCAGGTGCCCTTGGACTTGAAGTGGTTGACGATCATGGTGAACGGCTGCCCGCCGGCCTTCCTGCGGAAGGATTGGATGAGCGGCGGCCGGCTGAACACCGGGTCGTCCGACGACCGCACCTCGCCGACGGGCGTCACCCGGGCCGGCTTGTAGATCATGGCGACCTGGATGAGGTCGGTGCCCGGGTACGGGTGGGTCAGCGCGGCGTAGGTGCCCGCGCCGACCTGCGCGTTGAGCGCGTCCACCAGGGCGTCCAGCGCGGTCTGCCCGTTGTTCTCCACCTCCATGAGCCCGACCACGTCGGCGTCGAGGCCCTTCAGCGTGGACACCAGCTTGGCGAGCTGGCGCTGCTGCTCGTCGACGGTGTCGGCGCCGCGCGAGTCGAGGGTGGTGAACCAGTTGAGGGTGTTGAGGCTGGCCACCTTGACGTTGCCGATCACCGGGAACGGCTTGGGCAGGCGCGGGTTGGCGGGCAGGAAGGCGACCGGCTTGGTCGGCTGCAGGCGGTACTTGCCGAAGCCGTACCCGAGCACGCCGGTGAGGCCGAGGGTGATGTCGCCGCCGCGCACCACGCGCGGGACGGTGTGCGGGATCGTGGCCGGGTTCTCCCGGCCCGAGCCGTCGTCGAGGAGCAGCGAGCGGCGCTCCAGGCGGGCCGCGTCGACGCCGGGCCGGTCGGTCGGCTGGAACAGCCGGCCCTCGGAGGAGAGGGTCACCTCGCCGAACCGGCCGAGGTTGTAGTTCTCGCTGACGGTCAGCGGCTCCTGGAAGGTGAGCAGCATGTTCTCCACCGGCTCGAAGGTCACACCCTCGGGCCTGGGCAGGCTGTACGGCCGCGCCGCCACCCCGCCGGTGCCGCAGACATCGACCGCGGTGACCGGGGACAACTCGGTCCAGCCGTTGAACTCGGTCGCACGCCCGGTGACCAGCACCCGGTCGCCGACGTTGACGTCCTTGAAGGTGTCGCGGGCGAAGGCGAACAGGCCCTCGGAGGTGGCCGGGTCGGCGTCGGGCGTCGGGTCCTGCAGGAAGAAGCCGCTGAGCTGGTCGCTCTTCTGGAAGTCGCCGGTGACAACGCCCTCGACGCGGACGTTCTGCCCGGCCAGCGGGCTGGTCTCGCCCGCGCCCTGCACCTGGGCGATCTGGTGGGTGGCCGCGGTCTCGCACGGGTCGCCCGTCGGGGTCGGCGAGGGCGTGGGCTCGGTGTCGCCGTCGCAGGGGGCCTTGGCGCTCGCGGTGTTGCGCGGCGCGGGCGGGCCCGTCTCCAGGTCGGCGCCGTTGTCGTCGGTGTCCGCGCAGCCGTGGTCCTTGCGCAGCGCGGCCGTGGTGTTGGACAGCCCGGGGGCCGCCGCGGCGCCCTCGAAGAAGGTGGCGTTGCCGAACCCGACGAGGTCGGCGATCTGCGCGCTCTGCTCGGGGGTGCAGGCGGTGGGCGAGCCGTTGCAGGCCAGGCCGGTGGCGGAGCGGACGAGGGCGACCTTGCCCGCGGTGCCGCTCACGGCGACGGTGCCGGTGGCGTCGGGGGCGGGCAGCGGGCCGCTGGGGGTGCCGCCCGCGGCGAGCTGCACGAGGTAGTACTGCCCCGGCTCCAGGGTGCCCGTCAGGGGGACGACGTTGGCGGCGAAGTGGCCCGCGCCGCCCGCGCTGGTGTACTGCACGGACCAGCCGTCCACGGCGACCGGCGTGGCGCCGCGGTTGAACAGCTCGACGAAGTCGTTGCTGAGCGGTGCGCCGCTGTTTCCGCCGCCTCCGTAGACCTGACTGATGACGACCGTGCCCGGCTCGGCGGAGGCCGGGGAGGTGGTCAGCGCCGCCAGTCCGGCGGCCCCGACGACGAAGGCGGTGAATGTGGCGATTGCCCGAGATAAGGCGTACATGACCGGCACTGTAGAGGTTTGTTATGCGAGGTGAATCCCCCTCAGCGGATAGCCCGATAAATCATCGAACCTTGACATCCTGGGCGGTTGCGGCTGTCGTCTCCTGACCTAGCGGGTATGGATATGGCATGGACTGGGTCACCTGCCGGCATACCCCCGGCTGCACAGGAGTCGCACGCCAGCCGTACGGTATCTGCCTGTCCCACCTGTCCCCCGAGCAACTCTCCGGAGCGCTCGGCGAGCTGGCGCCCGGACGGCTGATCGACCTGCGCGGCACCACCTTCGACGGCGAGCTGCTGGCCCGCGTGCTGAGCGCCGCGGGCGGGCGGTTCGGCAGGGCGCGCCTCGATCTGACGCGGTTCACCGGCGAGGCCAGGTTCGGCGAGGTGCGCTTCGACGGCGACGTCTCACTGGACGGCGCCAGGTTCGACCGGCTCGCCTCGTTCTTCGGCGCGCGGTTCGCGGGCAACGTCTCCTTCAGGGACGCGCGCTTCTCCCGGCAGCTCTCCTTCCACGGGGCCGCGGTCGCCGGGCACGCCTCCTTCGACCGGGCGGTGGTCGGCAGCGACGCGCTGTTCAGCCAGGCCACCTTCGGGCACGGCCTGTCGTGCGAGCGGGCCAGGTTCGACGGCTTCGCCACCTTCGACGGCGCGCGGATCGACGGCGGCGCCTCCTTCCGCGGCACCCGCTTCGGCCGCACGCTGTCGTTCCGCAAGGTCGGCGGCCGGGCGGGGTTCGAGGCGGCGCACTTCGCCGCGACCGCCTACCTGTCGGGCACCGGCAGGCTCGCCGCGAGCGGCGCCCGCGCCGACGGCGCGCTGGACGTGGTGGCGGAGAACTGCGCCGTCGACCTGACCAGGATCGAGGTGGCCGGGACGACGATGGTCAAACTGGTCGGCTCGCAGGCCGACCTGGGGTCGGCGGTGTTACGCGGCCCCGCGACGGTGACCGGGCGCGGGTTCGCCGCGCTCACCTCCCTGCGCGGCGCCGACGCGCCGCAACTCTCGCTGTACGGTCTCGACCTGTCCACCTGCCGCTTCGCCGGCCTCACCCACCCCGAGGGCCTGCGCCTGACCGACTGCACCTTCGCCCTCACCCCACGCGGGGTACGGCTGAGCCTGCGCTGGCCGCTGCTGCGCTGGTTCTCCCGGCGCCGGATCCTGGCCGACGAGCACGGCTGGCGCGGCTGGACCCCACCCCTCACCACCCCCGACACACTGGCCACCCCCGACGGCCTCGCCTCGCTGTACGCCGAGCTGAGCGGTGCCCCCGACGACGACGGCACGGCCGCCGACTTCGCCTTCGGCGCCATGGAGATGCGCCGCCACGCCTCCCGCCGCTGGTGGCTCTCGCTGTACTGGCTGGTCTCGGGCTACGGCCTGCGCATGGGCCGCACCGCCGCCTGGGTCGTCCTGCTCGCCGCCGTGACCTCGGGAGCGCTGCTCTGGAACTCGACCTCGCACGCCTCCAGGCGGGTCTCCCATCCTCGCCCAGCGACCCCGTCCCCGGTCGTCCACCGCTGAGCACATCAGTGGAAATTCGGGGAGATCCCCGATGAGCGCGTCGCTCCCGGTCCTTAGACTGGGGCGCATGCTCATCGACGACTACGTGGCCGACCTGGGCGACAGTCTCAGGGGGCCGCGCGGGCCCAAGCACGACCTGGTCGTCGAGGCCCGCGACAGTCTCGTCGACGCGGCCGAGAGCTTCGAGGCCGAGGGCCTGGACCGGGCCGAGGCCGAGCGGCTGGCGGTGCTGGAGTTCGGTTCCGTCGCCGAGATCGCCCCCGCCTACCAGGAGGAGCTGGCCGCTGTCGCCGGTCGCCGCCTGGGCATCCTGCTGTTCATCAGCGTGCCGACGACCGCGCTGCTGTGGAGCCTCATCTGGCAGGTCTTCCCGGTCGATGTGAACGACTGGGCGCACAAGCCGGACTGGTTCGTCCCCGCCGCCCGCGCGCTCGACATCCTGCAGTTCGCCACCGGCGTGTTCGGGGCGGTGGGGCTGCTGCTGCTGCGTCGCCGGGTGCGCGGGCCGAGGCTGGTGACGCGCTCGCTCGGCGTGCTGGTCTGGGCGTCGCTGCCGCTGGGCCTGGGACTGTGCCTGGCGCTGCAGTTCGGCTCGCGCGGCCCGGCCGGGTTCGACGGCTACCCGCCGGGCGTGCTGCTGTCGGTGGCCAGCCTGGTGGTCTGGCTGCTGCAGCTCTACTGCGCGACGCGGTGCATCAGGGTGAGTGGCCCTCGGTCCGTCGCGGCTCCAGCACGCTCCCTATCACGTTCGTGAACGCGCGCCAGGTCGAGCGCTCGCCTTCGAGCTGCTTGCGACCGGTGCCGGTGAGCCGGTAGGTGCGCCGCTTGCGCCCGCCGACCGTGACCCATTCGCTGGCCAGGTAGCCGACCCGCTCCAGCCTGCGCAGCGCCGGATAGACGGTGCCCGTGGGCACGCTGAGCGCTCCCCCGCTGCGCTCCTGCAGCGCCTCGATGATCGCGTAACCGTGCAGCGGCTCGTGTTCGAGCACGGACAGGAGCAGGCCGTCCATGTGGCCGCGGAGCGCGTCGGGATTCACTCCGCCCATGTTACTCATGTAGGCAGTCTACATGTAGGCTCTCTATATGTAGGCAGCCTCAATGATGGAGTTGACGCCATGGATGTCCTGGACCTGGCCCGGTTGCAGTTCGGCCTGACGGGAAGCCTGCACTTCCTGTTCGTCGTGCTGACCCTCGGCCTGGCCCCGCTGGTCGCGATCATGCACACCCGATGGGTGATCTCGGGCCGGCCGCAGCACGAGCGCATGACCCGCTTCTGGGGCCAGATCTACGTCACCAACTACGCGCTCGGCATCGTCACCGGGCTGGTGATGGAGTTCCAGTTCGGGCTGAGCTGGAGCGGGCTGTCGCACTACGCGGGCGACGTGTTCGGCGCGCCGCTCGCGATGGAGACACTGGTCGCCTTCTTCCTGGAGTCGACCTTCCTCGGTCTGTGGATCTTCGGCTGGCACCGGCTGCCGAAGTGGGCGCACCTGGCCTGCATCTGGGTGGTCACGCTGACCGCCTACGCCAGCGCGTTCTTCATCATGGTGGCCAACTCCTTCCTGCAGAACCCGGTCGGCTCGGTCGTCCGGGGGGACCACCTGGAGCTGACCGACTTCGGGGCGCTGCTCACCAACAAGGCGCTGCTGTTCGCCTTTCCGCACGTGATCGGGGCCGGGCTGTTCACCGGGGCGTTCGTGATGATCGGCGCCAGCGCCTACCAGTTGCTTCGCCGTACGGCGGAGCAGGAGTTCTTCACCTCCTCGCTGCGGACCGGCGTGGTCGTGGCCGTGCTCGGGCTGCTGGTCACCGTCGGGTTCGGCTACGCGCAGTTCGCGGTGGTGCAGCCGGGCAAGTTCGAGGGCGACACGGGGGCGGCCCTCGGGCTCGGCTTCATGATCCTGATCGGTGACCTGCTCATGCTCGTGGTGCTGTTCCTCATGCTGCCGGTGATCTACTGGCTGCCGCGCTGGCGATGGACGCACCCGCTGCTCCTGATGATGACGCCGCTGCCGTTCCTCGCCGCCGTGCTCGGCTGGATGGCCAGAGAGATCGGGCGGCAGCCGTGGATGATCTGGGAGCGGCTGAGCGTGGCCGACGCCATGTCGCCGGGCCTGACCCCCGGCATGATCACGATGTCGCTGATCGGCTTCACCGCCGTGCTCGGCCTGCTGGCGGTCGTCGACTACCTCCTCATCGCCCGCGCGGTACGCCGCGGCCCCGCCGCGCCCGCCCTCGGCGCCCACCCCGACGCCGACACGCGCGCCCACGCGCTCACCTACTAGGAGGACTGACGTGGAACTGATCTGGTTCGCCTTCTTCGCGGTGCTGCTCGCCGGCTACTTCGCGCTGGAGGGCTTCGACCTGGGCGTCGGGCTGCTGCTGCCGGTGCTCGGCAGGACCCCTGAGCGCCGGGACCGGATGGTCGCGGGCATGGCGCCGTTCGTCCTGGCCAACGAGGTGTGGCTGGTGGCCGTGGCCGGCGTGCTGTTCGGCGTCTACCCGGCGCTGGAGGGCGAGGTGTTCGCCGGGCTCTACCCGCTGGTGGTGACGATGCTGCTGGCCTGGGTGCTGCGTGACGCGGGCCTGTGGTTCCGCCGCCGCCTGGACGGCGCGGGCTGGCGCCGGTTCTGGGACCTGATGATCACGCTGGGCTCGTTCGGCCTGTCCTTCGGGTGGGGCCTGGCGCTGTACGCGATGGCCACCGGCTTCTCCTCCTCGCTGCTGCACCCGCCGGGACTGCTGCTCGGCGCGCTGGTGACCGCGCTGTTCGCCGTCCACGGCCGCACGTTCCTGGCCTGGCGGCTGCCCGGTTTCCTCGGCGCGCCCTGCCCGGGCCGGACGCTGGCGCTGTCCGCGCTCGCCGCCGCGACGCCCGTGCTGATCGTGCTGGGCGGGTCCGCCGGATACCTGCTCGGCAACAGCGCGCCACCGGAGACGCTGAATGTGCTGAGTATCATGGCCTTGCCGTTCGCGCCGTTCATGCTCGGCGCGCAAGTATGGGTGTGGCGCACCTTCCGTCCCAGCAAGAGCGCCGACCAACTCCCGTCGTTCTTCTAGAGGCCCAGTGCACAAGGATCTCCTGCGGCTGATGCGGGCCGAGAGCTCGCTTCGCCGCCACCTGACCGTCACGCTCGCCGTCGCGGTGGCGGCGGGGCTGCTCGTGCTCGCCCAGGCCGAACTGCTGGCCGGCGTGCTGTCCGGCAGGTTCACCTCGGCCGCGTTGCTGCTGCTGGCCGGGGTGGTCGGCCTGCGGGCGCTGCTCGGCTGGGGGCAGGGGATCTTCGCCGCGCGCACCGCGACCGGCGTGAAGTCCGCGCTGCGCCACCGCCTGCTGGCCCGCCTGCAGGAGCTCGGCCCGGCCAGGCTCGGCGTGCACCGCTCGGGCGAACTCGTCACGCTCACCGGGCGCGGCCTCGACGCGCTCGACCCCTACCTGACCGGCTACCTGCCGGCGATGGCGGTCGCGGGCGTGGTGCCGGTCGCCGTGCTGATCCGGCTGTTCACCGCCGACCTGGCCAGCGCGGTGATCGTGCTGGTCACGCTGCCGCTCATCCCGATCTTCGGCGCGCTGGTCGGCATGCACACCAAGGCCGTCACCGAGCGGCAGTGGCGGGCGCTGTCGCGGCTGGGCGGCCACTTCCTCGACGTGGTGCGCGGGCTTCCCACGCTGCGCGCGTTCGGGCGGGCGAAGTACCAGGCGACGGTGATTGAGCGGGTCGCCGACCAGCACCGCAGCGCCACGATGCGCACGCTGCGAGTGGCCTTCCTGTCGTCGCTGGTGCTGGAGCTGTGCGCGTCGCTGTCGCTGGCGCTGGTGGCGGTGCCGATCGGGCTGCGGCTGCTGGGCGGCTCGCTGGACCTGACGACGGCGCTGCTGGTGCTGTTGCTGGCGCCGGAGGCGTATCTGCCGTTGCGGATGATGGGCACCAAGTTCCACGCCTCCATGGAGGGGGTGGCGGCGGCCGACGCGGCTTTCGCCGTACTCGACGGGCCTGGTGGGGCGCCGGAGGCGGCCGGGGGCGCGCGCGTGCCCGCGGGGGCGCCGGAGATCCGGCTGGAGAACGTCACCGTCCGGTACCCGGATCGCGACGACGCCGCGCTCAGCGGGGTGTCGCTGGTGATCGCGCCGGGTGAGCGGGTGGCCCTGGTGGGTGAGAGCGGCGGCGGCAAGAGCACGCTGCTGCACCTGCTGCTCGGCTTCGTCGAGCCGTCCGAGGGCCGGGTGCTGGTCGACGGCGCCGACCTGGCCGGGCTCGACCCCGCCGGGTGGCGCGCCAAGCTGGCCTTCGTGCCGCAGCGCCCGCACCTGTTCGCGGCCTCCGTCACCGACAACATCCGGCTCGGCGCCCCCGACGCCACCCCCGACGAGGTACGGCGGGCCGCCGAGTCCGCGCACGCCACCGAGTTCGTCGACGACCTGCCCGGCGGCTTCGACACCCTGGTCGGCGAGCGCGGCGCGAACCTGTCGGCCGGCCAGCGCCAGCGCCTGGCCCTGGCCCGCGCGTTCTGCCGCCCGCAGGCCACCGTCCTGCTCCTGGACGAGCCGACCGCCCGGCTGGACGGCCGCAGCGAGGCCGCCGTCGTCGCGGCCACCGCCGAGCTGAGCGAGGGACGCACCGCGATCGTCGTCGCGCACCGGCCCGCGATGATCGAGCTGGCCGAGCGGGTGATCCGGGTGCACGACGGCCGGATCGTCGCCGACTCCGCCGCGCAGGACCTCGAACCGGCGGGAGAAGGCCGATGAACGAACGAGGGATGCGGACGCGGCTGCTCTGGGCGGTGCTGGCGGGCGCCGCCGCCGAGCTGGCCGGGCTGGGGCTGATCGCCGCCGCCGCGTGGCTGATCACCAGGGCCGCCCAGCAGCCCGAGCTGGCCGCGCTCAGCGTCGCGATCGTGGGTGTGCGCGCGTTCGCCACCAGCAGGGGCGTCTTCCGCTACGCCGAGCGTCTGACCGGCCACGACGTGGCCCTGCGGGCGCAGGCGGGCACCCGCGGGCGGCTGTACCGCGCGCTGATCCCGCCGCGCCCCGCCGCCCAGGGCGGCGCGGACCTGCTCAGCCGGATGGTCGACGACACCGACGCCGTCCAGGACCTGCTCGTCCGCTGCCTGCTGCCCGCCGCCGCCGCGCTCATCACCGGGGTCGCCGCCGTCGTCATCGGCCTGACCGTGCTGCCGGCCGCCGCCCTGGTGCTGCTGGCCGGGCTGGCCGTCGCGGGCGTCGTCCTCCCCTCGGCCACGGCCGCCGCGGCCCGCCGCTGGTCGGCGCGGATCGCCCCGGCCAGGGCCGCGATGGCCGAGCGGGTCGCCGACCTGGTGCACGGCTCGGCCGACCTGGCCGCCTACGGCGCGCAGGACCGCGCGCTCGGCCGGGCGCTGGACGCCGACGCCGGCCTGGCCGCTCTGGAGCGCCGCCAGGCCCGCGTGCACGCCTCCGCGCTGGCCTTCGGCGTGCTCGTCCAGGGGCTGACCGTGGCCGCGATCGTGCTGCTCGCCCAGAACTCCGGTGCGGGCTCGGTCGGCACCGCCGTGCTGGCGCTGACCGCGCTGGTCTCCTTCGAGCCCGTGCTGCCGCTGGCCGCCGCAGGTGAGCGCTTCGCGGGCATCAGCGCCGCGCTGAAGCGCCTCAAGGAGGTCGGCGGCACCCCGCCCTCGGTCACCGAACCGGCGGAGCCCGCCCCCAAGCCGCAGGCGCCGCTGACCGTGGAGGTCACCGATCTGGTCGTCCGGCACACTCCCGGCGCCAGGCCCGCCGTCGACGGGGTCGGCCTGACGCTCACCCCCGGCCGGCGGGTGGCGCTGGTCGGCCCGAGCGGCGCGGGCAAGAGCACCGTGCTGGCCGCGCTGATGCGGCTGGTGCAGCCCGAGTCCGGGCGGGTCACGGTCAACGGCGTCGCGTTGGAGCGCCTCGACTCCGCGGACGCCAGGGAGCTGATGACCGGCCTCACCCAGGACCCGTACATCTTCCAGACCACCCTGCGCGACAACCTGCGCCTGGCCGGGCCCGACGCGGGCGAGGAGGAGCTGGAGCGGGCCGTACGCGCGGCCAGGCTGGACCGCTGGGTGGCGCGGACCGGCTGGGACGCGCAGCTCGGCGAGGACGGCAGGACCGTCTCCGGCGGCCAGCTCCAGCGCCTCGCCCTGGCCCGCGCGCTGCTGTACGACCCGCCGGTGCTGCTGCTCGACGAACCGGCCGAGGCACTGGACGAGGAGACCGCCGACGCCCTCATGGCGGACCTGCTGGACGTGACCCACGGCCGGACGACACTGCTGGTCACACACCGGCTCAGGGGGCTGGAGCAGGTCGACGAGATCATCGTGCTGGAGCACGGCCGGGTCGTGCAGCGCGGCCACCACGACGACCTGGTGACCGCCGACGGCTACTACCGCGACCTGTGGGAGTCGGAGGTGCTGACCAGGCGCTGATCATCCAGGGTTGAGTTGGTATCGCTGACTGGTTTATAGTTCAAACCAGTTGATGGCGATAACTAGAGGGGTGCCCACATTTTGGATGACGACGACGGCGCGCTGTCCCCCGAGGAGACGCTTCAGCTGATCGAGCGCCAGCAGGCCGTCGCCGCCCGGCGACTGACCCCCGACCCTCTGCTGATGTACGCCCCTTGGGGGCTCGCCTGGATGCTCGGCTTCGGCGCCTTCTTCCTGACCTACGGCCTCGACGGCGAGCCGATCCTGCCCATCTCCTGGAAGCTCGCGCTGGCCGTGCTCGTCGCCTCCCAGCTCGGCGCGGGCGCCTTCACCGCCTACGTGATCTGGCGGCAGAACATCCAGGTCAGAGGCGAGTCCACGCAACGCGGCATGATGTATGGCTACGCCTGGTTCGTCGCCATGGTCTCCATGTTCATGGTCGCCGCCCGGTTCCGGCCGATGCTCGACGTCGACGAGATCGGCCTGTTCTACTCCTCGTTCTCGCTGCTCGTCGTGGCGATCCTCTACATGGCGGGCGGGGCGATCTGGCGGACCTGGTCGATGTTCTTCATCGGCGTCTGGACCGCCATCGTCAACACCGTCGGCGTCGCGCTCGGTCCCGGCTGGCACTCCCTGCTCATCGCGGTGCTGGTCGGCGGCGGCTTCTTCGCCACGGGGGTCTGGCTGCGGCGGCAGGCGTGATGGCCGGCCACGCGCTGCCCGAACTCGACCCGGTGATCCACGCGCAGGCCCGGCTGCGCGTGATGACCACGCTCAACGCCCTGCCCGAGGGCGACCAGCTCGGCTTCCCCAGCCTCAAGGACCTGCTCGACATGACCGCGGGCAACCTGTCGGTGCACCTCACCAAGCTGGAGGACGCCGGCTACGTCGAGATCACCAAGACCCACCGCGGCCGCACCCCGGCCACCTACGTCGCGCTGACCAGGCGCGGGCGGCTCGCCTTCGAGGAGTACACCATCGCGATCCGCGCCCTACTCGACCCCTCAGGAGGATCCCTATGACGGTCCTGGCCAGAACGGCCGAGGTCACCCGGCGCTACGGCGACGTGGTGGCGCTCGACCGCGTCTCCCTCGACATCCACGCCGGAGAGCTGGTCGGCCTGCTCGGCCCCAACGGCGCGGGCAAGTCCACCCTCATCAACCTGTTCGTCGGCCTGCGCAAGCCCACCTCCGGCACGGTCGAGCTGCTCGGCGGCTCCCCCGCCGACCCGGTCGTCCGGCGCGGCATCGGCGTGACCCCCCAGGAGACCGGCCTGCCCGAGGCCCTGCGCGTCGGCGAGATCGTCGACTTCGTCGGCTCCCACTTCCCCTCCCCCGTCGAACGCGGCGAGCTGCTCGCCAGATTCGGCCTGGAGGACCTGGTGCGACGCCAGGTGGGCGGCCTGTCCGGCGGGCAGAAGCGCCGCCTGGCCGTCGCGCTCGCCTTCGTCGGCAACCCGCGGCTCGTCTTCCTCGACGAGCCGACCACCGGCCTCGACGTGGAGGCCAGGCGCTCCCTCTGGGACGGCATCAAGGCGTTCCACGCCGACGGCGGCACCGTACTGCTGACCAGCCACTACCTGGAAGAGGTCGAGGCGCTCGCGCGGCGGGTCGTGGTGGTCGGCGACGGCAGGGTGCTGGCCGACGACAGCGTGCAGGCCGTCCGCGAGATCGTCGGCGTACGCCGGGTCACGCTGGTCGCCGACGAGCTGCCCGAACTGCCGGGCGTCATCAGCACCGAACGCGCCGACGGGCGCGTGCACCTGATCACCGCGGACTCCGACCGGCTGGTGATCGACCTGGTCCGGAGCGGCGTGCCGTTCTCCGGCCTGGAGATCCAGCCCACCTCGCTGGAGGACGCCTTCCTCGCGATCACCGCCAAGGAGAGCGCACATGTCGCGTAGCCTGATCCTCACCCACACCAAGTACCAGTTCATCGAGCAGATCAGGGTGCCGATCGCGCTGGTCGCCAGCGCCTTCTTCCCCGCCGCGGCGATGCTCGCGTTCATCGTGCCGTACGCCGGGGACAACCCCGTGGCCGCGACCATGTCGACCGGGTCGATGATGCTGTTCGCGGTGATGTCGTCGGCGCTGATGGGCCTCGGCATCGGCGTGGCCGAGGACCGCGCCCAGCCCTGGGACCCGTACACCCGCACGCTGCCGGCCGGGCCGCTGGCCCGCTTCGCCGCGCGGCTGCTGACCAACATGACCATCATGCTGCTGGCGATCATCCCCGTGCTGCTGATCGCCGCGTTCCTCACCGCCGCCACCGTCACGCCGCCGCGGCTCATCGCCGGGATCGGCGCCGTGCTCCTCGGCTCGGTGCCGTTCGCGCTGCTCGGGCTGTTCGTCGGCTACCTGCTGCCGATCAAGGCGGCCATCCCCGTCACCCAGTTGCTGTTCTTCCCGATCGCCATCCTGGGCGGGCTGCTCAGCGACCCGACCAGCCCGCCGTCGTTCATCGCCGCCATCGGCCCGTTCCTGCCGAGCAGGGGCGCGGTGGAGATGGTGTGGAGCGTGACGACCGGCTTCGGGACCAATCCGGTCGCGCTGATCATGTTCGTGGTCTGGACCGTCGGCGCCGCGGCGGCCGCGGTGTGGGCCTACCGCCGCGACGAGGGCCGCCGCTACACCTAGGACGACATGGGGGGAGGTACCGCCGAGTCCGCAGCGATCTCGACGGTACCTCCGTTTCGCGAGGGGGGTTCCTACTCGCTGGTCTTCTCCTTGAGGGTCACGGTGACCTCGGCGGTCTTCCCGTCCCTCACATATGTGATCTTGACCACCTGGTCCGGCTTGAAACCTCTGACGGCGCCGACGACGGTGTCCCCGTCGTCCACCACCTTGTCACCGATCTTGGTGATGAGATCGCCCTGCTTCAGACCCGCCACGGCCGCCGGGCTGCCCTCCGTGACCTGGCGGATCAGCGCACCCGGAACGTCCCCCGTGGCGTCGGTCAGGCTGACGCCGAGGAAGGCGTGGCTGACCTTGCCACCCGCGACGAGCTGGTCGGAGACCTGCTTGGCGATGTTGACCGGAATCGCGAAGCCTACCCCGATGCTACCGCTTCCGCCGCCGGTGGCGATCGCGGTGTTGATGCCGACCACCTGCCCCGCCGCGTTCACCAGCGCGCCGCCCGAGTTGCCCGGGTTGATGGCCGCGTCCGTCTGGATGGCGTTGCCGATCGTGGTGACCGAGTTCTGCTGCTCCGGCTGCTGCTGCCGGCCCCAGCCGGGCGGTAGCTGCTGCTGGTCCTGCTCGTTGCCGACGGTGAGCGTGCGGTCCAGCGCGCTGACGATGCCCGCGGACACCGATCCGTCGAGGCCGAGCGGGCTGCCGATGGCCAGCACCGCGTCGCCGACGCGCAGCGCGTCGCTGTCCCCGAGCGTCGCCTTGGTCAGACCCGACACGCCCTCAGCCCTGATGACCGCCAGGTCCGTGGTCGGGTCCGTGCCCACCACCGTCGCCTTGGCCGTCTTGCCGTCGCTGAACTTCACCGTCATCTGACCGCCGCCCTGCCCCGCGCCGACCACCACGTGGTTGTTGGTGAGGATCAGCCCGTCCGCGCTCAGCACGACCCCCGACCCCTCGCCGGTCGCACCCTTGATCATGACCACCGACGGCTGCACCGCCTGCGCCACATCGGCGACGGTCATCGAGGTGGACGCGTTCCGGAACGCCGGCCCCGCCACCGCGGCCGGCCGGTCACCGGCCAGCGCGTTCGTGGTGAGAGCCCCCACGACCCCGCCACCGAGCGCCATCGCGGCCAGCGCGAGACCGCCCACCGCCTTCTGCCCCGCGGAGAACCGCTGCTTCGGTACGGCAGGCACCGGCTGAACCATCGTGGGCGGCGTGTGCCGCTGGAAGCCACCCGCCGTCGGCGGCTCGGTCCCGAACTGCGACCAGCCACCGGCGGTGGCGGTCGGCAGCTCCTCGGTGTGCCCGGTGCCCTGCTCGTTCGGCTCGTTCGCGTTCATGCCATCCCCATAGCCGTCCTGGCCGCCACAGCGGCGACCTTGCTCCTCCAGAGTGCCAAACGGCGCGTAAGTGCTGGTTAAGCCGCTGATCGCCGTTCCACGTGACGCCTGACACGCGCCTTATCAGCGCTGGTCGGAGGCAGGTTCACCATGAGGAATCCGCTCTGAGATCCCCTTTGGCGGCTTGCACACAGGTGATGCGTCGTTCAGTCGGCCCTCGAAACCATAAGAAAGGAGAGCCGCCCACCGCTCCGCCGACTACCTCCAGGCGGAACAGCAGCCGGACGACACGTGTCCTCCGTGATTGTGGGATTCATCCATGGATGCAGGCAAACCCGCTTTGCAGGGATTTCCCATAGTTCGCATTCGTGTTGGCAACCCCAGGATGGAAGATCCCATTGACCGCGTACTATTCGCCGGTCACCATCAGGGTGGTCAACAATTCTCGAATACAGGGAGGCCCGAGCATGAAACTACGACTCCTCGGCAGCACGTCGGACGACGGCCAGTGCCCCACCCTGTACGCGACCGACCGCGACACCTACGTCGTGCAAGGCGACGCGGTCACCGACCCCGAAGCCCTCGCCGAGCTGCGCAACGTCCTGCCCGGCGAAACCTTCGTGGAGATCCCCAAGGAGCTGCTGCGCTTCGCAGAGGGGTCCTGAGTGCCCCTGCTCGCCCCGGCCGAGTTCGGCACACTGTGGGAGTCCTTTCAACACACCGCGTTCAAGCTCGAAGTCCGCGACCGGTACGACGTGGACACCGAGCACGAGTCGCTGCGCAAGTTCCTGGCCGGACAACCTGACCCGGAACGGGCGGCCAGGCCCTGGCTGGCCAAGATGAAGGCCGCGACCAGCGAGGGAAAGCGCGTCGAACGCGTCCGAGTCGTCACCGAGCCGCACAGCGACTACGTGCGTTGGCTCCTGGACGGCGCCCCGCTGAACGCGGCCGCGGGCGAGGACATCCGATACCTGCCCCGCCCGCGCGCCGTCGACCTCGGCCTGCCCGACCACGATTTCGCGCTCTTCGATTCGGCCCGCCTGGTACTGCTCAACTTCGACGACCACGATCGGCCGCTCCAACACGAGCTGGTGACCGACCCCGAGACCGTGCTTCAGCACTGTCAGTGGCGGGACGCGGCCTGGCATCACGCCATGTCGTACAAGCAATTCGCGGGAGAGTAGAAGCGCCTCGTGCCACGAGTACAAGAGGCCCGTGAGGCTCTCGGCCGACAGCTCCGCGAGCTCCGCCAGCATGCCGGGGTCACCGGGACGGCACTCGCGGAGCTGCTCGGCTGGCCGCAGTCGAAGGTCAGCAAGCTGGAGACAGGGCGGCAGACACCAACGGCGGACGACATCAGGGCCTGGACGCAGGCGGTCGGCGACGAGTCCGCGGCGAGACCGCTCCTCGCCCGGCTCGACGTCCTGGAGACGATGTACGCCGAATGGCGGCGGCAGCTCGGCGCGGGCACGTCGGCACGCCAGCGAGCCAGCATCGCGTTGGAGGCCAACGCCAGGCATATTCGAGCGTTCGAGACCACGGTCATCCCCGGCCTGCTGCAGACGCCCGACTACGCCCGGCATCGGCTCGCCCAGTCGGTCGCCCGCCATGGTCTGCCTGACGATGTCGACGAGGGCGTGCGCGTACGCATGCAGCGCCAGGAGGTGCTGTACAGGCCCGGCAAACGGCTGCACTTCGTGATGACCGAGGCGGCCCTGCGCTACCGCCTGTGCCCACCTGAGGTGATGGCCGGTCAACTAGACCGGCTCGTGGCCTTGTGCTCGATGAACACCATCCACGTCGGGATCATCGGGTTCGACGCCGACCTGGCCGAGTCACCCAAGCACGGCTTCTGGATCTTCGACGATCAGCGGGTGCTCGTCGAGACGATCGGCGCCGAGCTGACCTTGACGCAGCCTCAGGAGATCGCGCTGTACGGGCAAGTCTTCGACCGGCTCGCCGGCGCCGCGGCCTATGGCGCCGAAGCCCGGCGCCGCATCACGCGGATCCTTCACGACCTGGTGGTCAGTCCCGAGAATTCCTGATCGCGGCGGCCGTCGAAGAGAATTCGAATATTCGAGAATACTGCTTGGGGTTGGGGTCCTGAGACTCCTAACGTCCTGGTCATGGCGCTTCCACAGGTCCCCGAGTGCTCCGGCGTGCTTACCCTCCAACATCGCGGTAGCGGGCGGACCGCCGTCGCGTACTCCGCTGAGCAGGTGGACATACCAGCGATGCTGGACTGTCTCACCGCATACCCGTGGATCGAGGGCGCGGCGTGAGCAACCTCGATCACGTCTGCCCCAGGTGCCGCGCCACCGTGTACAGGGCGTGCGTGATCGGCACAGAGGGCCTCAAGATCTTGTTGGATCCGGTCCGTGTCGTGGGCGGCGACTGGGCGCTGATCCACAACGGGACCTCCGACTCCGCCTACTGGATGGCGGTGCCGCGACCCGTCCGCGTATCGCCGCCCGTAGATCTCGACAAGGACGGGCGCCGGGCGTGGAACAGCAAAGCCGTGGCTGACTCCCGCCCCTGGCATGTCGAGCACGAGCACGAGCTGACAGCCGAGCAGATCATCGCCGCCCGCATCCAGGCTCGCGGGAAGCTGAAAGCCAGCCGACAGAATCCTCCCTGAACCCCCGGCCCCCGAACGGATCCGCAAATCTGGGGGCCGGGCCCGACCCGGCGAGTGCCTTCGCCGGCAGGGGCGGCCTCGCTCTCCTTCGTGGAGGGGTGGGGCGAGGCCGCCCATTCTTCTAACAGCGCTGCCCGGTCAGGAGATCAGCGGATCACCAGCTGTCCCAGCCATGCCAGCCGTACCAGTGGTCTTTCAGGTGCCGGTAGCTGTCGTCGGCGGTTTCCTCAGGCTGACCTTCGGGTAGCCAGACGAAGCCGGTGTTGCTCTCGATGGCCCATTCCTCGGACTCAAGTACGGCATTGCCGGGGACGTCTTCGCCCCCCGAGGTCGAGTAGGTGGATGCCCAGCACACCCGGTACAAGCCCAGCCATCGGCAGGAGTCATCGCGCAAGGCCTCCACCGACATCGTTTGCGCGAAGGCACGCATGCTCGGTTCGGAGATCGTGAACCGCACCCAGAAGGGCACGTCGGCCACGAGGGCGATCACGACGACGACGGGGATCAGCGAAGGCAGGAACCAGCGGCGTAAACGCCCGGACAGCTCCCCCCTACCCGCCGCCACACCGAAGAGAATCACCCAGTACGCGGCCAGTACGCCCCCGACAAAGAACGTGAACAGGAACATCTCGAAGACGTACCAGTGGGGGACGCTGGCCCAGTACAAGACGACACACCCCACAGCCGAGACCGCGGCCAGAAACAGCCACCCGGGCGGCTTGATCATCATGGGGGCCACCTTAACGACGGAAATAGCTCCTAAGGGCGAGACGCCCCGCCTGATCGGCGGGTTATCGGCGCTCTCGCAGGGCTGCCTCGATCCGAAGGCCAATCCCCACCAGTGTGAACAGCGCATCGCGCACGTGCCCGCAAGGGGCATGTCCCAGCTGGTAGCCGTAGGTATGGCGACAGTGCCGATCAGGCCGAAGCCGATCATCAACGAGCCGAGGGTGCGCTCTCGTCGGGGCTCCACGGCGGGAGCGGCCTCCTAGACCTGTCGTCCGGTGTGGTCACGGCGTGAGCATCTCAGCCTGAGATCAAGATCTGATCGCGGCCGAAAATCCGGCCCACCCATTCCCATCACACGCCACTGTCCCGGGCACCTGGACCCATATCGCCTTCCTGCCGGACTGGTTGGAGACTCTCGCGATCCCGCTCGTGCCTGGCCTGGTCACCTGCGTGGCCGGGCACGAGGGTCCTGAGCAGTTGGTCACACTAAGGGCCTGTCCCGTGGATCATGTGACTGAGATCCCGAAACGTGCTCGCTGATCTCGGGGGCGGCTTGGACCAGTCCGGCAGATCTCGGCCGACGGCTCCGGAATGTTCGTCGGCGCGGGATCAGTCATGTGATGGCTGCTTGCGGTGAGCCGACCGGTTGCAGGGCCATGTGCTGCTCCCGTGCATCGAGTAGCTCGTCCCAGTGCTCCGCTGCCCACGCGCATGCGGCAGCCAATGGCTCCAGCATGCTGCGGCCCAGCGGCGTCAGCGCGTATTCCACCCGCGGTTTCGGGTCAGCGTGCACCGTACGTGACACGAACCCGTCTCGCTCCAGGCCGCGTAGCGACTGTGTGAGCACCTTTGGGGTGACGCGGTGCAGTGGCACGCGCAGCTCGGAGAATCGGCGCGGGCCGCCTTCCAGGCAGCGAATGATCAGGGCTGCCCACTTGTCGCCGAAGCGAAACGGCAGCAGCGAGGACGGGCACAGTTCGTCGAACATGTCGGGAGGCAGCGGCTGCCGGTGCGTCATGGCGTCTCCTGCCTCGCGGCTGGGGCCGGTAGCTGGTCTCGGTATCCAGGAGGTAACCGCCCTTGTGGATACCTTCCGGAGCATCGACGCAACGGGAGGTATTCCAAAGATGGGCAAGTTCGTGATTTTCGGGGGCAGGTGGCCGAGCCGGTCGGCAGGCCGTCGCTGAAGCGCGTCGGCGCGGACACCAGGTCACCGGGGTGGTACGCGATCCCTCGCGCTATAGCGGCTTGGCAGACGGCAGCGTACAGATCATCGCTGGCGACGTCACTGACGTGGCGGATGTCGCCGCCCTCGCGTCTGGACACGACGCCGCGATCAACGCGGCGGCTGTGTACGGTGCAGGCACCGATCCGGAGGCATTCTTCGCCGGCGCCTCGCACGCCCTCGTCAAGGGCCTGCGGCAGGCCGGAGTGGACAGGCTTGTCACGGTCGGGCTCTCAGCGCTACTGCCTGGCCCTGATGGGACCCGCCTGCTGGACATGCCCGGCTTCCCCGCCGAGTTCCGGCCCTTCTGCCTGGCCCACGCCGCCGGTCTCGATGCGCTCCGTGTCGAAGGCGGCACGCTGGACTGGGTGTATGTCAGCCCAGCCGGCGACTTCGACCACGAGGGTGAGCGCACCGGCCACTATGAGATCCGCGAACACGGCGACACCGCGGCGCGCATCTCCTATGCGGACTTCGCCATCGCCCTACTCGACGAGGCCGAGCCCCCACGGCACCACCGCGGCCACCTGGCCGTGGCATGACTGCGTTAGGAAGTGGCGTCATGTGACCGGGTCGCGTAGCCAGATCCGGATGGAGGCGACGTCGATGGCGCCCTGGTAGACGCGGCCGGGCTTGCGGCGCGGGCAGCCCAGGCCACGATGTGGGATGCGGATGGACTCCATCAGCGGGATGAAGCGCGGTGAGTCGCCGTATTGGCTTGGCCCGCTGATTCGGGACGTATCTCGAAGTGGGCGGTGATGTCAGCCTTCCGGCTTCGGTGAGCCATGGCCGAAGCAGAGCAATCGCACTTGCGCCACGGGCGATGAGTGAGACCGTTCATGAGCCTGCGCCCGCGAGGTCCACCCTGACGCCGTCGGAGAACAGCGAGTCGTGCAGTTCGATGCTGTCGGGCTTCAGTGTCTTCGGCACATCGAACAGGACGATCCCCTTAACCGAGTTGCCCGGGTTGATCTCCTCGTACAAGCTCTTGGAGTTTTCGAGATAGATGGCGGCCTCGGCGCTGGCCTCGTACTCCTTGCCCTTCGCGTACAACTTCTGGGCGCTGCTGGAGAACGCCTGCTGCTCGTCGCCGATGTTCTTCACAGTGACGTACACGAGCAGGAACACTCCCTGGGCGTCCTTGTTGAGGAAGTCGCCGCCCACCCTGGCTTTTCTCTCCAGCTTGGTGACCTTGAACGAGAATTCGCCGTCCTTCACGACGGAGCCGATCCCGGGGGCCTCCGGCTTCTCCTTCTTCGGCTTGTCGCCGGGCTTCGCACCACCGGGGTCCCGGTCGGCGTTCGCCGTCGTCGTTCTGTCTCCGCCGCCGGCGAGGCTGACCACGAGGGCCGCGCACCCACCGACCAGCACCACGAAGACGACGGCGAGGATCAGCAGCACTTTGCCCGCGCTGCTCTTCTTCGGGGGCGGCCCCGGATAGTACTGCTGGGGCTGCTGAGCGTAAGGGGGGTGCGCCATCAAGGTCCTCCGCGTGGGTGTGGGGTGAGGATTGGGACGTTCCAGAGGCCTGTGTGGTTGTCGTTGCTGTCGTTACAGACGAGATTGGTATGTCGGCTGGTAGCGCCCGGCTCGCACCGTTTGCGCGAAGGCGCGGGGACGCCAGCATGCTCGCGACCATGCCCACAACCGGTCTCGGAGGCCCGGAATTGTCGTACCCACCAGGCACGATGGAGGCATGAACGACGCGCCCCCGCACACGCACCTAGCCGACCAGGCCGCCTACGCCGAAGCCGTCCAGCTCGCCGTCGACGCGGCCGCCGCCTACTACGGCGCCGGGGATTCCCCGATCGACGACGACTCCTTCGACCGGCTGGTGCGCTGCATCGAGGCCTACGAGGCCGAGCATCCGGACCTGGTGCTGCCCGCCTCGCCCATCGGCAAGGTGGCGGGCGGCGCCGTGGTCGGGGACGTGCCGCACACGGTGCCCATGCTGTCGCCGGACAACGTCTTCTCCGCCGACCAGCTCGCCGACTGGGCGGCGGGGCTGGAGCGCAGGATCGGCAGGCCGATCACCACGTGGAGCGTGGAGCCCAAGCTCGACGGCCTGGCCGTCTCGGCCCGCTACCGCGGCGGGCGGCTCGTCCAGCTCGTCACCCGCGGCGACGGCACCGCGGGCGAGGACGTCTCACACGCCATCGGCACCATCGTCGGCCTGCCCGGCAGGCTGGCCGAGCCGGTGACGGTGGAGCTGCGCGGCGAGGTCATGTTCCCTGTCAAGTTCATCTGTTCAGGGCCTCATAACTCTTGCAGGGCGGGGGTTGCCGGCCCTCGGCGCGCAATGACAGCCCGGTCGGAGTGGGTAACCGCCAGTTCACCGTCGCCGGGCCGACCCAATCGGCCGACGACCTCATCCACCAGACTCTGCTCGAACGGTTAGACCAGGGTGATCGGCGCCGGTTTTTCACGGCATTCTTGAGCGGTGCTTGAACTGAGGGCGTCGAAGCCGGCGATCATCGCTGCCCAACTCGGTGCGACCTGGGCAGTGGGGGCGATCGCGCTGCCACTGGTGTGGCGGTTCCTACCGGTCGCGGCGTTCGGGGGTGGAGAAAGCGGGGTCGTCCTCGTCGCCCTCCTGGGCGCACTGCTCGTCCTGGCCTACCTGATCGTGGTGATCGCGGCCACCCGCAGGGCGTCGGCCCTCGGCGCGACGGTCATCGGCCGGGTGCTCTGGGCGCTGATGGTCCTGTGCGCGGGAACCGCCGGATGGGCGCTGGGCTGGGCGGCGACCGACGTCGCCGGGCTCGGGGTGAGTCGCAGCGAGCTGTTGTCGTCCCTTCTCGGAGGGATTCCGTTCGTCCTGGCGGCCGGGATGTTGCTGCGTGGATGGCGGTTCAGCCTTACCGCGCTGGGGCTGAGCGTGGTGCTGATCGGCACCGGCGTGGTGGTGCTGCGCCAGGAGTCGCCAGAGGAGTTCGAGGCACGGCTGGCGGCCGCCGGCGTACGCAGGGAGAACACGTACGTGGTCGCCATCCCCGGCTACCGGCCCAACGGCGGCCGCGACTACGGCCGCGGGCTGGGCGACGCCGGCTTCCTCCCCGAGAACCCGGACGCGATCCCGCCCGATCGGCACATCACGATCACCGCGTACGACCGGCTCATGGTGGGCGAAAAGATGTGCGGGCAACCCACCGCCCAGGACTCCCGCCTGACATGGGGCTCCTGCACCGCCGAGTCGGGCGGCCTGGTGTACCGGAACAACGAGATCGTGCACGGCTACCAGGTGCCGGTCGGCCGCCGGCACGTGACGGTGGTGGGGACCCCATCGGTCGACCATGACCTGCTGCGGACCGCGGCGCTGAACCTGCGCCTGGCCACCGCCCGCGAACTGGGCGCCGGCCAGAAGCAGACTGGCGACTACTACGCGGCGAGGATTCCCGGATACGCCGGGCAGCCGACCGGGATCCCTGCGGGCATGATCTACCTGCCGTTGGACCGCACCGGCATCGGAGCGCAGAGCGTCGCGATCCAGTTGTACGTGACCTACGCGGACGGAGAAGACGTATGCTTTCGCGCCACTGAGTGCACACCGGATGGCGTCGGCCTCACGTACGTCCGCCATGAGGACACGCACGGTTACGCGATGAGGCGCGGCGAGGTGAACGTGCGGCTGCTGGGCGGCCTGCGGATCGGCAAGACGCCACTGCGGCAGGCCACCCTGAACGCCCGCCCGGTCACCGAGGAGGAACTGCGCCGCACCCTCCCTCCGCTGCAACCGCGTCACACCATCGACCGCTTCCGCCGATGGCTGCGGACGTTCTGAACGCGCGCAGGCCTCGGACGGCCGGACGGAATTGTCGGTGCCATCAAGCATGATCGAACCATGACCGAGGAGCCCCCCATCGCTGTCCTGGCCGACGACACGGCCTACGCCGAAGCCGTCCAACTGGCTGTTGACTCCGCCGCCGCGTACTACGCCGACGGCACCTCCACGCTCGACGACGACGCCTACGACAGACTCGCGCGCGGGATCCAGGCGTACGAGGAAGCCCACCCCGAGGCAGTGCTGGCCACCTCGCCCACGGGCAAGGTCGCCGGCGGCGCCGTGGTCGGCGACGTGCCACACATCGTGCCGATGCTCAGCCTGGACAACGTCTTCGGCGCCGAGCAACTGGCCGACTGGGCTACTTCGTTGGAGCGCAGGCTCGGACGCCCGGTCGCGGCATGGAGCGTCGAGCCCAAGCTCGACGGCTTGGCTATCTCGGCCCGCTATCGTCGCGGCCGCCTGATGCAGCTCGTAACTCGCGGCGACGGCACTGCAGGCGAGGACGTCTCCCACGCGATTGGCACCATCGTGGGGCTGCCCGCCAGGCTGGCCGAGCCGGTCACCATTGAATTGCGCGGCGAAGTTGAAATGACGACGTTGCAGTTCGAGGAGGCGTGTGCCAAGCGCCAGGCGCACGACGGCACCACGTTCGCCAACCCGCGCAGCGCCGCCGCCGGCACGCTGCGCGCCCAGGACCGGCCGTATGTGTGCGAGCTGACGTTCTTCGGCTACGGCGCGCTGCCGCACCCCGACGACACCTCCGAGCAGGCCGCGCGGCTGCGGGAGTTGCCGCACAGCGAGGTCATGGCGTGGGTCGCCGGCCAGGGCGTGCAGACCACCGCCGCCACCCCGGTCGCCGGGATCGTCGCCGAGACGCTGGAGCAGGTGCAGGAGCGCGTTGAGCAGATCGCCGCAGTGCGGCCGGAGCTGCCGTTCGACATCGACGGCATCGTGATCAAGGCCGACCTCGCGGCCGACCAGGAGCAGGCGGGGTTCAGCTCGCGGGCTCCCCGATGGGCGATCGCCTACAAGCTGGCCGCGGTCGAGAAGATCACCAAGCTGCTGGCCGTCGAATGGAACACCGGCCGCACCGGCATCATCGCCCCGCGCGCCGTACTCACACCGGTCGAGCTCGACGGCAGCATCGTCACCTACGCCACCCTGCACAATCCCGCCGACATCACCCGCCGCGGCCTCATGCTCGGCGACCAGGTGACGGTCTACAAGGCGGGCGACGTCATCCCGCGCGTGCAGGCACCGGTGGTCCACCTGCGTACGGGCGAGGAGCAGCCGATCGCCTTCCCGCAGGCGTGCCCCACCTGCGGCGACGAGATCGACACCAGCCATGAGCGCTGGCGCTGCGTGCGCGGGCGCTCCTGCCGGGCCATCGCCTCCGTCTCGTACGCCGTGGGCCGCGACCAGCTCGACATCGAGGGCCTCGGCGAGAACCGTATCCAGCAGCTCCTCGAAGCGGGCTTGATCAGCGACTTCGCCGACCTGTTCTTTCTCACCGAGGACCAGGTGCTCGGCCTCGACCGGATGGGGGCCGTCAGCACCGCCAACCTGATCGCCGCCATCGACCAGGCCCGGAGCCGGCCGCTCAGCAGGGTGTTCTGCGCCCTGGGCGTGCGCGGCACCGGCCGCTCCATGTCACGGCGGATCGCCAAGCACTTCGGCGGCATGGACGCCATCCTGGCGGCCGGGATCGACGGCGTGCAGGCGGTGGAGGGTGTCGGCCCGGAGAAGGCGACGCTGCTCGTGGCCGAGCTGGCCGAACTGGGCCCGCTCATCGACAAGCTGATCAAGGCCGGGGTCAACATGACCGAGCCCGGCTTCATCCCTCCCACCGAGTCCGCCGAAGCCGGGGCCGTCTCGGACCTGCCGCTCGCCGGGATGTCCGTGGTGGTGACCGGCGCGATGAGCGGCCCGCTGGAGGCCCTGTCCCGCAACCAGGTGAACGAACTCGTCGAACGGGCCGGCGGCAAGGCGTCGTCCAGCGTCTCGGCGCGCACGAGCTTGCTGGTCGCGGGTGAGAAGGCGGGCTCGAAGCGCACCAAGGCGGAGGACCTGGGCATCCGCATCCTCACCCCGGAGGAGTTCGCCGACCTGGTCACCGACCATCTGTGACGTTCTCTCCGAGGTGGCGGACGAGCGGGAGGAGCGGGTGGGCTAGGCGGAAGGAGGGGGTGTGGAGGGCCAGTATTCGTCACGGAGGAGGCGTTTGTAGAGTTTGCCCGTTGGGTGGCGGGGGAGTTCGTCGCGGAAGTCGACGGATTTGGGGCATTTGTAGTGGGCCAGGTGGGCGCGACAGTAGGCGATGAGTTCCGCTTCCAGGGCGGGGCCCGCGTCGGCGGGGTCGGCGGGTTGGACGACGGCCTTGACCTGTTCGCCCATCTCCTCGTCCGGTACGCCCAGGACCGCGACGTCGGCGACCTTCGGGTGGACCGACAGGAGGTTCTCGGCCTCCTGCGGGTAGATGTTCACCCCGCCTGAGATGATCATGTAGGAGCGGCGGTCGGTGAGGTACAGGAAGCCCTCCTCGTCGACGTAGCCAATGTCGCCCAGCGTGCTCCAGCCCCGCCCCTGCGGGTCGTGGGAGGCGCGGGTCTTGTCGGGGTCGCCGTGGTACTCGAAGCTGGGCCCGCCGGAGAAGTACACCGTGCCGTGCTCGCCGGGCGGCAGTTCGTCGCCCTCTTCGTCGCAGATGTGGACGACGCCCAGCAGGGAGCGGCCGACGGTGCCCTTGTGGGCGAGCCAGTCCTTGGAGCCGACGTACAGGAAGCCGTTGCCCTCGGTGCCCGCGTAGTACTCGTGGATGATCGGCCCCCACCACTCGATCATCTGCTCCTTGACCGGCACGGGGCAGGGCGCGGCGGCGTGGATCGCGCAGACGAGCGAGGAGAGGTCGTGTTCCGTGCGCTTGGCTTCCGGGAGTTTGAGCATCTTGATGAACATCGTCGGGACGAGCTGGGAGTGCGTCACCTGGTGGCGTTCGACCAACTCCAGGTACTGCCCGGGGTCGAACTTCTCCATCACCACCACGGTCGCGCCGAGTCGCTGGAACGTCATGCAGTACCGGAGCGGCGCGGCGTGGTAGAGCGGCGCCGGCGACAGGTAGACGCTGTCACCCGTCGGCGCGAACAGGGCGTCGATGAGCTTGTAGAGCACCCCGGGCTTGGTCATCGCGACCTGGGACAGCGGCGACTTGACCCCTTTGGGGCGTCCGGTGGTGCCGGAGGAGTAGAGCATGTCCGCGCCCTGGCACTCGTCGGCGATGGGCGTGACGGGCTGCTCGGCGACCGCCTCCTCATAGGACTGGAAGCCCTCGGCGGTCCCGCCGATCATCAGGCGCGTCTCCACGCCGGAGGTGCCGGCGACGGCGACGTCCGCCAGGTCGGCGCTGGTGATGAACACCCGGGCCTCGCAGTTGCCGACGATGTAGGCCAGTTCGTCGCTCTGCAGCCGGGAGCTGACCGGGGTGTAGAAGAGGCCCGCGCGGTGCGCCGCCCAGGCGATGACCAGGAACAGGGGATGGTTGCCGAGCATGAAAGCGACATGGTCGCCCGGTTTCAGGCCCGCGGCGCGGAAGAGGTGGGCCAGGCGGTTGGACTCCTCGTCCAGCCTGCGGTAGGTGACGACCTCCCCGGAGCCCGCCATGATCACAGCGGGCTTGTCGGGGGTGACGGCTGCGATGGCTCCCGGATACATGAACCGAACACTATTCGGTAAGCAGTCCGGCCGGAAGGGGCCGCTCCGGCGGGCGGATGACGTACGCGGTGCCGACGCCGGTGCGCAACCACACCTTCTCGAAGGTCTCACGACGGCACCAGTTCGTCGGCCGCGAACCCGATCACCCGCTCCGGCGAGGTCCACCGCGAGACCTCCCAGGCCCCCCTCCTGGCAAAGGGCGACATCGCGCCAAGCACCTGACGCTGATAGACGGCCTGCCCCTGAAGGGGATCCCGTTCCACACGAGCGCCCGCGCCCTGGGGAGATATCAGCAGCAAGAGAGTGATCAGAATGCGCATGAGTGACAGCCCATCTCAAGGGCGGTCAATATCGCGCCATTCCGTTTTCAAGCTTTCTTCCGGACACGGCGAGGCCGTGATCTCGTCGATGAGATCACGGCCTCGCTCACGCTACTGATCAGGGAGCGTGGTAAACGCTCTGCCACCCGGAGTAGAAACCGTTGGGCTTGGCGTAGCTGCCCCGGCTCACGTTCACCCAGATGTGCTCGGCGTTCTTGCCGGCGAAGGAGTAGTCGGCGTCGCCCTTGTTGCAGTTCTTGAACGACTTGAAGTAGGTGGACCCGTCGAAGTTCTCGACCTTGAAGACCTCCCACGCGCAGACGAACTTACGCTTGCCCCACCAGTGGTGGTTCGTGAGCGTGCTGTCGACGCTGTAGAAGTAGTCGTGCTTCCACACGGGCACCTTCTTCTTGAACTTCTTGACGACCCACTTGCAGTGCTTCTTGTCCCACTTGTCCTTCCAGCAGACCTGGACCTTCTTGTAGAAGGTCTTCCAGATCCACGTCTTGTACGACTTCTTCTCCACGCTCACGTGGCCGGAGGCGCTGGCCTTGTGGTCGCCGGAGAAGTAGGGACCCCAGTCCGCCTCATAGGCGGGCGCGACGGGGGAGGCGGTGGTGACCGCCGACGCGTTGGCGGCGGCGGGTGCGCCGACCGCCAGCACCGCTGCGGCGGTGGCGCCGATCAGGATTCGCGTGACGAATCGCATTTTGAGGGCTCCTCGGGAAGAGGGTTTCTGACACCACCCTTCGTACGCCCCCGCGATTGCCGCCCGCTTTCAATGCACTTGATACTCCTGGCCGGAAAGATGCTTTTCCTGATCATTTGCACCAAATGATATTCAGGCGACGATCACTGCGCCCTTGTAGGCCTCTTCGATGAACTTCTTCACCTCAGGGCTCTTCAGCAACTTGGCCAGCTTTTGAACGCGCGGGTCGTTCTCCTTGCCCTCGGCCACGACAAGCCCGTTGGCGTACGGGTTCCCCTCGGCCTTCTCGGCGACCAGCGCGTCGGTGGCGGGGCTCAGGTTGGCCTCCAACGCGTAGTTGCCGTTGATGACCGCGGCGTCGACGTCCTCGAGCGACCGGGGGATCTGGGCGGCGTCGAGCGGCTTGAAGGTGAGCTTCTTCGGGTTGCCGGTGACGTCCCGCTCGGTGGCGGCGGTGCCGACGCCCTCCTTCAGGGTGATCACGCCGTTGTCGGCGAGCAGCTTCAGCGCGCGGCCCAGGTTGGTGGGGTCGTTGGGCACGGCCACGGTGGCCCCGGAGGCCAGCGCGGCGACGTCCTTGAGCTTGCCGGAGTAAAGGCCGAGCGGCTCCAGGTGCACGTTCTCGACGTAGGCGAGCTTGGCGCCCTTCTCCTTGTTGTACTCGTCAAGGTAGGGCCGGTGCTGGAAGTAGTTGGCGTCGAGCTGGCCCTCCTGGAGCTGCGGATTCAGCGGCACGTAGTCGCTGAACTCGACGACCTCCAGCTTGAGCCCCTCCTTCTCGGCCAGCTTGGTGGAGATGTACTTGAGGATCTCGGCGTGTGGAGTGGGTGTCGCGCCGACCTTGAGCGTGTCCGAGGCGCCCGACGACGACGAGCCGCAGGCGGTCAGGACGAGGGCCAGGACTGCGGCGGTGACAAAACCGAACAGCTTGCGCACGGTGCGTGCTCCTTGCATGGGTGAATGCGGGATTGTGTGAGTGGAAGAGAGATCTCAGCGGCGGGAGAGCCGGCGGGCGAGCGTGTCGCCGAGCATCTGCACGAGCTGGACGACCACGACCAGCACCACGACGGTGACGATCATGAGGAGGGTCTCGAAGCGCTGGTAGCCGTACCTGATGGCCAGGTCGCCGAGCCCGCCGCCGCCGATCACGCCGGCCATCGCCGAGTAGGAGATCAGCGCGACGACGGTCACGGTGAGGCCCGCGATCAGCCCGGAAAGCGCCTCGGGCAGCAGGACCTTGGCCACGATGGTGGTCCGGTTAGCGCCCATGGCCTGGGCGGCCTGCACGACGTCGCGGCCGACCTCGCGCAGCGCGGTCTCCACCAGCCTGGCCAGGAACGGCACGGCGCCCAGGGTGAGCGGGACGACCGCGGCCATCGTGCCGATGGTCGTGCCGACGATGAGCCTGGTCAGCGGGATGACCGCGATCATCAGCACGATGAACGGCAGCGAGCGCCCCACATTGACGACGAGCCCGAGCACCTGGTGCAGCGCCCGCGAGGGGAACAGCCCGTCCCGGTCGGTGCCGACGAGCGCGATGCCCAGCGGCAGCCCGAACAGGATGGTGAACAGAGTGGACCAGAGGACCATTTGCAGGGTCTGCCCGCTCGCCTCGGCCAGCAGCGGCAGCATCTCGTCCCACGTCATGCCGCCACCTCCACCAGCAGGCCCCGCTCGCGCAGGTAGGAGAGCGCGGCGCCCGACTCGTCACCGGTCAGCGCGATCCGCAGGCGGCCCACCGAGGACCCGGCGACCTCCTCCAGCGCACCGCCGAGGATGCTCACGTCGACGTCGAACTTCCTGACGACGTGGGAGATCACCGGCTCGTCCGCCTGGCCGGTGAAGGTGACGGTGACCGTACCCGGCTCGGGTACGGGGAGCGGGAACAGCTCGGCGGCCAGGCGCGAGCCCGGCCTGGCCAGCAGTTCCCTGATCGGCCCTGACTCCTCGATGCGTCCGCCGGTCATGATGGCGACGGAGTCGCAGACGCTCTTGACGACGTTCATCTCGTGGGTGATGAGCAGGATGGTCAGCCCGAGTTCCCGGTTGAGCCGCCTGAGCAGCGCCAGGATGGACTCGGTGGTGCCGGGGTCGAGCGCGGAGGTCGCCTCGTCGGACAGCAGCACCGACGGGTTGCCCGCCAGCGCCCTGGCGATGCCGACCCGCTGCTTCTGGCCGCCGGACAGCCGGGCCGGGTGCTCGCCCGCCTTGCCGGACAGGCCGACCAGGTCGAGCAGCTCGGCCACCCGGCGCTCGCGCTCGGGCTTGGCCACGCCCATCACCTCAAGGGGGAAGGCGACATTGCCCGCGACCGTGCGCGAGGACAGCAGGGCGAAGTGCTGGTGGATCATCCCGATGCGCTGGCGGGCCCGGTTGAGCTCCTGGCCGGTCAGCGAGGTCAGCTCCTGGCCGGCCACGGTGACGGTGCCCGCGGTCGGCCGCTCCAGCACGTTGACGCAGCGCAGGAGCGTGCTCTTGCCGGCGCCGCTCTGGCCGAGCACGCCGAAGATCTCACCCTGGCGCACGTGCAGGTCGACGCCGTCGAGAGCGACGGTCTCGCCGTACACCTTGCGCAGGCCTGAAGCCTGGATCACGAAATTTCCCCACAGTGCGGGCGGGCGCGGGGTGCGGCCGCCGGGTCGGTTGGCAGACGGAAGGTGGGGGAAGAGTCAGCGCGTGCCGGGCGGGAAGGGCAGGTGGCTGAGACGGCGCAGCACGAAGCCGGGTCGGATCACGGTGATATGCCTTTGGCGAAGAACGGGCGGGGGCGGGGGCTCAGCGAGTGCGACAGCTCGGGAACATGCCCGGCATTCGCCCCATACGCATGACGCGGCACATGATGTCGCCGCCGGCGCTCATGTCGTACGCGTATGCCTCGTTCACGTCTGTGCCAACGACGCGTATATATCCCCCTATTCCCGATTAATCCTGTGAAGTGGCTCACTGTCCGGGATGCGATTGCGGTCTTGGCCGAGCCCGAAGGCGATGAGGCCGCTCAGCGCGAGATACACGGCGGCCACCAGCAGTGGCGCCGTGAACCCGCCGGTGCTCTCGCGCAGCCGCCCGGTCAGCACCGGCCCGAAGATCGCCGCGATGTGCGCGACCGCGTTGACCAGCGCGATCCCGGCCGCGGCTGCCCGGCCCGACAGGAACTCGGTGGGCAGGGTGTACACGACGGGGACGGCGGCGAACTTGCCCATCGCGGCCACGGTGAGCGCGGCCAGCACCAGCCCCGGCTGACCGGCCAGCGCCGCGAGCGCGAACCCCGCCGCCGACACGGCACAGGCCGCCGCCGCGTGCCGGGTGCGCTCGCCCGTCCGGTCCGAGTGCCGCCCCCAGGCGATCATCGCGAGTACGGCGAAGCCGTACGGAATGGTGGAGATGAAGCCGATCCCGGTCTCCCCCGCCGCCGGCCACAGCTGGGCGATCATCTGGGGGAGGAAGAGGCTGAGCAGGTACGCGCCGAAGACGCCGCCGCTGGAGACGACGGCGATGAGCAGCACGCGCGGGTCGGTCAGCACGGCCCGCACCGGGCGTTCGCGGGGCGCCTCCGCGGCCAGAGCGCCGATGAGCAACGCCTTCTCCGCCTCGCTCAGCCAGCGCGCCGTCGCGGGCCCGTCGGGCAGCAGCCGCCACACGACCACGCCGAGGGCGACCGCGGGCACCGCCTCGGCCACGAACATCACCTGCCAGCTCGCGTGCTCCACGAGCCAGCCGGAGACCGGGTTGGCGACGAGGAAGGAGACGGGGATGCCGGCCATCAGCATCGCGACGATCCTGGCTCGCTCGCGCTGCGGGAACCAGTAGGTGAAGTAGAGGATGACTCCCGGGTAGAAGCCCGCCTCGGCGACGCCGAGCAGGAAGCGGACGCTATACAGCGTCTCGGGGCTGGTGACCAGCGCGGTCGCGGCGGACAGCAGGCCCCAGGTGATCATGATGCGGGCGATCCAGCGGCGGGCGCCCACCCGGTGCAGCACCAGGTTGCTGGGGATCTCGAACAGCGCGTAGCCGACGAAGAAGATGCCCGCGGCCAGCCCGAACCCGGCGGGGCCGAGCCCGATCTCCTCGCCCATCCGCAGTTGCGCCATGCCGATGTTGGTGCGGTCGACGTAACAGACGATGTACGAGGAGATGACCAGGGGAAGGATCCGGCGGCGCACCTTGGCGAGCACGGCGTCCAGGTCACGATAGGAGTTCACGACGTATACGTAACACAGAGTGACCGATCATTCACTCTTTGCCGAGATAGTGGTCGCGGGCGAGGGGCCTACTTGTAGGGATCGCGCAGCGGTGTGACCCGCTCGGCGAACTCGGCCTTGATCCGCGCCATCCGCGGCCCCGGCGCGTAGAAGCGCCCCTTGGTCTCCCCGTACGGCCGCAGCCACCCCTTGCCAGCCAGGTCGCGCAGGTCACGCGCCGCCTGCCCCTGGCTGAGCCCTTCGTCGGACTGGTAGGTGCTCCTGCGCAGCCGCCTGGCCACGAAGACCTGGTAGAGCGCGGAGACGCACCGGGTGTTCAGCCCGTCGGCGTCCACCTGCTCCTCCAGCAGCATCCAGATCTCCCCCGCCTCGGCCAGTCGCTGCCGCACCCGCTGCGCCTGCAAGTGGTGGGCCCGCAGGCAGAACCGCACCCACGAGTGGGTGTCCGCGTGGGGGCGCCACCGGCCCCCCTGCACGTCTCTGAGCGCCCGGTAGTAGTCGACGGTGTTCTCGGCTGTGCCGAGCCACTCCTCGATCGAGGAGAACTCGGGCGTGAGGATCTGTCCTCGGCCGAGAACAAGCGTCTGCAGCGCACGCGACATCCGCCCGTTCCCGTCGCGCCAGGGATGGATCGCGACAAGGTTGAAGTGCGCCATCGCGGCGCGTACGTAGCCGGGCGCGTCCAGGTCGCCGGTGTTCAGCCAAGCGACGAGTTCACCGAGCAGGCTGGGCACGTCCTCGACGTCAGGGCCCTCGTAAACCACCTCGCCCGTCGCCGCGTTGCGCACATAGATGCCACCAGGCCTGATGATTCCGGGCGTCTTGTCCAGATGGTGGCCGATCATCATGAAGTTCAGCGCGTTGAGGATGCCTTCGTCGAACAGGAACCCCGGCGCCCGGGACAGCAATTTGATGTAGGTCAGCGCCTGCTGGTACCCCGCGATCTCGCGCGCGATCGGCGCCGGCGTCTCCAGCGGCTCCTCCCCCGACATGATCGACTCGATGTCCTCGACGCTGGCCCGGTAACCCTCGATCGAGTTGGACCCCTGGATCGCCCTGGCCTGCAACTGCCGCCGCAGTTGCCCGTCCCACCGGTGCGTCTCGGCCAGCCGGAACTTCAGATCGCTACGCATGTCCTCGATCTCGGCGAGAACACCCTGGTCGACCGCATCCAGCTTGGGAGTGCCATAGAGCATGACCCCATGACAACATGACCGAATCATTCAGTCAATCGACTGAATGATTTGTCCATATAGGCGACGTCGAAGTGGGTCAGTGCTCCAGGGTGGGGATCACGCCGACGCCAGCCAGGGACTCGGGCGCCACTTCGGGATAGATGTCGTCGGGTTCGGCCCGCCATTCCGCGAGCGGGACGAGGCCGGGGTCGACGAGGTCGAAGCCGGTGAACAGGGCGGTGATCTCGGCGCGGCTCCGCGGGCGGACGGGATTGCTGGTCCGCTTGTAGACGGCGGTGCCGACGGCGGCCTCCCCCAGCGGCATCGTGTCCGAGCAGACATGGGTCATCGCGAGCCTGCTGCCGGGTACGAGGGCTTCGCGCAGGGTGGTGACCACCCTGCGGGCCTGCTCGTCGTCGACGACGAAGTGGAGTACGGCGACGGTGAGCACGCCGATCGGCCGGTCGAAGTCGAGCAGGCCGCGCACGGCCGGGTCGTCGAGGATCTTGTCCGGCTCGCGCAGGTCGCCGTGCACGGTGATCACGCCGGGCCTGTCCATCATCGCCTGCCCGGCGGCCACGACGGTCTCGTCGTTGTCTACGTACACCATGCGCGCCTCCGGCTGCCTGCGCCGGGCGATCTCCCATGTGTTGGGCGTGAGCGGCAGCCCGCACCCGAGGTCCAGGAACTGGTCGATCCCCGCCTCGGCCATGGCGCGTACCGCGCGCAGGAGGAATCCGCGGTTGGCTCGGGCCGCGTCCCGCACGGTCGGGAAGTGGGTCATGAGCAGGGCGGCGGCCTCACGGTCGGCCGCGTGGTTGTCGCCGCCGCCGAGCAGGACGTTGTAGATGCGGGCGGCGCTGGCGGTCGTCTGGTCGCCGAGGGGGGCGGACATCAGGCGCGACCGGCGAGAGAGGGGGATTGCATGCACAGGTTCGTGCCCCCTCCGAGACGCGACGACACCCAGAAGATCGCCTAATTTCCTGCATATATCGCGCTTTGCCGCACTTTTTCATGCAAGGCCGAAGCCCCGCCGTACGGATGACGCACGGCGGGGCTCCGGATCAGGCTGCGGTGGTCTGCGCGACCTTCGCCGGGGTGAGCGCGATGTCGAGGACCTCGCGGACGTCGCTGACCGTGTGGATGGTCAGCTCGTTGCGGACCTCCTCGGGCACGTCGTCCAGGTCCGGCTCGTTGCGGGCCGGGATGAGCACCGTGGTGATGCCCGCCCGGTGCGCCGCCAGGATCTTCTGCTTGGCGCCGCCGATCGGCAGCACCCGGCCGGTGAGCGAGATCTCCCCGGTCATCGCCACGTCGCCGCGCACCTGGCGGCCGGACAGCAGCGAGGCCAGCGCGGTCGTCAGCGTGACCCCGGCCGAGGGCCCGTCCTTCGGTACGGCGCCCGCAGGGAAGTGCACGTGCACCGAGCGGTCCTTCAGCGCGGTGACCGGCAGCTCCAGTTCGGCCCCGTGCGAGCGGAGGTAGGACAGCGCGATCCGCGCCGACTCCTTCATCACGTCGCCGAGCTGCCCGGTGAGGGTCAGGCCGGTGTCGCCGGTCTCGGGGTCGGCCAGGGACGCCTCGACGTACAGGACGTCGCCGCCCGCTCCGGTGACCGCCAGGCCCGTCGCGACGCCCGGCACCGAGGTGCGCTGCTTGGACTCCGGCAGCGAGGACTCGGGCACGAACCTCGGGCGGCCGAGGTAGTCGACCAGGTCGGCCTCGCCGACCGTGACCGGCAGCTCGTTCTTGGCCGTCACCTTGCGCAGGATCCGGCCGACCGAGCGCTCCAGCGACCGGACGCCCGCCTCGCGGGTGTACTCGGCGGCCAGCCTGCGCAGCGCCGACTCCTCCACCGTGACCTCCTCGGCGGTGAGACCGGCCAGGTCGAGCTGGCGGGGCAGCAGGTGGTCGCGGGCGATGGCGACCTTCTCGTCCTCGGTGTAGCCGTCGAGGGTGACGATCTCCATACGGTCGAGCAGCGGCCCCGGGATGGCCTCCAGCACGTTGGCGGTGGCCAGGAAGAGCACGTCGCTCAGGTCGAGCTCCACCTCCAGGTAGTGGTCGCGGAAGGTGTGGTTCTGCGCGGGGTCGAGGACCTCCAGCAGCGCGGCGGTCGGGTCGCCGCGGTAGTCGGCGCCCACCTTGTCGATCTCGTCGAGCAGCACGACCGGGTTCATCGAGCCGGACTCGCGGATCGCGCGGACGACGCGTCCGGGCAGCGCGCCGACGTAGGTGCGCCGGTGGCCGCGGATCTCCGCCTCGTCGCGGACGCCGCCGAGCGCGACGCGGACGAACTTGCGGCCCATCGCGCGCGCCACGGACTCGCCCAGCGAGGTCTTGCCGACGCCGGGAGGCCCGGCCAGGGCCAGGACGGCGCCGCTGCGGCGGCCGCCCACCACGCCGAGCCCCTTCTCCTGGCGGCGCTTGCGCACGGCCAGGTGCTCGATGATGCGGTCCTTGACGTCGTCGAGGCCGGTGTGGTCGGCGTCGAGCACCTCGCGGGCGCCCGCGATGTCGTAGACGTCCTCGGTCCTGGTGTTCCACGGGACGTCGAGGATCGTGTCCAGCCAGGTGCGGATCCAGCCGGTCTCCGGGGACTGGTCGGAGGTCCGCTCCAGCTTGTCGACCTCCTTGAGGGCGGCTTCGCGCACCTTCTCGGGCAGGTCGGCGCCCTCGACGCGGACGCGGTAGTCCTCCTCCTCGGTCTCGGCGTCGCCGTTGAGCTCCTTGAGCTCCTTGCGTACCGCGGCGAGCTGCTGGCGCAGCAGGAACTCGCGCTGCTGCTTCTCCATGCCCTCCTGGACGTCCTTGCGGATCGTCTCGGCCACGTCCAGCTCGGCGAGGTGCTCGCGCGACCACTCGACCAGGCGGGCCAGCCGCTCGGCCGGGTCGGGGTTCTCCAGCAGTTCGACCTTCTGCGCCGTGCTCAGCCACGGGGTGTAGCCGGAGCTGTCGGCGAGGACGGAGGGGTCGTCGATCTGGTTGACCTGGTCGACGACCTGCCAGGCGCCACGCTTCTGCAGGATGGTCGTCGCCAGCGCCTTGTACTCCCGGGCCAGGTCCTGGGCGCGCTCGCCCACCTCGACCGGGTCGAGTGCGGTGGCCTCGACCCACAGGGCGGCACCGGGACCCGTCGTCCCCGTGCCCACCCGCACCCTGCTCACCCCGCGCACGACGGCGGCGGGCTCGCCACCGGGCAGCCTGCCGACCTGCTCCACGACGGCCTGAACGCCCACGGCTCCGTAGCGCCCGTCGATGCGGGGAACGAGCAGCACGCTCGGCTTGTTGAGGCCGGACGACTGCGCGGCGTCGATGGCGGCGCGCACCTCGGAGTCGGACAGGTCCAACGGAACCACCATGCCCGGCAGCACGACCTCGTCGTCGAGCGGAAGAACCGGGAGGATCAAGCTCTCACTCATGCGAACTCCAACGGGTTGAGTTATGTGGGCTCAACTTAAGAGAGTCGCCAGATGTTCCCGAAGCTGCCTGTGTTCGCTCACGGCGATCGTAATTATGTAATGTCAGCGCTTCCGGTGCGGCCAGGCGTGCTCCAGCAGCGGTTCGAGGCGGTACTTGCCGTCCTGGTCGGAGTCGAAGACGCCCAGGGCCATCAGGCAGTCGATCGCCGCCCGGGGCGACGCCGCTCCCGCGAGGGAGGCGGCGGCCGCGAGATCGGGCCTGGGCATGCCCCCGGGATCCATCAGCCCGCGCACCTGCCCGTAGACCGCCGCGATCGTCCGGTCCTCGGCGACCCCGGCCATCCGGACCAGCTCGGCCCGCCCTTCCGCCCCGGACAGCCACTCCTCGACCCGGTCCAGGGCCTCGTCCTCGCCGTCGAGCCCGGCCGCCAGCTCCAGCGCCCGCTCCACCAGGTACGGCCAGCCGGAGGTGACCCGGAGCAGCCGCTCCCGCCCCTCCTCCGTCCCGAACCCGCCGGATTCCAGGCTCCACACCTCCAGCGTGCGCCGGTCGTAGCGGCGCAGCGTCACCACGCCGAGCTCGGGCACCTCCTCGCCGAAGACCCGCAGCCAGAAGGGCAGCGTGGCCGGGCTCGCGATCAGGACCACGGAGCGGGTGACGCCGCCGCGGGCCGGGCGCAGCTCGACCGCGCCGCGCAGGTGCTCCCAGCAGCCGTCGGGCTTGGTCCCCAGGAAGGCGAGGTCGGAGATCACCACCCGCCGCTGTCCCGGTTCGCCGCCGGTCAGCGCGTCGACGAAGTCCCTGCGGGCGCCCGGGGACAGGTGCCGGCACCGGTCGCCGAGATCGCCGATCACCTCGCGCAGCGTCGCCGCCACGTCGTCGATCCCGGTCGCGGGCGAGCCGAGCACCAGCCGTACCTGGTTGACGTGGTCGCCGAGCACGTCGTTCACCTGGGCGATGGTCAGCGGCCACCGCGTCCGCTCGTCCTTGAGCGTGCGCCGGATCTGCCGGGCGATGACCTCGGGCGGGACCCGCTCCGACTCGGCGCGGACGAGTTCGGCGACCACCTCGTCCCGCGTGCCGATCATGCTGAGCGCGTTGGAGTTGCGCAGCCGCCAGCCCACCCCGTCGTGGTTCGGCCGCAGCACCCCGAGCCCGGCAAGTTCCGCCAGGTAGGAACGGAAGCCCTCCGGGTCGAGGGCGGCGAAGCCGTCCGGCCAGTAGGTCCGGCACTCCTCGGCGAGCTGGGCGTCCGACAGCCGGGTCTCCAGGTCGCCCTCGTAGGCGTGGTGGGCGAGGACGTTGGCGATCACGCTGTAGCGCGGGTCGAGGTTCAGCGTGTCCCGGAACGCGCTGGTGATGTCGCGGCGCAACTCGGCGTCCGCCTCCACGGCCCCGACATCCGCCTCGGTGACCGTGTACGGCGGGCCGTCCTGCCCCTTGACCCGCCGCGCGTGCATCGTCTCCACCAGCCGATGTCCGAACATCTGCAGCAGGTAGGGCTGGTAGGAGCAGTAGTTCAGGACGCGGGAGACCAGCTCGGGATCGTCGAACACGAACCCGAGGGCGCCGAGCGGCCGGGTGATGAGGTCGAAGGCGTGCCGCGCGTTCAGCGGCCCGATCGCGGTGGACTGGCCGAGGTGGCGGAACGGGCCGTTGCCGTTGAGCTTGGTGAAGCGCTGCACCGAGTGCAGCCCGGCGAAGACCACCTTGGCCCGCCCGTTCGACTCCAGGCCGAGCTCCTTGAGCCTGTTGGTCTCGTGGAAGCCCGGCGCGTCGGACTCGAAGAACACGTCGCACTCGTCGAGCAGGATCAGCAGTCTGCGGCGCGAGTCGTGGCGCAGCCAGTCGAGGACGCCGCCGCGAACCGCCTTGAAGGCGTCCCTGGTGCCGCCCTTGCGCGGCGGCGGGAGGACTCCGGCGGTGGTGAGCGCCTGGCGCAGCCGGTCCCAGACGGCGCCCGCGCCCAGCACTCCGGCCTCGGCGGTGATGTTCAGCTCCAGATGGACCGCCACCCGTCCCGGCTCCCGCTGGAACCGGTCCCTGCTCTCCCGCAGCAGCGCCGACTTGCCCAGCCCGCGGCCGCCGAAGATGACCTGGGTGCCGTCCGGGTCGAGGATGCTCCTGCGCTCCTTGTCCCGCCCGTAGAACATCTCCGGCGACACCAGCATGCGCTTGTGGCGCACGTACGGGTTGACCGCGGAGAACGGCAGGGCGAGCGCCATGGTCGTCTCCAGCCGCCCCGAGCCGTTGGCGACGGCGTAGGCGATCAGCGCGTCGTCGATGACGGCGACCGGCGCGCCGGTGTCGACGGCGCGGGCGGCCAGCCTGCGCCGTACCGCGGGAGGCATCGTGCCGAAGTGGGCGACCAGGATGCTGTCGCCGGAGTTGTCCTGGTCGACCCAGCCCATCAGCAGCTCGGCGGCGGGCCGGTCCCAGACGAGCAGCACCCGCAGCCGCCCGCCCCTCGGCTCGCGCAGGCCCAGCTTGGTGCCGAACGCCGGGACCAGGGGCTGGCCCGTCACGGTGACGCCGGTCAGCTCGATGAGCCAGCGGGCCTTGTCCCGGCGCAGCTCACCGCGTCGTTCGGCGCGCTGCGCCTCGATGCCGAGCAGCCGCATCACCGGCAGGAGGTCCTTCTGGCTGATGTTCGCCCGATCCTCGGGCCGGGTACGGCCCAGCCGGTACCAGAGCTCCAGGGCCTCGGCGGCGATGGAGCGGGCGTCGGCGGACAGCGCCGAGTAGTCCAGGATGTCGAGCCCGGCGTGCCGTTCGCCGTTCCTGACGGTCGCGAGGAACCGGCCGGTGAAGCCGTCGGGCAGCGCCTCGGGGGCGTGTGGGAAGAACCGTTCGACGTCGGGCTGGTGGACGTCGGCCGGCATGTGCTCGCCGATCTCCAGCAGGTAGAGGTGTTCCTCGGCCGTGGCCAGCTCGCAGGCGTCGATCAGCCGCCGGACGCGCCGGACGTCGTCGGCGGGGAGGTCCTGCTGGGTGGTCAGGGCGGTCAGGCGTTCGCGGAGCCGGTTCGCGGCCTCCTCGCGGTGCCGGGACAGGCCGGCGGCCACCGCTTCCAGCTCGTGCCGTACCCGGAACAGATCCGTGCGCTGGGCGGGGTCGGCGACCCGGAGGGCATCCGCGAGTTCGCTCTCCTGTTCGTCGGAGAGTTCGTCGCGGGCGCGGGCCCGCCGCAGGTCGGACAGGAGGCCGGCGCCGGTGGCCGTCAGCTCCGACCGGCTGCGGTCCTCGGCCGCCGTCAGCCGCTCGGCGGGCTCGTCCCCGGTCAGCGGGGCGGGGTCGCCGCCGGTCGCGGGCAGCCGTCCCGCCCTGGCGAGGTCGATCAGGTACCCGGCGGCGGGATAGTTCTCCGCGGCCGTCTGCCTGGCCAGCGCCTCCTCCCAGCCGATGGCGGCGGCGTCGAGCAGCGCCCCGGCCGACGCGCCGGCGAGGATGCGCCCGGAGTCAACGCGCACCCCGGGCACCTTGAGCAGTTCCGCGGTGAGCGCCTGCTCGGCCGGCGCCTCGCCCGGCGACAGGCGGATGTCGCCCTCCATCAGCGCGAAGATCTCCGACATCGTCGCCGTACCCGCCGTGGCGGCGGACGCCACGAGCGGGTCCGCGTGCCGGGCCTGGTCGGCCAGGCCGGCCAGCACTCCCGCGCGCTGCTCGGCGAGGGTGGCCCGCAGCGCGGCGATCTCCTCCATGGCCCAGGTCTGCCCGGCGGCCTGCCGCCGGTCGAGCGCGGCGACGGCGTCCAGCCACTCGGTGACCACCGAGATCGTGTCGGCGGCCAGCCCGAGCAGATCCTGCCTGCTGGGGCCCTCGACCGGCTTGGACATGCGGTCGAGGTCGTCGATCTCCCGGTTCACCGCGTCCGGCTGGGCGAGCCTGCGCGCCTCCTTGGCGACCATGGTCATCGCGGTCCGGTCGTCGTCGGCCGCGGCGGTGAGGAGCTTGCCGAGCAGACCGGCCGGGTCCAGCCAGCGCTTGGCGATGCCGGCGGCGCGCTGGAACCGCACCCGGCGCGGGCGCAGCCTGGATCGGGCCTCACCGCTCGCCTCGGCGACCCGGCGTTCCAGGTCGCCGACGTCGGCGAGCACGCCGACCAGCGGGGCGGCGAGCAGCACCTGGCGCAGGGCGCGGTCGCCGACCTCCCGCGCGGTCCTGCCCAGATGCGGCTCGACGTGGGTCGAGGCGGCGACGAGCAGCGCCCCGGCGGCGGGCTCACCGGTGATCAACGCGGCCCGGAGCAGGGCGGGGACGGCCAGCAGCAGGGTGAGCGGCTCAAGGTGCAGGTCGCCGCCGTCGATCTCGGTGCGGAGCCTGGCCGTACAGGGGCCGCGTTCCGGGCGGACCTGCTGGGCCAGGGCCGCCACGCGCAGGGCCCAGAGTCTCGGCGGGGCCCAGCCGTCCGCCGTGGCCACGGCGTGGGCCAGGCCGAAGCGCCCCCGCGCGATGAGCGCCGCGACGCCGTTCTCCGTCGGGGAGGTCTCCGCGGGCGGTTCCGCCTCCACGACCTCGGGGGGCGGCTCCTCCGCGACCTCCGGGGCCGCCGCCGGGACGCGGTGCAGGTGTCCGGCGTACGCCATGGCCGTGATCCTGCGCAGGTCCTGCGGGAGGGCCTCGGCCCGGCTGAAGCACTCGTCCACCAGGTGGAGCGGGGCCGCGGCCGAGCCGCCGGGCGCGCCGGCCAGGTCCGCGAGCTCGCCGACGGCCAGCAGGCCGCTCGCCGTCCGCCGCCGGTCGTCGTCCCAGACCGGCTCCGCGAGCAGCGTCCGGACGGTCGCGGCGAGCCTGTCCAGGTCGCTGACCGGGCCGGTGAGGCGCGTCAGATCCGCGAGCCGCTGCCGCCAGGCCGCTTCGGCCCAGCCGTCTTCGACCCGGTTGATCGCCTCCGTGGCGGCCGGGACGGTCGGTTCCCGCAGTTCGGCGCCCTGGTCCGCGAGCCACTCCCCGGCCTGGCCGAGCAGCCGTGCCAGCCCGCGCAGGGAGTCGAGGTCCGCCGTCTGCGGCGCCGCGCCCCGGCGGACGGCCGTGTCCGCCCGCCCCACCGCGTCCCGCGCGGCGGCGAGCGCGGCGGCCAGATCTTCGCGAAGCCGCCGCGCCTCCTCGGGCAGCCTCTCCCCCGTGCCGGGCACGCCGGTCTGCTGAACGGCCGGTTCGGGCGGGGGCTGGGCGAAGGACAGGTCGCCCGTCACGGCGACGACGGCCTGGGCGGCAGCCTTCACGGGGTCGCCGGCCCGCATGGGCAGGCCGGTGGGCATCCACCAGCCGCGGTCGGCCACGGCCAGCAGCACGCGGGCGTCGAACGCGCTCGCCCCCATCGCCGACCACAGGGCCATCCGGCGCAGCGACGCCGGCCATCGGGCTTCGGCCGCCTCGTCCACCACGGCCTCGTCCGACGTGCGGGTCAGCAGCATCTCGATGACCGGCAGGCCGAGCATCCCGGCCGCGGCGACCGCCTCGGGCCGTCTCGCCCGGCGCAGGCGGGCGAGGACCTGAGTGCCGAGCGACGGCCCGCAGCGAGCCATGTCCTTCATGCCGAGGCAGCGGAGCACCTTGGCCCTGTCCGCCCTGTCCAGGGAGGTCAGCAGGCTCAGCAGGTCGTCCGGGGAGACGTCCGCCATGATCTTCGTCCACAGGTCGGGGAGGTCGTTCATGGCCCGGGCCAGGTCCTCGATCGCGGCCGACGCGCCCGCCTCGTCGGCGGGCCGGTAGCCGAGCGGCAGCGGCCGGACGGCGTAGAGGGGTGCGGGCTCCGCCGGGTTCTTCATGGCCCTCCCGGGTCTTCGACGTTCGCTTCATCGGCAGCCTCCGCGAGGCCCTCGGACGAGGGCACGGCCGGACGGCGGCTCGCCGCCGTGGTCGTACCGTTCCAGGAGGCACCGGTGCTCCACCCGCGCCTCGCCTGTGGCGCGCTCACCGCGCGAGAGCCTGCGGAGGAACGGCCGGGGTGCGGATCTCGGGTCAGCCCTGTGGGCTGGTCCGATGCTGCCACAGGGGCGGGGGGCGCGTCCGGGACATCGGGATCAGCCTTCCCCTCGGGTAAGACCGGTATGACCGGGGGGCGGAACGTTCCAGCCCTTGCCGGAGAGTTCGGCGTCCGGATTCGCGCACGACCGTCGCGGAGCCGCTGAGACCGGCCTCGGTCACCATTCCCCCATGCCCTGCATGCGCGGTTCAAGAGTGAGCCCCGAGTCACCGGAAAGCTAAGGCAACGCACAGTGAGGTGTCCATAGCCCATTGGGACTAGCGTGGCGCTGACCGGCCATTCCCGGAGCCCGCTCGGGTGGCGCCTGAGAGGGAGCACGGGGCACTCTCAGGTGCGATGTGCGCCGGTTCGGCGGCTTCTGAGCTTGATCGATGACCTCGGCCGGGCCGCCGTCCCTGCGCAACCTCACCCTCATCGCCCTCGGCAGAACGGCGGAGGTCTCCCGCGGCTGACCGTCGCGGCAGCGCCGGGCTCTCGCCTGATGACGGGAAAAGGTTTAATGACAGAGTGTCGAGAACTGGGGTACGCTCTTCGTGACATCTTGTCATTAAATTTCGGAGCGTGCTGTGACTTTCTCGGAGACCTTGCGAGCCGCGACCTGGAGCGACCACGAGTCCGCCGAAGGCGAGAGCTACCTCAAGGAACTGATGAGCGGGCGACTGAGCGCCGAGGAGTACGGCGAGATGGTCGCCCAGCACTACTTCTGCTACCTGGCGCTCGATGGCGCGGCCAAGCGCCTGGCCGGCGACCCTGTGTCGGGCGGCTTCGTCTTCCCCGAGCTGTACCGCGAGGAGGCGCTGGTCCGCGACCTGGAGACGATCTACGGCTCCGGCTGGCGGGAGCGCGTCTCCCCCTCCAAGTCCACCCGGACGCTGATGGCGCGCATCGAGCAGGTGGCCGACTGGCCGGGCGGCTACATCGCGCACCACTACACGCGCTACATGGGCGACCTGTCGGGCGGCCAGTTCATCCGGATGGAGCTGCAGAAGATCTACGGCTACCAGAAGGGCGGCGGCGTCGACTTCTACTTCTTCGACGAGGTCGGCAGCCTGCCCCGCTTCAAGAACGAGTACCGCGCCCGCCTGGACGCCCTCGACCTGGACGAGGCGGCGCAGCAGCGCGTCATCCGCGAGGTCAAGCTCGCCTACCAGCTCAACACCGAAGTCCTGACCGAGCTGCTGCACACGGTGAGGGCGGCCGCCTAACATAGACGGATGCCCAGAATCTCCGCCGCGACGATCGGCGAGCACCGCGCGCAGACGCGCGACCGCATCCTGCAGGCGGTCTCGCGGCTGTCGCGCGCGCAGGGCATCGACGCGATCTCCATGACGGACGTCGCCCACGAGGCCGCCATCACCCGGACGGTCCTGTACAACTACTACCCCGACAAGGCCGCCCTCCTGCTGGCCTTCACCGAGCGGGTGACCAGCTACTTCATCGAGAGCTACGAGCGCGAGCTGCCCACCGGCGCCTCGCCCGCCGACCGGCTGCGCGCCTTCGTCCGGCTGCAGCTCGCGGGCCTGCTGGCGCACCCGCACCCCGGGGCCGCCGACCTCAGCGCCACCCTCGGCCCGGCCGCCTACCAGCAGCTCGCCGAGCACGTGGCGCCGATGCAGCGCATCCTCGCCGACATCCTGGTGAGCGGCGCGGACTCGGGCGACTTCCAGGTCTCCGACGTGGCGGCGACCGCGCGCATGATCCTCGCGGTGATCGGCGCCGAGCGGGTGCCGCTGATCAGCGGGACGGTCACGGTCGAGGCGGCCGAGGAGCGGGTGGCCGGATTCGTACTGCGGGCCCTGGGCGCCTGAACTCGCCACCTTCCTCCAGCTCGAAGACACGCAGCCATGGAAGAAGGAGTCTCCCGGTGTACGGGACATCGGCGACAAGAAGGATAGATCATCACTTCAGGTGTTCGTGATATGACTGGTCGTGTTGATCGGCTTGTCGGCGGGTGGGCGGCGAGCGGGCCCAGGCTGCCGCTGGTCTCGGTCGCCGCGCTGGCGATGGGCGGCCGAAGCGGCCGTCACCGCCCCGATGCTGCACCTGTGGCCGCACGTCGCGCCGCTACCGGCCCTCGCGTCCGTCACCGCGGTCATGATCTGCTCCCGGTACGGCGAGCCACGAGACCCAGGATGACCCTCCCCCAGATACCCCGAAATTTCGCCATAAAGCAGGATTGATCCATGGAAAACGTGCTTGTAGAGCTCAAGTCAGCGCGCGGCCGATGGATCCTGGCCGCGACCGTGCTCGGCTCCGGCCTCGCGATGCTCGACAGCACGATCGTCAACGTCGCCCTCCCCGCCCTCGGCGAGGACCTCGGCGCCGACATGTCCGGCCTGCAGTGGACGATCAACGCCTACACCCTCACCCTGGCCGGCCTGATCCTGCTCGGCGGCTCCCTCGGCGACAGGTACGGCAGGCGCCGCGTCTTCCTCATCGGCACCGTCTGGTTCGCGCTCGCCTCCGCCCTGTGCGGCCTGGCCCCCAACATCGAACTGCTCGTCCTGGCACGCGCCCTGCAGGGCGTCGGCGGCGCGCTGCTCACCCCCGGCTCGCTGGCGATCATCCAGGCGTCCTTCGTCAGGGCCGAACGGCCGAGGGCGGTGGGCGCCTGGTCCGGCCTCGGCGGCGTGGCCAGCGCGATCGGCCCGCTGCTCGGCGGCTGGCTGGTGCAGACGGCGGGCTGGCGCTGGGCGTTCCTGATCAACCTGCCGTTCGCGGCCCTCGTCGTGTTCGTGACCCTGCGGCACGTCCCCGAGAGCAGGGACGAGCAGGCCACGGGCCGCTTCGACGTGCTCGGCTCGGTGCTGGCCGCGCTGTCCCTGGCCGGCATCACCTACGGCCTGATCCAGAAGGGCGCCGCCGTGCCGCTGGTGACCGGCCTGGTGCTGGGCGTGGCCTTCGTCGCGGTGCAGAAGCGCAGGTCGCCGGACGCGCTGGTGCCGCTGGGCCTGTTCCGCAACCACGTGTTCACCGCGGTGAACGTGGTCACCCTGATCATGTACGCCGCGATGGGCGTGGTCTTCTTCCTGCTCGTGGTGCAACTGCAGGTCGTCTCGGGCTTCTCGCCGATCGCCGCGGGGGCGTCGCTGCTACCCACGACGATCCTGATGCTGCTGCTGTCCGCCCGCGCGGGCGAGGTCGCCAAGCGGTACGGCCCGCGCCTGCCGATGACCGTCGGCATCCTGATCGCGGGCGCCGGATTCCTCCTGATGGCCACCATCGGCGAAGGCGCCTCGTACTGGCTGCAGGTGCTCCCCGCGGTGACGGTGTTCGGCCTGGGCCTGTCGGCGGCGGTCGCACCGCTGACCGCGACCGTGCTGGCCACCGCCGACGAGCGCTACGCCGGTACGGCCAGCGGTGTCAACAACGCCGTCGCCCGCACCGGCAGCCTGCTCGCGGTGGCCGCCGTCCCGCCCCTGGTCGGCCTGGTCGGCGACGCCTTCAAGAAGCCGCACCTGTTCGACGCGGGCTTCCGCTACGCGATGCTGATCAGCGCCGCGATGATGGCCGTCTCGGCGCTGATCACCTTCCTCACCATCAGGACCAACGTCCTGGCCCCCGAGCCTCAGCCCTCGGGGAAGTGACAGGCGACCTCCCGCCCGCGCACCACGGTCAGCGGCGGCGCCTCGGCCCGGCACAGGTCGCGCGCCTTGTGGCAGCGCGGGTTGAACGAGCAGCCGGGCGGCGGCGCGGCCGGGCTGGGCGGGTCGCCGAGCAGCACGATCCGCTCCCGCTCGGCCTCCAGGTCCGGGTCGGGCAGCGGCACGGCCGACAGCAGCGCCCTGGTGTAGGGGTGGGCGGGATCGGCGTAGATCGACTCGCGCGGCCCGACCTCCACGATCCGCCCCAGGTACATCACCGCGATCCGCTCGCACATGTGCCGGACCACCGACAGGTCGTGCGCGATGAACAGGTAGGCCGGGCCGAGTTCGGCCTGCAGGTCGGCGAGCAGGTTGACGATCTGCGCCTGGATGGAGACGTCCAGGGCGGACACCGGCTCGTCGCACACCACCAGGCGCGGGCCGGAGGCCAGCGCGCGGGCGATGCCGATGCGCTGCGCCTGGCCGCCGGAGAACTCGTGCGGGTAGCGGTCGATGTGCGCGGGGTCGAGGCCCACCTGCCGCAGCAGGTCCACCACGCCCTGCCGGTCGAGCAGGCGCCGGGGTCCCGAGACGATCTGCTGGACGGTCTGGCGCGGGTTCAGCGACGCGAACGGGTCCTGGAAGATCATCTGCAGGTCGCGGCGGAACGGGAGCATCTCGCGGGCGCCGAGGTGGGTGAGGTCGTGGCCGTCGAAGGAGACGGTGCCGCCGGTGGGCTCCAGCAGGCGCACGATCATCCGGCCGGTGGTGGACTTGCCGCAGCCCGACTCGCCGACCAGGCCGAGCGTCTCGCCCGCGCGCAGGTCGAAGGAGACCCCGTCGACGGCCCGCACCCCGTTCCCCCGCCGCCCGGGAAACGTCATCCGCAGATCCCGCACCGACAGCAGCACGTCGTTCCCCGAGGCCGGCGCGGGCGACTCGGCGGTGGCGCCCATAGGCTCGGCCTTCATCGGATGACTCCTTCCAGGTGGCGGGCACCCATCGGGTCGGCCTTCACAGGGTGACTCCTTCCAGGTGGCAGGCGACCTTGTGATCGGCGCCGAGCAGGGCGGGCCGCTCCGCCGCGCAGACCTCCATGGCCGAGGGGCAGCGCGGGTGGAAGCGGCAGCCGGACGGGGGCTCGAGCGGTGACGGCGGGCTGCCGGGGATGGCGCGCAGGCGCCCGCCCGTCTCCTGGACTGCGCCCGGCGCGGAGTCCAGCAGGCCGCGGGTGTACGGGTGCCGGGTGTCCTTGAAGACGGCGCGCGAACGGGCGTGCTCGGCGGTCCGCCCGCCGTACATCACCAGGACCTCGTCCGCGATCCTGGCCACCACGCCGAGGTCGTGCGTGATCATGATGACCGCGAGTCCGCGTTCGGCCTGGATGCGCGCGATGAGCTCCAGGATCTGCGCCTGCACGGTCACGTCCAGCGCGGTGGTCGGCTCGTCGGCGATCAGCAGGTCGGGCTCGCAGGCCAGCGCCATCGCGATCATGACACGCTGCCGCATGCCGCCGGAGAAGCGGTGCTGGTGCTCCCCGGCCCTGCGCCGCGGCTCGGGGATGCCGACCTCGGCGAGCATCTCCACGGCCCGCTCCCGCGCGACCTTGCGCGAGGTACGGCGATGCAGCCGGTACGCCTCGGCGATCTGCTCCCCCACGGTGTAGAAGGGGTGCAGCGACGACAGCGGATCCTGGAAGATCATCGCCATCCTGCTGCCGCGCAGCCGCCGCAACTGCTCGGCGGGCGCGCCGACCAGTTCCTCGCCGTCGAACACGATCGACCCGGTGACAGCGGCGTCGCGGTGCAGCCCGAGCACCGCCAGCGAGGACACCGACTTGCCGGACCCCGACTCGCCGACGATGCCGAGCGTGCGCCCCCGCTGCACGCCGAAGCTGACCCCGTCGACCACCTGGATGTCGCCGAACGACACCGACAGGTCCTGTACCTGGAGAATCATGAGTACCTCACCCGGGGGTCGATCACCGCGTACACCAGGTCCACCAGCAGGTTGGCCAGCACGATGAAGAAGGCCGCCAGCAGCGTCGTGCCGAGGATGACCGGCTGGTCGGCCTTGACGATGCCGTCGTAGGCCAGCCGCCCGATGCCCGGCAGCCCGAACACCGTCTCGGTGATCATGGCTCCGGCCAGCAGGCCGCCGAGGTCCATGCCGAAGATGGTGACGATGGGCGTGACCGCGGCGCGCATGCCGTGCTTGGTGACCACGGTCCGCTCGTGCAGGCCCTTGGCGCGGGCGGTGCGGATGTACGGCTCGGCCATCGTCTCGATCATCTGGGCGCGGCTCAGCCTGGCGTACATCGCCGCGTACAGCGCGGCCAGCGTGACCCACGGCAGGATGAGGTTGCTCGCCCACGCCACCGGGTCCTCGGTCAGCTCGACATAGGCCGGGTAGGGCAGCAGCCCGGTCACCCTGACCGCGAACAGCAGCAGCAGCATCGCCACGAAGTAGACCGGCAGCGAGGCGGAGGTGAGGGTGGTGACCATGAGCGTCCGGTCCAGGGCGCTGCCGCGGCGCAGCGCGGAGATCACCCCGACGCTCAGGCCGATGACCAGCCAGAGCGCGGCGGCGCCGATGGCCAGCGAGACGCTGGTGCCCAGGCGGTCGATCAGCAGGTCCCACACCGGCAGCGAGTTCTGGTAGGAGAAGCCGAGGCAGGGGAAGCCGCACTCGACTCCGGCGGCCAGCGTGCGCCCGGCGAAGATGCCGACGACGTAGGCGCCGAACTGCTCCCAGACCGGCCGGTCGAGGCCCATCTGGGCGCGTACCTCGGCGACGCGTTCGGGCGTGCAGGTCTTGCCGCACGCCTGCACCGCGGGGTCGGACGGCACCACATAGAAGATCACGAAGGTCACCGCGCAGATGACCAGCAGGATCGCGGCCACGGCGCCGAGCCGCCGGAGCAGGTACAGGGTCATCGCCTGGCCCCCTTCGGGTCGATCGCGTCCCGCAGCGCGTCGCCGAGCAGCGTGAAGGCGAGCACGGTCAGGAACAGGCAGAGGCCGGGGACGATGAAGTACATCGGGTCGACCTCGTACCAGAGCATCGACTCCTGGATCATCTGCCCCCACGAGGCGGTCGGCGGGCGCACGCCGACGCCGAGGAACGACAGCGCGGCCTCGGTGCCGATGTTGGCCGGGATGGACAGGGTCGCGTAGACGAGGATCGGCGCGGTGATGTTCGGCAGGATCTCCCGGAACAGCAGCCCCCCGCCCATGGCGCCGCCGACGCGGGCCGCCTCGACGTACTCGCGGTGCTTGACGGTGATCGCCTGCCCGCGCACGATCCGCCCGATGTACGGCCAGCCGAACCCGCCCATGATGCACACCAGCAGCGTCACCCGGTCGCCGTCGGGGATCACCGAGATCAGCGCGATCATGAAGATGAGGCTGGGGAAGGACATGAGCAGGTCCATGACCCGGCTGATCGCCGCGTCCACCCAGCCGCCGAAGTAGCCGGCCAGCAGGCCGAACGTGGTGCCGAGGAGCACCGAGACGACGGTGGCGAGGGCGGAGATGAGCAGGGAGATGCGGGCGCCGTACACGATGCGGCTGAAGATGTCGCGCCCGCTGACCGGTTCGACGCCGAGCCAGTGCTCGGCGCTGATGCCGCCGAGCGCGCCCTTGGGCACGCCGGCCAGCTCCTTGTCGATGGCGGTGGGGTCGAAGTCGTAGGGCGACCAGCCGTTCAGCTTGGTCAGCAGTGGCGCGCTGAGGGCGATGAGCACGAACAGCGCGACGACGATCAGGCCGAACCGGGCCGCGCGGTCGCGGCGCAGCCGCTCCCACACCAGTCGCGAGGGCGAGCGCCCCGCGGCGGCCACGGGGGCCGCCGCGGGAGGGGCGAGCGCGGTCACGCGCGCTCACCCCGGTCGCCGAAACCGGTGTATCCGGTCACTTCTGCGTCACCCCGAGGACGGCGAAGTCGAGCTGGCCGGACCAGACCGGGTGGCCGAAGGCGCCGGTGACGTCCTTGCCGATCAGCAGCGGCTTGCGGTCCCAGGAGAACGGCACGGCCGGGGAGAGCTGCATGACCTGCTTGTCGAGGTCGATCCAGGCCTGCTGGGCGGCGGCGGTGTCGGTCATCGCCTGGATCTCGTCGATCCGTTTCTGGACGGCGTCGTCCTTGAACTGCCAGACGTTGCCCGAGTTGCCCTTCTCCACGATGGTGCGGCCGTCGAACAGCAGCGGCAGGAACGTCGCGCCGGACGGGTAGTCGGGGCACCAGCCGTAGGTGAACATGTCGGGGGTCTTGGCGGTGTCGCCGATGGTGTCGTAGAAGACCGACGGGTCGACGGGGTTGAGGGTCAGGTTGATGCCCGCCCGCTTGAGCGAGGCCTGCGCGGCCTCGCCGAGCGCCTTGTCGCCGGTGGAGATCGTCAGGCCGACGTCCAGCGTCTTGCCGCCGAGCAGCGCCTTGGCCTTCTCCACGTCGCCGTTGGGCGGGAGTTGGTAGACGTCCTGCTTCTGGCCGCCGGACATGGCGGGCGGCAGGTAGGAGGTGGCGATCTCGGTCATGCCGGGGCCGCCGCCCGCGGTCTGCATGGCCTGCTTGTCGAGCGCGAAGTGCACGGCCTGGCGCATCTTCGGGTCGTCGAAGGGCGCCTTGCTGGTGTTGAAGCCGAGCATGTCGGTGCAGCCGGAGATCTCGCTGACCAGGCGGGCCTTCACCTCCGGCTTGGGCAGCACCTTGGCCAGGCTGGCGGCCGAGGCGTCGGAGTAGGAGATCGCCGCGGAGTCCTCGCCGCGGCTGTCGATGAGCCGGTCGTCGATGACGGTCTGGCGCAGCCCCTGCTTGACCACGATCCGGTCGGGGTAGGCCTTGCGCACGGTGTCGGTGGCCGGGTCCCAGTGCTCGTTGCGGACCAGCACCATCTCCTTGCCCCGGTCGTAGATCTCGATCTTGTACGGGCCAGAGGAGAAGGGCCGGTTGTCGTACTGCGCGCCGGCCTCCTTCGACTCGGGCACGGGGGCGAAGGTGGGCAGCGTGACGGTGTAGGAGAACTCCGCGACGGGCCGCTTGAGCGTGAAGACGATCGTCTTGTCGTCGGGCGTCTGGATCGAGTCGAGGTGCTTGCCCTTGAGCGGTCCCTTGTAGTCCTCGCCGCCGGCCAGGTAGAGCTGGGCGTAGTTGGGGCCGCCCGGCAGTTCGGGGGCGAAGGAGCGCTCCACGTTGTACTTGATGTCCTGCGCCTTGACGGGTGTGCCGTCCTCGTACTTCACCCCGTCCTTGAGGGTGAAGGTCCACACCTTGCCGCCCTCGGTGGGGGTACCGAGGTCGGTGGCCAGGTCGGGGACGATCTCCGAGGCTTTGGCGCCCGGCTCGGCCTTGAACGTGGTGAGCGTGCGGTAGAGCAGCCGGATGCCGAAGTCCATCTGCGGCATGGTCCAGTTCCGGGTCGGGTCCAGGTGAGAGAAGTCCTGGTTGGACAGGATCGTCAGGGTCCCGCCCTTGGCCGGGGTGTCGCTCCCGCTCTTCGGTTCGGCAGCCTGCCCGCCGCCACCACAGGCGGCCACACCTAACAGGAGTCCGGCGACCAGCAGGGAAGTCCTCTTGGACATATCGTCACTCCACGTCTTCGGGGGTGTTGTGACACGTAACATAATAATGTGAAATAGTACTGACAAGAGTGCGTTACCAAGCCGTGTCCGACTTGGTGCCGCTCTAGAAGGTGAAGCCCTGACTCCGCACGCTGTTGTCGAAGTTGGAGACCAGCAGCTCGGGCTCGCCCACCGAGCGGATCTCCGGAAGCCTGGTGAGCAGTTCGCGGAACATCGCGCGCATCTCCTGCCTGGCCAGGTTCGCGCCCAGGCAGAAGTGCGGGCCCGGACCGCCGAAGCCGACGTGCGGCTTGGTGTCGCGGGTGATGTCGAAGTCGTCGGGGTCGGCGAAGACCGATTCGTCGCGGTTGGCCGAGCCGTAGAACAGCACGACCTTGTCGCCCTTCTTCAGCTCCAGGCCGCGCAGCGAGTAGTCCTCGGTCACCGTACGGCGGAACTGCATGATCGGCGAGACGAAGCGGACCATCTCCTCGATCGCGCCGTTGATGTGCGCGTCGTAGTCGCTCATCAGCAGCTCACGCTGGGCCGGGTGGTCGGTGAGCAGCTTGACGCCGTGCGCCATGGTGTTGCGCGCGGTCTCGTTGCCCGCCACCAGCAGCAGCGAGAAGAACGAGCCGAGCTCCTTGTCGGTCAGCTTCTCCCCGTCGGGGTTGGCGGTGACCAGCAGCGAGACCAGGTCGCCCTGCGGGTCGGCCATGCGCTCGTGACCGAGCTTGATCACCATGCGCTGCAGGGCGAACAGGGCCAGCATGTTCTGACCCGCCATCTTCACGCTGTGCGCCAGGCTCGGGCGCAGGCCGGTGTACGCGGTAGAGATGTCGACGTGCTCGTGCACCTTGGCGCGCAGCTCGTCGGGGATGTTCATCATGTCGCAGATGACGTGGATGGGCAGCCGGGCGGCGACCTGGGCGACGAAGTCGCGCGGCCCCTGGGCCATCACGTCGTCGACGATGCGGCGGCAGGCCGCGTCGATGTCGCCCTGCAGGTTCTGCAGCATGCGCGGGCTGAAGGAGCGGGTGACGATGCGGCGCAGCCGGGCGTGCCGGGGGTCGTCCATGTTGACCATCGACTCGCCGAACACCTGCTTGACCCAGCCGGGCGGCTCGGGGTTGGTGACGGCGGGCTCGCTGGAGAAGATCTTGGCGTTGCGGCTGGCCTCGACCACGTCGGCGTGCCGGACGAGGGCGTAGAAGCCCTGTCCCGAGCGGAGCAGCGGCACCCGCTTCTCGGGGAAGAACACCGGATGTTCGAGTTGCCGGAGCTGGGCGAACGCCTCGTACCGCTCCTTGAGGGGCTTGCGCCAGAACGCCAAATCTGCCAGGTCGATGTCCATTGCCACCTACATATCCTGGCACGTTCTTCCGGATGGGCTGATACGGTCACCCGAAGTTCAGCGGGCCTGGACAGCTTGCAGTCATGAGCATGTCCATTCTCGCCGCCGCCTGCCTCACCCTCCCCCTGTTCTGCCCCGGCGCGAGCGCCGCCGTCCGCGTCTGCGGCACCCCTTCCGACTTCGACGGCGACGGCCTGGCCGACCTCGCCGTGGCCGCGCCGTACGCGACCGTGGGCGGCCGCACCCGCGCCGGAACCGTCACGATCCTGTACGGCTCGCGCCGCCACGAGGTCCTCTCCCAGGACTCCCCCGGCGTGCCCGGCGCGGCGGAGAACGGCGACTCCTTCGGCTCCGCGCTCGCCGTGGGCGACTTCGACGGCGACCGCTGCGCCGACCTCGCGGTCGGGGCGTCGGAGGAGTTCACCGGCCCCGCCCGGCCGGGAGCGGACGGCAACGGGGTCGTCCAGCTCTTCCACGGCTCGACCGCGGGCCTGCGTCCCGGCCGGGTGATCAGCCTGCCCAGGCCGTCCGGCGACCGCTTCGGCGCCGCGCTCGCCGCCGGAGACCTGGACGGCGACGGCGACGACGAACTGGCCGCCGGGGCGCCGTCACGCGGCCGGGGCGGCGCGGTGGCCGTGCTGTTCGGCAAAGGGCGCGAGATCACCCAGGAGACCTCCTGGGTGGGGCAGCGCGCGCTGGTCACCGACCAGTTCGGCGCGGCGCTGGCGACCGGCGACTTCGACGGCGACGGGCGCGACGAACTGGCCGTAGGCGCGCCCGCCGACAGCGTGACGACCGACGGGCAGGGCTCGGTCACCGTCCTGGACCCGGTGCGCCGCCGCGCGGTCCTGCTCACCCAGGACAGCCCGTGGATCAAGGGGGTGGCCGAGAAGTGGGACGCCTTCGGCGCCTCCCTCGCGGCGGCCGACTTCGACGCCGACGGCCGCGACGACCTGGCCGTGGGCGCGCCCGGCGAGGGCCTGAGCGCGAACCAGCGGGCCATGGACTACGGCGACGGCATGGTGCACGTCGTGTACGGCACGCGCACCGGCCTGCGCACCGCGCGCAGCGAGGCGTGGACGCAGCGCCCGCTCAAGGGCGAGCCGCGCTACTCCGACCGGTTCGGCGCCGCGCTGGCCACCGGCGACTTCAACGGCGACGGGGACGCCGAGCTGGCCGTCGGCGTGCCCGGCGAGAGCGCGGTACAGGTGCTGGCGGGCACCCGCGCGGGCGGCCTGACCAGCCGGGGCAACCTCCTGATCAAGGGCCGGGGCCGCGACTTCGGCGCCTCCCTCGCCACCTCGCCGGGCCGCGGCCGGACGCCGGGCGCGCTGGTGGTCGCCGCGCCGGGCAGCGGCGTCGTCACGCTCATCCCCGGCACCCGCCAACCGGGCCCCCACCCGGGCCTGCGCCCGCGCGAGACCCGCAGGCTGGGCACCGGCCCCGGCCTGTACGGCTACGCCTTCGGCGGCTGATCAGCAGGGCGCTTAATTCGTGAGCAGTGGCGCCAGGTCGGCGGCCTCGCGGAAGTGGATGCCGACCAGGCCGAGGCGCTCGGCGGCCTCGATGTTCGCCAGCCGGTCGTCGACGAACGTCACCTCGCCCGGCTCCGCGCCCAGCCCCTCGAGCACCGCCCGGTAGATCGCCTCGCCCGGTTTGACCAGGCCCATCCGGCCGCTGTAGAAGCGCGGCGCGATCCCGTCCATCCACGGCTGCCGGTCGATGCCGTCGGCCATACTGGCGGGCGCGTTGGACAGCAGGGCGACCCGGCCGGGCAACCGTCCAAGAATCTCAAGAGTGTCATGGTTCGGATGGGTCCAGCTTGCGATGTCCAGCTCGACGAGCCGTTCCACCTCACCGGGCTCGGCGTCGCGGTCGAGGACGAACGTCCAGTAGGCGGCGTCGGTGAGCGTGCCTCTGTCGTACTCCGGGCGGTGCTTCCAGTACGCCTGGGCGAAGGCGTCGCGGTCGGCCCCGGCGGTGTCGGCCATGGCGTCGCGTTCCGCCTTCGGCTGGTCGAGGGAGATGACGTTTCCGTAGTCGAAGAGCACCCAAGTCATGATCTCAGCCTATGCGCGGACTCCTGCGCGGGCAGCGTGAGGCGTTGGGCGGTCTTCGCCGGAGCTCCCTTCCGCGAGATGTAGTCGAGGGTCCGGAAATCCACCGACATCTCGGTGGCGGTCAGGTGGCAGACGATGTACCCCCTGCGCTGGTCGAGGTAGGAGATGTGCGGGTTCTCGGCCAGCGCCTCGGCCACCCACGCCCGGTCCCGGTAGCCGTCGCCGTCGCTGGCGATGGAGGAGGCCACCAGCTCCGTCGCCACCACCGGTGAGTCCGGGTCGTCGAAGTCGGGCTTGAGCTGGGCCGCGTGGTGCATGTGGGCGTCACCGGTGAGCACCACGGGGTTGGAGACGCCGCGCAGCCCGTTGAGCAGCCTGGTCCGCTCGGGCGCGTACCCGTCCCAGGAGTCCAGGTTCACCTCGCGGCCGGGACCGACCTTGTAGTCGCGCTGGGTCATCAGGATCTGCTGCCCGATCAGGTTCCAGCCGGTGTCCGAGGCCGCCAGGCCACCTTCCAGCCAGCGCCACTGGTCGGCGCCGAGCAGGGTACGGCGGGCCGACAGCCGCTCGTCGCAGGCGGCCCGCACGCCGTCCAGGCACGCCTGGTCGTCGCGGAACTGCCGGGTGTCCAGCAGGTGGAAGCGGGCCAGCGTCCCCCAGGAGACCCGCCGGTTGACCCGGAGCACCGCGCCCCGCAGGCTCCCCCGGCGCAGCGGCATGTTCTCGTAGTAGGCCTGGAACGCGGCGGCCCTGCGCCGGTCGAAGGCGGGCGCCCCGGTGCTGGAGACCGGACCGGCCCAGTTGTTCTCCAGCTCGTGGTCGTCGAAGGAGACCAGCCACGGCGCGGCGGCGTGCGCGAGCTGCAGGTCGGGGTCGCTCTTGTACTGCGCGTGCCGCAGCCGGTAGTCGGCCAGCGTGGCGCATTTGCCGGGCGTGTGCGTGCGCACCCGGCCCGCCAGGGCGGTGTAGCCGCTCGGGCCGTACTCGTAGAGGTAGTCGCCCAGGTGCAGCACCAGGTCGGGTTCCTGTTCGGCCAGGCGGCGGTAGGCGGTGTAGAAGCCGTGCTCGTAGTGCGCGCACGCGGCGACGGCGAAGGTGAGCGGCTGCCCTCCCGCGGGCGTCGTCCTGGTACGGCCCACGGGTGAGAGCCTGCCCTCGGTTCTGAAGCGGTAGAAGTACTCCCGTCCCGGTTCGAGGCCGTCGAGTTCGACGTGCACGCTGTGGGCCTGCTTCCAGCGGGCGGTCGCCGTACCGGAGCGGAGGATCTTCGAGAAGCGTTCGTCGGCGGCGACCTGCCAGTCCACGGCGACGTCGCGGACCGGCATGCCACCGCGGCCGTTGACGCCGAGCGGGTCGAGGGCCAGGCGGGTCCAGATCACGAACCCGCCGATGGACGGGTCGCCCGAGGCGACGCCGAGCGTGAAGGGGTCGCCGGCCAGTGTCCTCGCGGTCTTGGCGGGGACGAACAGGGTCGCGGCGGCTGCGGCGAGAAAGGCTCTGCGTTCCACGCCCCAGGTATGTCCGGCCCCGCTGACCGGGTCGTGACACCCGAGTCAAGCGAGGATGAACTCAAACTGCCAGGTAGGGGCGCAGCGGCTCGTTCAGCGCGCCGCAGCCCAGGTACTTCTCCGCCGTGTGGAAATCCAGCCAGTCGAGGTTGACCTGCAGCTCCTGGTCGACGCCGGTGAAGCTGTCGCGCAGCCCCGGCGGGATGGCCGCGATGTCGTCCTTGTCGGCGATGTTCACCCAGCGCCTGACGCCCTTGGGCCGTTCGCCACGGCCGTTGATCGGTGCGGGCAACAGGCGCTCGAACACCACGTTGCGCATGCCCAGCGGGCTTCCGAGGGTGATGAGCAGGTCGATCTCGAGGTCGGGGTTGGCCCACAGGGTCTCGTAGGCGACGACGCTGCCGAGCGAGTGCGCGATCAGCACCTTGGGGTGGTGGCGGCGTACCGCCTCGGCGACCTCCCGCTGGCAGCGCTCGCGCCTGGCCTGGTCGGTGAGGTAGGCGGCGACCTCGGGGCAGAACAGCGCCGCGAAGGCCGCCGCCCTGCCGTCCAGCCGCTCCAGCACCCAGCTCGTGAACGCCTTCAGCGCCCCGGTGATCGGCTCCCCGAACCCCACCTCCCTGGCCCAGGCGGCGAACACCTGCTGGGCCGGCTCCTCCATCTTCGCCACCGCCTTGACCGCCTCACCCTTGGCGTCGACGAGGTGGTGCGAGAAGTAGGCGACCTCCTTGATGTACGGCCCCGCGCCGCCTCCCAGCCCCGCCCCCAGGTAGCGGTCCCACTTGAGCCGCATGGCCTCGGCGGCCCCCACGGCCGAGTTACCCGCCTGACGGTAGTACTTGTACTTCCCGATGCCGTGCACGCCGACGATGGCCCCCACAGCCCCTCCCCACAATTCGCCCCGCTTTTTCGGCTGATCGTTGCATATGTCGGCCGAGGGCTGTCGTCAACTCTTGGGCGGTTCGCCGGGAAATCCTGTTGCCGGTGGCATGGAGCGGCCGGATACGGTGAGGATCGGATTCACGACAAGGAGCACATCGCCATGCCAGGGCCGCTGATCGTCAACGACTCGGTCGTCATTCCGGACGGCGAGCTCGTCTGGCGTTTCTCGCGGTCGTCCGGGCCTGGCGGGCAGGGCGTGAACACCACCGACAGCCGCGTGGAGCTCACCTTCGACCTCTCCGCCACGACCGCCTTGCCGGACCCGCTCAAGGCCCGCGCCCTGGAGCGCCTCGGCGGGCCGCTCATCACGATCGCGGCCTCGGAGTTCCGCTCCCAGTTGCGCAACCGGGAGGCGGCCGAGCAGCGCCTGGCCCAGCGCCTCCGCGAGGCGATCGCCCCACCGCCCAAGCGACGCCGGCCGACAAAGCCAAGCCGGGGCGCGGTGGAACGCAGGATCTCCGCCAAGAAACTCCGCTCCGACGTCAAACGCCTGCGCCGCGACCCTTAGTAGTCGACTTCGGAAGTCCTTCGGGGATTGACGTGAGAGCCGATCGCGTGGGTGGGCTGGGTTCAGCGGTCAGTGTTGGCCACGTATAGATCGCAGACGAAGTCGAGGGCGTGTTCGGCATGGTCACCTCCCTACGGGGAGGTGACCGGCAGTGCGCTGGGCTTCCGCGATGCGGGCGGGGTGGTGCCCGAGGCGGCGGCGGGGTCGAGAGCGTACACGTTGCCGCTGCCGCTCGCATAGACGAGCCCGCCGGCGACGACGGGGCCGATCGCCGTTCTGCTGCCGGTGCTCACGCGCCACCTGCGCGCGCCCGTCACAGCGTCCAGTGAGTGAACGGCTTTGTCGCCCTCCGCGTACACGGTGCCCGCGTGCGCGATCGGGGCGGAGGCGCTGTCGCCTCCCACCGGCGTACTCCACAGTTCCACACCTGAGGCCGCGTCCAGGGCGCGGACGATGCCGCCGGGCCCGGCCAGGTAGAGGCGACTCCCGGAGACGGTCACGGGCGCGAGCGGATAGGTGATGCCGGTCGGGAAGGTCCACCGCTTCTTGCCGGTACGGGCGTCGAGCGCGTGCAGGGTGCCCGCCGAGTCCCTGGCGTAGAGGGCGGTGCCGGCAAGTATCGGGGCGGAGATGACACCGTTGCCGACATGGGTGCTCCAGCGTTCTGCGCCGGAGGCGGCGTCCAGCGCTCGGACTCGGCCGCCGGTGACGGCGTAGACGGCCTTCCCCGCTGGTGTCACGTCCGCGTCGGTGCGCGCGCTCCATCGACGGTGGCCGGTGGCGGTCTCCAGCGCGTCCACGGTGCCCTTTCCGCTGGAGACATAGACGACGCCGTCGCCGATCGCGAGATGCTCGTTGCCGAAACAGCCGCGCTCGCCGGAACGCCGCGGCCGCCGCCCGGAGGCCGCGTCCAGCATGACGATCTCCTTGCGGGTGCAGAAGACAACGCGTCCCGCCGCCACGGTGAACCTGTCGATCCGCTTGCCCTGGTACCGCCATTTCTGACGGCCCGTGCGGGCGTCGAAGACGTGCAGGACGGACCCGCCCGAGACGTAGACCTGGCCATCGACGACCTGAAACGCCGTCACGAAGTCGCTGATCGTGCGGGCCCAGCGCGGGCGGCCGGAGGAAGCGTCCAGGGCGTAGACCCGGCCGCCGCCGGAGGCGTAGACGCCGTCGCCGGTCACCACGGGTGCGCCTTGCACGTCGCCGTCCGTGGGGAAACTCCAGCGCACCTGGGGAAGGGCCGTCGGCGAGGGCCGGGGAAGCCCGTGGCGGGCCAGCAGCTCGTCCCGTACCACCGGGGCCAGGAGCCTGAGCGCCGGGCGCGAGACGGAGGCTAACCGGACGATCACCGGCCCCACGCCGACGACGGCTTCCGGCGCGCTGCCGGTGCCGGTGGCGGTGGACTGGAGATAGTCGAGCAGGTACGGATCCTCCGTGACCGGGTCGTAGGCAGAATTCTGCTTGATGGAGGCGGTCTCCGCGGCGAAAATCCGTCGCGCGGCGGCGTCGGAGTGCGACACCCAGTCCACCGAGACGGAGATGACAGGGGCGTCGTCCGTGGGCGGGATCCAGTCGCACTGGACGGGCTTGGGCAGCGGCCACCCGAGCAGAGCCCGCCTCACCGGCCTGGGTACGTAGCCGTCTGCCAGAGGGCGTAGGTCGGCGGCGCTCAGCAGGTCGCACGCGTCCGGCCAGGCGTCGCGCGGAACGTCGCCGAACAGATGGCGCCCCGTCGCGGCCCCGTACGTCAGGGTGTAGGCGGTGACGCGCCCGCCGGACCGCACGAACGCCAGGTCCCCTGCCGTCCCCACGAGGGAGGCGCCCACACCGGGCACGTCGAGCGGCAGGGCGTGCAGGCGTCCCGTGGCAAGGTCGAGGGAGGTCAGGAACGCCGGCAGCGGCCACCCGATCGGCCTGATCATGAGCGTGCCGCCGTCGCCCTCGGCGGGGAGACCGCCGACGTGGATCGGCTCGGTCCACCGGCCGCCCCGCACCGAGCCGGCGGGGGTCAGCGATTCCTGGAAGGTGGACAGCCGCCGGCCGTCCGGCGCGTAGAACGCGGCGAATTCGTCGGCCATGACCTCGGCGTACCCGTCGCCGCTGACGGTGAGGGCAAGCCTGGGCGGGTCGCCGACCTGCGTCGAGGTCGGGAAGGTGAGCTCGGGCGGGGGCAACGTACGCGTCCAGACGGGCCGCAGTGTGGCCGGATCCACGGATGAGAGCCGGACTCGGTTGCCCGCGCAGTAGTCGAGCAGCAGCACCGAGCGGGCACCCTTCTCGGCGACCAGGTCGCAATGCCGCTCGTGCACAGTGCTCGCCAGGGTTCTGCCCGAGCGCAGGTCCAGGGACAGGAGGGTGAGGGGTTCGAGTCGCCGCTCAGCGAGCACGACGCCGCGCTCGGTCACCATGATCCGCGGCCCGGTGTAGGCGCCGGTGCCGGGCTCGCGCCCCTCGACGACGAGGCCGACGGCGTGCCGCCACAACGCCGCGCCCGTGGCCAGGTCGTACGCCTGGAGCGTCTGACCATCACCTTCCCCGTCCTCGGTGAGCACCACGAGGGTGCCGGACGCCAGCCACACCCCGGCCACGGTCGCGCCGGAGGTCGTGAAGGTGCGGGTCAGTGTGCCGGTACGGGCGTCATGGACGCGCACCGCGCCATCGTCGGCGGCCATGGCCAGCGCCTGCGCGGATGCGCCGTAGTGCGGGGTCGCGTAGCGCCAGTTCACCGGGTTGGCGTCGGCGGGCGCCGTCCACGCCGTACGCCACCCGATTGGCACAGGACCGTCGCTGGGGGCGTCGGCAGCCGGCGTCACCAGGAGCAGCGCCGTCAGCAGGGCGGCGGCGGCCCGCGCGGTCAGCATGCCACCACGGCCGTGCAGACCTGGTCGGTGGAGGCCGGCGCCCAGCCACCGGTCTCCAATCTGCTGTAGGTGCTGCGGTAGGAGTCGGCGGGGCCCGTCAGCCGGAACGGAACGCCTCCCGGCCCGTTGATCACGACCTGCTCGGACTGGTCCCCGGCCAGTACCGTGGCCACGAGATCGAACTCGTAGTAGGCCGACTTGCCAGTGATCGACAGACTGAGTGTGACTCTTTCATCCCGTTTCAGGTCGATCTGCTTTTTCGTGAAGTACGCGGTGCGCGGGTCCTTCTTCGCGGCGAAGTGGATCGGCCGTCGGTCGAGGTCGGCGACGAGTTCGACCGTGCCGACCTCCCCGGCGGTGCCCTGGCGCAGCAGGGCGCCGTCGGCGGGCGGCGCGCGCAGGAGCACCCGCGGCCTGACGTCGATGATGCGCAGGCTGCTGCGGTTGCCAGTCAGGACGACGGTGACGTTCATGTCCCCGATCGTGGCGACGTGGTGGCGGGCCAGCACGGCCGCGACGTCGGCGTCGTCCACCGCCTTGCCCAGCAGGGTCGCGCGGTCCTGGGGGCCGGTCACGGGCTCTCTCAGCACGAGTGGACGCTCCCTCAGGTCCGCGGCCACATGCCCGATCGTCAGCGGCGGTGCGCCACCGATGCTGTCGACGGCGTCGGTCCCGCTGGCGGTGTACCAGGCGGTGAACACCACGCCGATCGCGGCGATGAGCACGGCGCTGACGATCCCGGCCAGCCACGTACGCGCGGCCTTCCAGCCACTGACTGAGGCTTCTCCCTGCGCCGGGTTGCCGTCCTTGTTCGCCGTACCCTTCGTCCGTGTCTTGCCCTGGCGTCGTCTGGCCATGACCGTCTTCCCGGTGGGCGTGGATGCGTAGGTTCCGCTACGAGTATGCCCGCTCGGCGCCTACTGATCATCGCAAAGCGGGCCTGCCCCCCGAAGGATTTACGAGGCAGACCACTTAGTACTCCACCGGCAGTGGCACACCGAGGGCGTGCACCGGCGGCCGGGAGTTGCATCTCCCGCAGCAGTCGTGGGCCTTCCTCGCCGTCATCGGGCCGGCAATTGCACCGCAGTCGCACTGACCCATGATGGGGTGGATATCTGCCGCGGCCTGCAAAATAGCCGGACCATAGGCGGCGTGAAAAGATCAGGAAGCCAAGGCGGCGATCAGCGAAACGAGGTGCGCGATGCCCCGTCCGTGGGAAGCCGACCCGAACGCCGCTCTTCGCAGGCGCCTGGGGAAGTCTTCGCAGGAACTCGGCCATACGACTGCCAGTCGGGACTGCCTTGATATCTGGGAACTCTCCAACGGAGACATCGCCATTATCGGTCGCGACCTCACCGAATCGTACAGAAATCGACTCCCCGACGGAGTAAGTCTCTCGCGCGACGAGCGTCTCGTGGTCATCCCCAGAAGCCAGCTCATTTCGGCAAAACAGGATATACCAGATGCTTGATGATCTAATTGGACAGCAGTCGGAGAATCTCAGCGCCGACGGATACCTCGCCGACTTCTGGCCGTACTTCCGGAGCATGGAAGGGGTGTTCTGGAAACTCGAATGCCGCCAGTCGTTCAGGGAGCCGCGTAATCCCAGCTGGCAGGCCCTGGACCGGGGAGACTGGCACGAGGCGCTGCGCATCATCGACGAGACCGCGGAGGAGATCCAGGCTCCCGTCCTGGAGGCCCCGGGCTTCCCGATGCGCCGGGTTCGCCTGGTGGCGCGGCCGTACACTCCCTATCTGCGGTGGGAGCTGCACTTCATCCGGCTGAGAGCAGAAGCGGGCGAGCGGATCCGGGTCCTTGACTCCGGGGTGCTGGAGGATCGGGCGATGCCTGAGCTGGTCATCCTGGGATCGTCGGTGATGTACGAGGTTCTCTACGACGAGAGCGGAACCCTCAGCGGCGCCCGTAAGTTCCTGGGCTTCGAAGTGATCGAGTCATGCTGGCACGAGGTGGACAAGCTGTACGCCCGCGGGGAGGATCTCCTCGCCTTCCTGGAACGAGACCGGGCCGCACTCCCTCCCCCGCTGCAGGACGGGTGATGCGGGGTCGGCGCACGCTCACCAGAATGGCCGGCGGCGGCCGCCGCTTCCTCACCATCACACTGCTTCTCATCACGGTTCTGCTGAGCGCGGGAACCCGGCGGGAACGACACCAGATCCTTGACGACGTCTACCGGACGGTCCCCGCCCCGTCCCGAGACGCGCCTCGCTCCGGCTCGGAGAACTCTCCTGTCACCGTCTCGGCGACGAAGCGCCTCACTCGCCCGACAAACCGGCTCTTCCTGCTCCTCGGGCTGCTGGCCGCCGCAGCAGCCGCGCTATGGCATCTCACTGGCAAGTGCTCCGACGTGGTGGGCGATAGCGCGGTCTCCTTCAAGGGATCCGCGGCGGGCACCCGTCACGGGTGCCCCACCGAGGGGTCGCCAAGGGGATCGTCGAGGTGGACCGTCGATCACGGGCGGCGCGGGGCGGGTGTAACTTGAGGGGCATGAGTATCGGGCGTGCTACCGCTGGGGTGTCCGCCGCGACGCTGACGACCCTGGCTGGTCTGCATGTTGCCTGGGGCCTGGGTTCGTCGTGGCCGCTGCCCGACCGGGAATCCCTCGCCGACGCGGTGGCCGGCACCACGTCCCTGCCCGGCCGGGGGGCGTGCTTCGCCGTCGCGGGCGCCCTGGGGACCGCCGCCCTCCTGGTCACGGGCCGGCCCCGGCGTACCCCGGCACTGTCCCGTATCGGCGCGGCCGGTGTCGCGGGCGTACTCGCTCTGCGCGGCGCGGCCGGGCTCTCGGGCCGTACGGACCTGCTGTCCCCGGGATCGGACTCGCCCCGCTTCCGCCGCCTCGACCGCATCGCCTACTCGCCGCTGTGCCTGGCGCTGGCGGCCTCGGCCGCGGTCGCCGCCGGGTCGCGCGGACGTTGGGGGAAGTAGCGGCCCGGCCGGAGAACACCGTCTCCTCCATCGCCCGGCTACTGGGTGTCAGCCGCTCCACGATCTACAAGTACGTTCCCGAACTCGAGACGGGCCGCCCTGCCGTCGAACAGCCAAGGGCGCGAGCCAAGCTGGGAGCGGGCTGCGCGAAGGTGACCGGGACCAGGCGAAGCCCGGTCACGCGCTCGCCAGGAAGTCGAGGACGGCCCGCCCTGCGCCGAGTTGCTCAGTGGTGAGCTGCTTGAGTTCGCTGGGCAGCGCCGAGGGGGCGGTGGAGTCCGGCATGATCGTCGGCTCGATCGGCATCTCGGGGTGCTGGTGCTTGGTGGGGTCGTGCTCGTCAGGGTCCTCCCAAGCCCCGGCCTCCTTCATGATCTCCTGCAAGATCTCGACCGCCTGCCGCATCCGCTTCAGATTGCGGTCCGACAGGACGCGGCCCGCCATGGACTCTGCGTGATCTCCGGACTACAGGCGCCGGAGGGAGCCCCGGAGAAAGTTCCCGGCGTTCTTACGACATTGAGGAACCGGAGGTTCCACAAGCGTCTGTAGCGTTCGGGACATGGAAACACACACCCTGCGGGGATTCGCCACCGTCAGCTTCTTCGCCGATGACCTCGCGGCGGCGCAGAAGTGGTACACCGAGCTGCTGGGCATCGAGCCCTACTTCCAGCGTCCGGTCGAGGGGCCTCCGGCGTACATCGAGTTTCGCGTCGGGGACTACCAGCACGAGCTGGGACTGATCGACAGCAGGTACGCGCCCGGCGGTCCGGGCGGCGAGCCGGGTGGGGCTGTCCTGTTCTGGCACGTGGACGATGTGGAGGCGACGCTCGATCGGCTCCTGACCATGGGGGCCAAGGAGTACGAGCCGCTCACGGTTCGTGGGGCGGGGTTCGTCACGGCCTCCGTGGTCGATCCGTTCGGGAACGTCCTCGGAATCATGTACAACCCGCACTATGTGGAAATCCTGGACGCGATCAACAAGGCGTGACACGCACCGCCCGGCCATGCGGCGCCGGCCCCTGACGACACCCGCTGCCCCGAAGGCGACGGCCCCAGGGAGAACCTGATGGGCGCCTCCACCGCAGCACGGCCGGGCGTCCGCTGTGACTATCCGGCACGGAGAGGATCAAAACATGAAGGCAGGCGTGGACGTGGCCGACGGGATTGTTTTCGAGGACGCCGCGGAGTGGGAGGGCTGGCTGGCCGACCACTGGGAGACGCATACGAGTGCGTGGTTGAAGATCGCCAAGAAGGGGGCCGGGCGGGTTTCGGTGACGTCGTCGGACGCGCTTGATGTCGCCTTGTGTTACGGGTGGATCGATGGCCAGCGCAAATCCTGTGACGCTGCGTATTTCCTGCAGAGGTACTCACGTCGGCGCCCGAAGAGCTCGTGGTCGAAAGTGAACGTGGGCAAAGTTGAGGCGCTGGTCGCCGCCGGGCGGATGCGGGGGCCTGGTCTCGCGGAGGTCGAGGCCGCCCAGGCGGACGGGCGGTGGGACGCCGCCTATGACTCGCAGAAGAACGCCACCGTGCCGGCTGATCTCGCGGAGGCGCTGGAACGCAGTGAGCCCGCGAGAGTCTTCTTCGAGTCCCTCAGCCGGACGGCGCGATATGCCGAGCTCCTGAACCTCATGAAAGCGAGGACACCGGAAGGCCGCGCCGTCCGTCTGAAGAAGATGGTCGCCAAGATGGAAGCGGGAGAAGGAACGGCGAGCCAGGCGGGGTGACGCGAGGGCGCAGTCCCTCCGAGCGGGCAGGGCCAGGGTCAGCGGCCCGGCGGGCGGACCGACAGCGCGTGGTGGAAGACGTCGCGGGGGTCCCAGCGGCCCTTCACGCGCTGGAGGCGGGCGTAGTTGTCGCCGTAGTAGATCGTGGACCACGGCACGCCGGAGGTGTTCCACTTCGGGTCGGCGTGGTCGATGTCCGGGTAGTTGATGTACGCGCCGCCGCAGTTGCCGCCGGGCACCGGCACTCCCCCGGTGCTCTCGAATGTCCGCCGGTGGAACCGGCGTACCCATTCCAGGTGCGCCTTGCCGTCCTGGGTCTCGTCCCAGGCGGCCAGGTGGATCACCTTGAGGATCGACTCGCGCTCCACCGTGGCGGTCGCGGCCGGGTCCACGGTGTTGACCTGCCCGCCGTACGAGAGGATCCACAGCAGGCCGCTGGAGGAGAGGTCGCCGGCGGTGCCGAGGTGGTCGAAGGCGACGTCGGCCTGCTCGTCCGTGAAGCGCCTGCGCAGGTAGGCCGACTTGCCCTTGTACCGGCCCGACTCCTCCTCCTCGCCGAGTAACAGGGTGCGCGCCGCGTGGAACCACGGATCGCGCTGGAACGGCGGGACGAACACCTTGGGCGTGACGCCCTCTGCGACGGCGGCGAAGTAGTCGCCCAGTAACCGCTCGGCGTCGGGCACGGCCGCGTCGATCTGACAGGGCAGGATCATCCCGCCGGGATCCGCGCCCGCCTTGCGCCCGGGGATCAGCAGCGAGCCCCACAGGGAGGCGTACGGAGTCCCCGGGGCGCTGTTGCGCTCGTGCCACTCGCCGTGGTTGCGCAGCAGCCTGCGGAACGACTCCTTGGTCATGCCGTCCCACGACCAGATGGCCACGCCGGACAGCACGGTGGCGGGCGGCTTGGGCAGCAGCTTCGACGGGTCGTTCCCCTTGGCCTTCGGGTCGCGCATCCAGTAGCGGGTGACGACGCCGAAGTTCCCGCCGCCGCCGCCGGTATGCGCCCACCACAGGTCGTGGTTCGGGTCGGAAGGGTTCCTGGTGGCCACCACGGCGCGGGCCCGGCCCGAGCGGTCGACCACCACGACCTCCACGGCGTGCAGGTAGTCGACCGTGAGGCCGTCGCGCCGGGAGAGCGGGCCGTACCCGCCGCCCGCGATGTGGCCTCCGGCGGCCACGCCCCCGCACTGGCCGCCGGGGATGGTGACTCCCCAGCCGAGGTAGAGCTTGCGGTAGGTCTGCATCAGGGTGGCGCCGGCCTCGATGGCGAACGCGCCGCGCTTCTCGTCGAAGTAGACCTCCGACATCTCGCACATGTCGATGACGACCTGCGCGCCTTCGCCGACGAAGTTCTCGTAGCAGTGGCCGCCGCTGCGGACGGTGACGCGCCGGTTCGCGCGGACCGCGTCGCCGACCGCTTTGACGACCTGCTCGGTGGAGCCGACCAGGTGGAAGTACTCCGGCTCCGGGCGGAAGCGCTGGTTGGTCCTGCGGACCGCCAGGTCCTCGTAGCGCGGGTCGCCCGGGCGCACGACGACGGGGCCGAGCGGCGGCGGCCCCCCGGCCCCGGCCGAGGGGCCCGCCGCGAGGAGTCCTGTCGTCATCGCTCCTCCGCCGAGCGCCGCCGTGCCGCCGATGAGTGCCCGGCGGGTGACCTCACTCATGATCCACAACCCCCTGGTGTGTGTCGGGAAGTCCGTCCTCTCCGACGATAGGAAGGCGGCCACGGCGGGAGAATGCACCCAGGTGCAGATCGGGGGTGTAGGTACCTACACCGTGAGGGTTTCCGTGTCGGAAAGCCTAGTCTTGACAACTTGGAAAGTCAGGGAGACTCTTTCCGGTATGGAAACAAACGAGAGCTTCGAGCGTCCCTCCCCCACCGAGGCCGCCGCCGCGCTGGAGGCGGTCCAGCAGGCCCGCGCCGCCGGGCACAAGCCGATCCCCGCCTGGTTCTTCCCGGCCTGCGGCCTGCTGATGGCCGTCGCCCTGGCCCTCCAGGCGCTGGACGAGTTCGTCAGCCTGGCGTTGGTCGCCGTGTTAGTGGCGGGCTACGTGGTGACCGAGCGCGTCTACAACAAGCAGGTCGACCGGTCCGGGATCGCGCCGCGGAACCTCACGGACGGCCAGCAGCTGGTCCTCGTGACGCCCCTGGCCGCGATCTGGGTCGCCGCCGAGATCCTCGACGCCCGAGGGGACTGGATCTGGGTGGTCGCCGCCGTGGTGGGCGGAGGCTGGACGATCGGGTACGGACTCGTCCACAACCGGCGGGCGCGGACCCCGGCATGACGGTCACCGACAACGTCGAGGACGGTTTCGACGCCACCATCCACGCGCCGAACCGGCTGCGGATCTGCGCGCTGCTGGAGGCGGCGGAGCAGGTCGAGTTCAGCCTGGTGCGGGACCGGCTGGGGGTCAGCGACTCGGTGCTGAGCAAGCACGTCAGCGTGCTGATGGAGGCCGGATACGTCAAGCAGGTCAAGGCCGTACGCGAGACCCGGCAGCGCGTCTGGCTCTCCCTCACCAGGTCCGGGCGCGCCGCGTACCACGCCCATGTGGCGGCCCTGCGCGCCATCGTCGGAGAGTAGCGCCTTCAGGTCCGGTTCAACCGGAAGACCCCGACCAGGACGCGCAGCACCAGGATCGAGCTGATGACCAGCAGGTTGTACCCGATCAGCTGGTACAGGCTGATGATCCCGGCCATCGCCCAGGGGCCGCCGTCCGTGCCGAGCAGCACCACGCCCATGATCCCGGCCGTGGCCCCCAGCACCGTCAGCAGCACCTGGTGCAGCAGCCCGGTGACGAAGCGCCGATCCCGCTCGTCCGCCAGCAGCCGGACGTTCATCGAGAAGCGGCCGTGTTCGGCCGCGCTGGCGATCCGCTCGATCCGCCGGGGCAGCCGCCGCAGCATCGGCAGCAGCGTGGCGATCTCGTGGGTGACCGCGTCCTTCACCGACGTGGTGTCGAGCTTTTCGGCCAGGTAGCCGCCGGCGAACGCGCGGGCCTCGCCGATGAGGTTGAAGCCGGGCGCCAGGGTGACGAGAGTACCCTCCAGGGTGGCCAGCGCCCGGAAGACGGCCGCCACCTCGGGCGGGACGGACAGGCCGTACTCGGTGACGATCCTGAACAGGTCGGTGAACATCTGGACGCTGGCCGCGCCCGGGGCCAGGTGCCTGGCCATGAACTGCCCCATGGCCCGTTCCAGGGCCGCCTCGTCGATCTCCTCCGGCCGGGGCACGACCTCCAGCAGCGCGTCGGTGACCCCGAGCGGGTCCTGGCGGTTCATCGCGATCAGGAAGCGCTGCAGGGCGGCGCGCACGGAGCTGTCGAGGCGGCCGACGGAACCGAAGTCGAGCAGGCCGAGGGTGCCGTCGCTGAGCAGCATGATGTTGCCGGGGTGCGGGTCGGCGTGGAAGACGCCTTCGAGCAGGATCTGGCGTAGCAGGCAGTCGAGCAGCGTGCGGGCCAGTTCGGGGCCCTGCTCGCGGGTCGCGCCGGACAGCGGGCCGCCGGTCAGGCGCTGCATGACGAGGACGCGTTCGGTGCACAGCTCGACATGCGGGGCGGGGTAGGTGACAGTGCCGGAGGCGGCGACGGCGGCCATGTTCCCGGCTTCGATCCTGAAGTCGAGCTCTTCGCGGATGGCGGTGGCGAAGCCCTCGGCCAGGTCGCGCAGGCCGAGCGCGCGGCCCCACCGGGTCCTGGTCTCCAGGGTGTGCGCGAGCCTGGCGACGATGTCGAGGTCGCGGGCGACGACGGCGCGGATGGCGGGCCGCTGGACCTTGACCACGACGTCCTCGCCGGTGTGCAGGCGGGCGGTGTGCGCCTGGGCGATGGAGGCGGCGGCCAGCGGGCGGCGGTCGAACGCGGCGAAGACCTCGTCGACGGGGCCGCCGAGTTCGGCGGTGAGGACCCGCTCGATCTGCTCCCAGGGTGCGGGGGCGACGTGGTCCTGCAGCTTGCCGAGCTCGTCGACGAATTCGGCGGGCAGCAGGTCGCGGCGGGTGGACAGCACCTGGCCGAGTTTCACGAAGGTGACGCCGCCGTCGTCGAGGGCGGCGCGCAGCGAGCGTGCCAGCCGTACCCGGCCGCTCTGGTCGTCGAGGCGGTCGCCGCGGCCGCGCAGGTACGGCCCGAGGCCGTGCCTGAAGGCGATGCGGGTGATCTGGGAGTAGCGGCGGGCTCTGGACATCCGGCCGCGCAGGGAGCGGGCGAACTCGATCGGGCCGGGGATGGAGCCCGGCGGCACCAGCGCCTCGGCGACCACCAGGATGACCATGGGGATCAGCACCACGCACATGACCACGAGCACGAGCACCCACAGCGGGCCCATGCCGGGGTTGCCCTCGGAGCCGGTGTCCTTGAACGACATCATCACGGGCTCCAGCAGCGGCCCGGCCAGGCTGAACGCCATCAAGGCGGCCACGGCGGTGCGCACGACGCCGAACCTGACGCCCAGCAGCCGCCGCGCCGCCACGGCCAGCGCGACGATCATCGTGAAGACGCCGAACGACAGGCTCAGAGCGAGGGAGATGTCCATAACGACCTCAGGGGAAGGGAGCATGGGCGGTTTTGATCATCCCATGCTCCCTCGGGGGTTCTAACGTGCGGCTTCGGCGCGAGCCCTGCGCTCCTCGCGGCGGGTGACGAACCTGGCGGCCGAGGTCTCGAGCCTCTCCAGGAAGGCGGCGAGCTCGTCGCGGGCCTTCTCGCCCTCGCCGTCGAGGCCGGTCTTGTCGAAGACCGACCACTGGCGCAGCACCGGCATGAGCACGTCGTCGAGGTGCAGGCGCAGGTCGTAGATGCCCTCGTTGGCGATGATCATGGCCTTGCGGGTGAAGCCCTCGATGGTGTTGCCGGGCATCTGGAACGTGGTCACCACGTCGGTGATCGCCCGCATGGTCTGGTTCGGGTCGAGCTCGAAGGCCGCCTTGAGCAGGTTGCGGTAGAACAGCATGTGCAGGTTCTCGTCGGCGGCGATCTTGGCGAGCAGCCGCTCGCAGTTGGGGTCGCCGGAGGCCTTGCCCGTGTTGCGGTGCGCGATGCGGGTCGCCAGCTCCTGGAAGGAGACGTAGGCGAGCTGCCCGAGCATCGTGTCGTACTCGGTGGTGAAACCGCCCTCCATGTGCACCATCCGGGCGCGCTCCAGCGCGACCGGGTCGACGGCGCGGGTGACGGTCAGGTAGTCGCGGATCGCGGTGCCGTGCCTGCCCTCCTCGGCGGTCCACCGGTGCACCCAGGTGCCCCACGCGCCGTCACGGCCGAACGTCGTGGCGATCTCGTGGTGGTAGCTGGGGAGGTTGTCCTCGGTCAGCAGGTTGACGATGAGCGAGACGCGCGCGGCTTCGGGGATGGTCGAGTCGGAGTCCTGCCAGGCCTCACCCTCGAAGATCCCGTCGTAGTCGCGCCCCTGGCTCCACGGGACGTACTCATGGGGGAACCATTCCTTCGCCACCTTGAGGTGGCGGTCGAGCTCCCCGGCGACCACGGGCTCGAGCTCGTGCAGCAGTTCCGTCTGACTCATGACCATACAGATCTTCTCCTCTAGGTTACGCAACCGTAGGTTACGGTACCGCAGGTAGATTACGACCACTTGACCAGGTCGTTAGGCTGGGGAACATGCGTCCCAGCGTGCGAGGGGTCCTGCTCGACGAGGAGGATCGACTGGTCGTCTTCCGGCGGACCGTGCCGGGCAGGGACCTCTACTGGTCGATCCCCGGCGGGCACGTCGAACCCGGCGACGGCGGCCTGGAGGACACCCTGCGCCGGGAGCTCATGGAGGAACTCGGCGCCGCCGTCACCGACGTCACCCCCCTGACCACCCTGCGCTACGACCTGCGCGGCGAAACCAAGATCCAGCACGTGTACGGCTGCCGCCTCGTCTCCATGGACCCCGCCCTGCGCAGCGGCCCCGAGCTCGACGACCCGTCCCGCGGCCTCTACGAGGTGGTACGGCTCCCGCTGGACCGTTCCGAGATCACCTCCAGGCGCGTGGTCCCGGAGGTCATGGCCGACTACCTGACCGAGCACATCACCGCCCTGCCCCACCTCATCCCGGGCAATCCCCCCGACGCCGAAGACACCTGAGCGAACGGGTCATGGCCGCTTGTCCTGCATCTCCCACAAGTGGTCGAGGACGTGCCAGGTGAGGCGTCTGGTGGCGTAGCGGGGAGCCCATTCGCCCTTGCCGACCTGGCCCGACCAGGGCCTGGACAGGATCGCGGCGAGCTCGGCGCGCATCGCGTCGCGGTCGGCGGCCGACTCGTACGGCGGGTGGCGGACGCCCAGCTTGCGGGCGTAGGAGCGTTCCGCCTCGTGGACGTGGTTCACCATCTTGGTGCGGTCGCGCCCACCGCCCCGGGGCCCCTTGCGCAGTTCCTCGGGACTGGCCGCCGCAGTCTCGTCGAACAGCGCCCAGGCGGCCTCCAGCAGGGCGACGTCGCGGCGGGCGGTCTCGGCGGTCATCGGTGCGGTGTCGGCGAGCGGCATCGCCTCGGGGGCGCCGAAGTCGGTGGTCGGGCCGCCCTTCACCCGTTCCACCACCACCGGGTCCCCCGGCTCGAAGTCCAGCCCGGCCCGCGAGGCCACCACCCGGTACCGGGGCGCGTAGTCCATCAGCCTGCCGATCGCGAGTTCCTCGGACTTGTCGACGCGGCACCAGCCGGGCCAGTCCAGCGAGCAGGCGAAGACCTTCTTCGGGCCGAGCTCCAGGTAGATGCGGTTCATGAGAGCCAGCCTCGCAGCCATACCTGACACCCGCCGTCAGCTACACGAGGTCGAGGAGGTCGGCCACCGACTCCACGATCAGGGACGGGCGGTAGGGGAAGCGGTCGATCTGGTCGCGGCGGGTCACGCCGGTCAGCACGAGGATCGTGTAGAGCCCGGCCTCCATTCCGGCGACGATGTCGGTGTCCATCCGGTCGCCGATCATGGCGGTGGTCTCGCTGTGACCCTCGATGGCGTTGAGCGCGCGGCGCATCATCATGGGGTTGGGCTTGCCGACGAAGTACGGCTCGACGCCGGTCGCCTTGGAGATCATCGCGGCGACCGCCCCGCAGGCGGGCAGCGACCCCTCGGTGGACGGCCCGACGGGGTCGGGGTTGGTGGCGATGAAGCGGGCGCCGCCCTCGATGAGCCTGATGGCCTTGGTCACCTGCGTGAAGCTGTAGGTCCGGGTCTCGCCGAGCACCACGTAGTCGGGCTGCAGGTCGGTCAGGATGTAGCCCGCCTCGTGCAGGGCAGTGGTCAGGCCCGCCTCGCCGAGCACGTACGCCGAGCCGCCCGGCCGCTGGTCGTCGAGGAACTGGGCGGTGGACATGGCGGAGGTCCAGATCGAGTCGGACGGCACCTCCAGGCCCGCCGCGCGCAGCCGTACGGCGAGGTCGCGCGGGGTGTAGATGGAGTTGTTGGTGAGCACCCTGAAGTTCTTGCCCGAGTCGCGCAGGCGCCGGACGAACGCGTCGGCCCCGGGCACCGGCATACCCTCGTGGACGAGGACGCCGTCCATGTCCGACAACCAGGTTTCGATCACCTTACGCTCTGTCACCGCTTCATCCTACAAATGCCTACTTGTCCACCAGGTCAGCGGCATGCGAAGAATGTCCTTCATGGAGCTTCTCGAATCCGCGCAGGACATGCGGGACGACCTCGTCCGCCTCAGGCACTCGTTGCACAGCACACCGGAGATCGGCCTGCACCTGCCGGTCACGCAGGAGAAGGTGCTGGCGGCGCTCGACGGGCTGCCGCTGGAGATCAGCACGGGCGACTCGCTCAGCTCGGTCACGGCGGTGCTGCGGGGCGGTACGAAGGGCCCGGCCGTGCTGCTGCGGGGGGACATGGACGCGCTGCCGGTCACCGAGCGCAACGCGCTGCCGTACATCTCCCGGCACGCCGGGTCGATGCACGCGTGCGGGCACGACCTGCACACCGCGATGCTGGCGGGGGCCGCGCACCTGCTGGCCGCGCGCCGGCAGGAGCTGGCGGGGGACGTGGTGTTCATGTTCCAGCCGGGCGAGGAGGGGTTCGACGGCGCCAAGCACATGATCGGCGAGGGCGTGCTGGAGGCCGCGGGCGAGCGGGAGGTGGCGGCGTACGGCATGCACGTGGTCTCCGCGATGGTGCCGCCCGGCCATTTCTTCTCCCGCGGCGGCCCGATCATGGCGGCGGCCGACATGTTCCTGGTCACGGTGAAGGGGCGCGGCGGGCACGGCTCGACGCCGCACCGGGCGCTGGACCCGATCCCGGCGGCCTGCGAGATGGTCACCGCGCTACAGAACCTCGTCACCCGCGCCTTCGACGTCTTCGACCCGGTCGTGATCACGGTGGGCAGCTTCCACGCGGGGACCGCCGACAACATCATCCCGGACGACGCGCACTTCGAGGCGACGATCAGGACGTTCAGCGAGTCGACCAGGTCGCGGGTCAAGGAGCGGGTGGTCGCCCTCGTCCAGGGCATCGCGGCCGCGCACGGCCTGGAGGTGGAGGCGTCCTTCGGGACGGGGTACCCGGTGACGGTCAACGACGGCGACGAGGCGGCCTTCGCGGGCGCGCGGATCGACGAGCTGTTCGGCGCGGGCCGGTTCTTCGTCGCGCCGCAGCCGGTGATGGGCTCGGAGGACTTCTCCTACGTGCTGGAGCGGGTGCCGGGCGCGTTCGTCTTCCTCGGCGCCTGCCCGCCGGACCTCGACCCGGTCACCGCGCCCTACAACCACTCCCCCGAGGCGCGCTTCGACGACTCCGTGCTGCCGGACGGCGCCGCCCTGTACGCCTCGCTCGCGCTGTCGCGCCTGGCGGCCCGCACGCCGGACTACACCTCGATGACGACGTCCCCGAGCGGCAGCCTGCCCTGAGGGATGGCCGGCCTGCCCGGCGGGACCGGCGCCGCACGGCCCAGGGAGATGGCCGTGCGGACCCGCCACGGCGGCGCGAGTCCCGCGAGCCGCCGGGCCTCGTCGGCGTTGGCCGAGGGGAAGAAGGAGGCGGGGCAGCTTCCGAGGCCGAGGGCGTGCGCGGCGAGCATGATGGTCTGCGCCGCCCGCCCCGCGTCGAACTCGGCGTCCTCCCGGCTCAGCGTCCCGTCCACCGCGAGCAGGATCGCCAGCGGAGCCCCGGCCAGGTGGCCCGCGTAGGCGCCGAGCCGGCTCAGCTCGCGCAGCAGCCCGCGCTCGCGGACCACCGCGAAGCGCCACGGCTGCCGGTTGCGGGCCGAGCCGGTCCAGCGGGCGGCCTCCAGGATCGCCGTCAGGCTCTCGTCCGGCACCGGGTCGGGGGTGAACCACCGGGTCGCCCTGAGCCCGGCGAGGGTGTCCAGCATCTCGCGCATGGCATCGAGGTCTAGCACACGGCCGTCCCTAGGCTGGTGGGTACCACCGCCGAAGGAGCTGATCGACATCGAACGCACGCTGATCGACGGCAGGCCCGCCACGGCCGCGGACGTGCACCTGGTCACCGACGCCCGGTACGGGCACTTCACCGCCGTCCAGGCCCGCGGCGGCCGGGTGCGCGGCCTGGCCCTGCACCTCGACCGGCTGACCACGGCCGACAAGGAGCTGTTCGGGCGCGAACTCGACCGCGACCTGGTCCTCGACTCGATCAGGACGGTCCTGGCGGGCGCCGCCGACGCGAGCGTCCGGGTGTACCTCACCCAGGCGTGCGTGCTCACCACGGCGCGCCCGCCGAAGGACGTCGCGAAGACGCCGCGGAACGTCAGGACGGAGATGTACCAGCGCTTCCTGCCGCACATCAAGCACACCGGCGGCTTCCCGCAGGCCTACCTGGGCCTCCGCGCCGCGGCCGAGGGGTACGACGAGGTGCTGTTCACCGCCGGGGACGGCAGGATCTCGGAGGGCTCGATCACCAACGTGGGCTGCTTCGACGGGACGCGGGTGATCTGGCCGGAGGCGCCCATGTTGCGCGGCATCACCATGGCGCTCATGGAGGAGGGGCTGGACCGGGCGGGCGTGCCGTACGAGCACAGGGTGCTGAAGGATCTGCGGGGGTTCGAGGTGGTGTTCCTCACCAACTCGCACGGCGTGGTGCCGGTCGGCCGGGTCGACGGCGTGACGCTGCGGGTGGACGAGCGGGCCGTGCGCCGCCTGATCGACTGCTATGAGAGCACGCCGTGGGAGCAGGTCTGATACGCGCATCACGGGCATCCGTCTCGGCGACATACCCTCAATGGACTACCAGCGCCACCTGTTCCAGGAGCGCACCGTGCGCAGCGTCACCGCGAACACGCGGACCGGCGGACGGGCCGATCTGGACCTGGCGATCGCGCGTCCCCCGGAGGTGACGATCACTCCCTACCCGTTCGGCGCGGCGGAACGGGCCCTGGCCGATCTCGCGCATGGCCAGGTCAAGGGTGCCGCTGTCCTGCTCATGGAGGAAGGCGCTGAGCGCCACATGTGAGGCGATGAAGGAAAGTTACATTAGCCTCACAACCTCTGGAGATTATTGACGAAGCTTGGGCGTGCTCATAGGGTCCGGACAACCCCCGATCCATCCGGACCATTTGAGAAGCCCCCCACGGAGCGGTTTATGAAGCGACTAGCAGCTGTAGTGGCCGTGCTCGGTCTCGCCACTGCCACGGCGTGCAGCAGCAGCACCGGCAACACCGACAAGACCGCCTCCGGCGGTGGCGGTGGCGGTGGCGGCCTGTTCACCACGATCGACGTGAACCGGCCGGGCATCGATCCGGCGGCCCCGGCCAACCCGTACAACCCCAAGGGGAACGCCTTCCCGGGGTACACGACGATGAAGATCGGCTGGGTGGTCAACCACCTGACCGACCCCAACAAGGGCCTGCCCGGTATGGCGGCCAGTTGGGACCTCGCGCCGGACAACTCCTCGATCACGCTGAAGTTGCAGCCGAACGCCAAGTGGTCGGACGGCAAGCCGGTCACCGCCGAGGACGTCAAGCTGTCGATCGCCCTGGCGTACACGCAGGGCAGCACCGCCTTCGCCGTCACCCCCGGCGCGGCCGGAGCCGCCGCCGACGTGACCGTCGTCGACGAGAAGACGATCAAGATCTCGCAGGACACCAGCAACCCCAGCCCCAAGTTCGCGCGCGGTGTGCTCGACACCACGGTGCTGCCCGCGCACGTGTGGAGCGCCGCGGTGCCCGCCACCATCTGGGACACCATCAAGACCGCCCGCGGCGACGGCCCCGAGGCCGAGAAGGCCCGTGAGGAGATCACCGCGCTGGGCCAGAAGGTCATCGCCTTCGCCCCCGCCAAGGACGTCGCGGGCGGCCCCTTCGTGCTGGAGCGGGTCAACCCCGGCGAGGCGCTCCTGGTGAAGAACAAGCACTTCTTCAACGTCGCCAACGTCGCTCCCGACCAGGTGAAGTTCCTCAACTACACCGGCAACGAGCAGATCTGGAACTACCTCACCCAGGGCAAGCTCGACCACTCCGGCTTCGTCGCCGCCCCGACCGACGTGATGAACCGCATCAAGGCGGCTCCGGGCAGCGAGGTCATCAAGGGCTACTCCCCGGTGGCCGTGAGCATGGCCTTCAACCAGAGCAAGAAGCCGTACGACAACGTGCACGTGCGCAGGGGCCTCGCCCACCTGATCGACCGTGCCGAGGTCACCAAGGTCGCCTCGCCCGAAGGCGGCATCCCGGCCGTCACCACCACCGGCATCCACCAGAAGGCCGCGAACGCCTGGATCCCGGACACGCTGCCGAAGCTGGAGCCGTACGCGGTCGACGCGGCCAAGGCCGAGGCCGAGTTCAAGCAGGCGGGCCTGTCCAAGAAGGACGGCAAGTGGACGCTCGCCGACGGCTCGCCGTGGAAGGTCTCCATGCACGCGCCGGCCGGCTTCTCCGACTGGCTGTCGGCCCAGGAGAACATCAAGAGCCAGCTGATCAAGGCCGGCATCGACGCCGAGGTCGTGACCACCGCCGACTACCCGGTCTACCTGGAGGAACTGGCGGCCGGCAAGTACGACGTGGGCTTCTGGCTGGTCGCCCTCGGCCCCGCCCCGTACGACATCTTCCAGCGTCTGTACGGCGCCAGCAACGGCTGGGCCAACGTCGGCGGCAAGGTCAAGCACTCCGCCGCCGGCAAGAACGGCAACTGGATGGGCAGCCCCGAGCAGGTCGAGGTCGACGGCGCCAAGATCAACCCCGGTGAGCTCACCGGCAAGCTGAACTCGGTCGGCGGCGACGAGGCCAAGCCGATCATGGCCCAGCTGGCCACGGCCGCCAACCAGGACCTGCCGGTCATCCAGCTCTGGGACTACGTCAACAACCAGTTCGTCAACAACAGCCGCTTCACCGGCTGGCCCCACGACGACGAGATCCTTCGCCTCGGAACCGGCGTCCTCCCCTCGGGCGTCTGGATCCAGCAGGGTCTGGTCAAGAGGAAGCAGTAACCACCGATGACGGTCATCGCACGACGACTCGCGGGCCACCTGGCCCGCGGGCTCGTCATGATCCTCGTGGTCGCCACCATCAGCTTCTTCATCGTCAACGCGATCCCCGGCGACCCGGTCGCCGCGCGCTACGAGAAGCTGCTGGAGCAGGGCATGTCGCCGGAGGCCGCCCTGCAGGCCACCAAGGTGATGTACGGCTTCATGCCGTCCGGCTCCATGTGGCAGCAGTACCTCGACTACATGGGCGGGCTGGTCACCCTCGACCTCGGCACCTCGCTGACCCGGCCCGGCCAGACGGTGGTCAGCGTGCTCGCCGAGGCGACCAAGTGGACCCTCCTGCCGGTCCTGATCGGCACCCTGCTGAGCTTCCTCGTCGGCGTGGTCCTCGGCGTGTACGCCGCGATCAAGCGCACCGGCAAGCTCGGCGACGCCCTGGCGATCTCCGGCTCGCTGCTGCACGGCATCCCGCAGTACATCCTGGCGATGCTGCTGGTCGTGATCTTCGCGACGCTGATCCCGATCCTGCCGCCGGACAGCCCGGTGGACATCCTGTTCGAGCCGGGCTTCAACGCCGGATACATCGGCTCCCTGGCGGAGCACGCCGTCCTGCCCGTCCTGACGTACGCGCTGTCCGCCTACGGCGGGTGGATCCTGGCGATGAAGTCGAGCGTGGTCACCGTACTCGGCGACGACTTCATCCTGGCCGCCGAGCTGCGCGGGATGAAGCGCTCGATCATCTTCCGCTACATCGCGCGCAACGCGATCCTGCCGCTGTTCACGATCCTCGCGCTCTCGCTCGGTCTGCTCCTGGGGGGCGCCGTCTTCATCGAGAAGATCTTCAACTACCCGGGGCTCGGCCTGTTGCTCATCGACAGCATCCAGTTGCGTGACTACGGCCTGATGAGCGGCGCGTTCCTGCTCATCACCGCCGCGGTGATCGTCGCCAACATCGTGGCCGACCTGTTCTACACCGTGATCGACCCGCGGGTGCGCAGTGGGGAGGAAGCCCGATGAGCGCCGTGGTGCTGCAGAGCACGACCGCGACCATGCGCCGCAACTTCTGGAGCGGCGTCTGGCGGGTGCTGAAGCGCAAGCCCAGCCGCATGGCCGGAGTCGTCATCATCGCCGGGTTCGCGTTCATGGGCGTGTTCGGACCGATGTTCTTTCCGGACCAGTTGCCGGGCAACCCCGACGCCATCACCCAGCCGCCGAGCTGGGCGCACTGGTTCGGCACCGACCCGCAGGGCCGCGACGTGCTCGCGCTGGTCATCACCGGCTCGCGGTACGTGCTGCTCAGCGCCGCCGTGACCGCCGTCATCACCATCGTCATCGGCACCGCGCTCGGCCTGTTCTCCGGCTTCAAGCGGGGCCGCTGGGACGCCGTGCTCATGCGGATCACCGACATGAAGCTGACGATCCCCGGGCTGCCGCTGCTGCTGGTGCTGGCCACCGTGTGGAAGTTCAGCAGCGCGGTCCAGATGGGACTGGTGCTCGGGCTGCTCGGCTGGGGCGGTGTGGCGCGGGCCGTACGGGCGCAGACGCTGTCGCTGCGCGAGCGCGGCTTCATCGAGGCGGCGCGCGGGCTCGGCCTGCCGACGACGCACATCATCGGCAAGGAGCTGCTGCCGAGCATGGCGCCCTACATCGCGATGAACACCCTCATCTCGGTCACCGGTGCCGTCTACTCCCAGGTGGGTCTGTTCTTCCTCGGCGTACTGCCGTACGAGTCGGACAACTGGGGCGTGATGCTCAACCTGGCGGTGTTCCAGGCGGGCGCGATGATCCAGCCGTACGCGCTGGGCTACCTCCTGGCGCCGCTGCTGGCCATCCTGCTGCTGACGCTGGGCATCGTGCTGGTCGTCGACGCGATGGACGAGATCTTCAACCCCCGGCTGCGGGAGGAGTAACAGTGGCTCAGCAAGCGCCGGGAGTGCGCATCGACGGCCTCACGGTCGTCTACAAGACACCGGCGGGCGAACTGCCCGCCGTCAGGAACGTCAGCCTGGAGCTGGCCTCGGGAACGATCACGGGGGTGGTCGGCGAGTCGGGTTCCGGCAAGTCCACCCTCGCCCTGTCACTGCTCAACGCCGTGCAGCCGCCCGGCAGGATCAGCCAGGGCACCGTGCAGATCGACGGCCTCGGGGATGTCGTCGGCCTGCGCGGCAACGACCTGCGCAAGGCCAGGGGCGCGCACATCGGCTACGTCTTCCAGGCCGCGCAGAACTCCCTCAACCCGCTCAAGACCGTCGGCAAGCAGCTGCTCGACCTGGGCCGCTCGCACGAAGTCGAGGACCTGCCCGCCCTGGTCAGGGAGGCCAAGGAACTGCTCGGCCGGATGGGCCTGGACGGCGCCCGGGTGCTCGACTCCCACCAGCACGAGCTGTCGGGCGGCATGCGCCAGCGCGTCGGCATCATGCTGGCGCTGGTGCTCAACGCCCACCTGGTCGTGCTCGACGAGCCGACCACCGCCCTCGACATGATCACCCAGGCGAACATCCTGAAGATCGTCCGCGAGGTGCACGCCGAGCGAGGCCTGACCACGCTGGTCATCACCCACGACATCGGCGTGGTCGCCGAGGTCGCCGACCGGCTCGCCGTCATGTACGGCGGCCGCATCGTCGAACAGGGCCCGACCAGGGAGGTGCTCGGCGCCCCCAGCCACCCCTACACCAAGGGCCTGATCCGGGCGATCCCCAGGCTCCTCGGCGACATCGACGAGGCCCAAGCCCTGCCGGGCCGCCCGCCGACGCTGACCACGGTGCCGAAGGAGGGCTGCGTGTTCAGGGAGCGCTGCGCGCTGCGGATGGACGTGTGCGACACGGTCGACCCGGAGGCCGTCGCCCACGACTCGAGGATCGTGGCCTGCCACGCGGTGACAGTGAAGGAGCACGCGTGATCACGGGGACCGGCATCACCAAGACCTTCAAGCAGCGCGGCAGCGTACTGGCCGCCCGGGAGGTCCAGGCGCTGCGCGGGGTGGACTTCGCCATCCCGAAGGGCGGGGCGGCCTCGTTCATCGGCGAGTCCGGCTGCGGCAAGACCACGCTGGGCCGGATCATCGCCGGTCTGGAGGCGCACGACGGCGGCGAGATCTCCATCGACGGCACCGCGATGTCCTCGCTCAAGCCGAAGGCCCGCCAGCCGCACTTCCGGCGGATCCAGATGATCCACCAGGACCCGTACTCCGCGCTGAACCCCACCAGGACCGTGCACCAGACGCTGAACGCGCCGCTCACCCTGCGCGCCAAGCAGACCGGCAGGTCCAAGGCGTGGATCGAGGAGCGGGCCGCCGAGGTGCTGAACCTGGTCGGCCTGGACGCCGGCTCGGTGCTCGGGCGCTACCCGCACCAGCTGTCGGGCGGCATGCGCCAGCGCGTGGTCATCGCCCGCGCGCTGACCGTCGACCCGGACATGCTCGTCGCCGACGAGGCCACCTCCATGATCGACGTGTCGCTCCGCCTCGGCATCCTGGGGCTGCTGAAGGACCTGCGCGAACGCCTCGGCGTGAGCGTGCTGTTCATCACCCACGACGTGGCGACCGCGCGCTACATCGGCGACGACGGCGAGCTGTACGTCATCTACCGGGGCCAGGTCGTCGAGCGCGGGCCGGTGGACACGATCATCGCCGACCCCGTGCACCCCTACACCCAGTCGCTGCTGTCGGCCATCCCGGTGCTGCACGGCCTGGAGCGGCCGGGCGACGATCCCGTGACGCCGACCGAGACGCTGGACGACAGCGTGCAGGACGAGGGCTGCCTGTTCGCCCGGCGCTGCCCGTTCCGCACCGACGCGTGCACGGCCAAGCGCCCGCTGCTCCAGCTGACCGAGGGCATCCCGCAGGAGCACGCCTGCATCCACCCCCGGCGCCGCAGCGTGGTGGCGCAGCCGATCGGGCAGGAGTAGCGCCATGGAGGACATCCAGCCGGTCCCGGCCACCCCCGCGGACACGCCGCGGCTCGCCGCGATCGCCGAGGCCGCGCTCACCCTCGACTCCGCCGAGGCGCCCGCCCTGGTGGCCCGGCTCATGGACCCTCCACCCGGTCGCCGCTGGACCGCGTTCACCACGGGCGGCGGGTTCGTCCTGGCCTCGGTGTCGGAGCGCGAGCCGACGGTCGGGTATCTGGACCTGCTCGCCGTACACCCGGACGCGCAGGGGCGCGGGCACGGGCGCGCCCTGGTCGCCGCCGCCGAGGGGTGGCTGCGCGCCGCGGGCGTGAGCCAGGCGCGCTTCGCCGGCCACCCGCCCACCTACGCCTGGCCGGGCATCGACGTGCGCTACACCGCCGCCGCCTGCCTGGCCGAGCGCCTCGGCTACGAGCGCTACCACGTCGCCTGGAACATGACCGCCGACCTGGGCGCGGACCTGTCCGTCGAAGACGACCTGGTACGGCTCGCCGCCGCGGGCGTCACCGTGCGCGCGGCGGCCCCCGGCGAGCGCGACAAGGTGGCCGCGTTCGTCGAGGCGGAGTGGAACGAGCGCTGGGCCTGGGAGGCGGTCAACGCCGCGGGCCTGCACTACGCCGAGCGCGACGGGGAGATCCTCGCCTTCGCCGCCTGGGGGGCCAGGCCGATGTGGTTCGGCCCGATGGGCACCGCCCCCGCGGCCCAGGGGCTCGGCCTGGGCCGCGTGCTGCTGCGCCGCTGCCTGGCCGAGCAGCGGGCCGCCGGGCTGGCCCGCGCGCAGATCGCCTGGGTGGGTCCACTGCGCTTCTACTCACGTGCCGTGGGCGCGCGGGCCGAGCGGGTCTTCTGGCTCTACCGCCGCGACCTGCGTTGAGGTCACTCGTACAGGAGCTCGCCTTCGGGTCGGGCGGGCTCCTGGCACAGCGTGCGCGGGTCCTCGCCGGCGTCCAGGCACCGGGTGAGCGTGTCGGAGCCCCACAGGTGGTCCATGAACAGGTCGGGGCCCCACCAGGCGAGGTCCTCAGGATAGAGCGTGCGGACCGTGTGCATCATCGACAGCCCGGTCATCACCGGGCGGAAGGCCAGCGGGTCGTGCACGTGCAGTTGCACCCCGCGTACCACGGTCCCGGCGTGCTTCTGGAAGGTCGGCGTGAACCAGGTCTCCCGGAAGCGCACACCGGGCAGGCCGAGCGCGTTCAGCGCGGGCGCGAACCTCTCGTCCACGTACGGCGCGCCGACCAGCTCGAACGGCCTGGTGGTCCCCCGCCCCTCGGACATGTTGGTGCCCTCGAACAGGCCGGTCCCCGGGTAGACGAGCGCGGTGTCCAGGGTCGGCATGTTGACCGAGGGCATCACCCACGGCAGTCCCGTCTCGGCGAATCGCATCTCCCTGCGCCAGCCCTCGGCCTTGATCACGCGCAGGTCGGCGCCGAGCGAGCGGTTGACGAACAAGGCCAGCTCCCCCGCCGTCAACCCGTGCCTGACGGGGATCGGCGCCCTGCCGACGAAGCTGGCGAACGCCGGGTCGAGCAGCGGGCCCTCGGTGACCAGGCCGCCGAGCGGGTTGGGCCGGTCGAGCACGACGAAGCGCAGGCCGAGCCGGGCGGCGGAGGCGAGCAGGTCGTACATCGTCCACACGTAGGTGTAGAAGCGGGTGCCGATGTCGGCGATGTCGAACACCAGCGTGTCGACGCCGGAGGCGGCCACCACCTCGTCGAGGACCTCGCCGTCCTTGAAGTGCGTGTCGAAGACGGGCAACCCGGTGGCGGGGTCGATGCGGTCGCCCTCGCTGAAGCCGGCCTGGGCGGTGCCGGTCATCCCGTGCTCGGGGCCGAACAGCGCGGTCAGCGGGACTCCCGCGGCGCGCAGCGCGCCGAGGGTGGGTGTCAGGTCCGGCAGGACGCCGGTGGGGTTGGAGATCAGTCCGACGCGGTCGCCGGGGAGGAGCCCCGGGTCGGCGGCAAGCCGTTCCGCTCCAGTTCTTACGTGTGACATGTCCCCCATTGTCTGAAGATAATTTGCAAAAGAGAAATCGAAGGCGGAAATTAGCGACATGATTGATCCACTACCTGAGCTGTCCACGGAACAGAGCGATCCGCGCTACAGCCAGATCGACCGGCTGTCGACCGCCCAGATCGCCCGCCTGATGAACGCCGCCGACGCGGCCGTGCCGGTCGCGGTCGCCGTGGCCATCCCGCAGATCTCCGCCGCCATCGACGCCATCGCCGCCCGCATGGACTCGGGCGGGCGGCTGCTCTACGTCGGCGCGGGCACCTCGGGCCGCCTGGCCGTCCTGGACGCCTCCGAGTGCCCGCCCACCTTCGGCACCGACCCCGAGCTGGTCCAGGGCATCATCGCCGGCGGGCCGCCCGCGCTCACCCGCTCGGTGGAGGGCGCCGAGGACGACTCCGAGGCCGGCGCCGCGGCCATCGCCGCCCTGGAGGTCGGCCCGCTCGACTCGGTCGTGGGCATCTCCGCCAGCGGCAGGGCGCCGTTCGTGATCGGCGCGGTCACCGAGGCCGCGCGACGCGGCGCGCTGACCGCCGGGCTCTCCTGCAACGCCGACACCCCGCTCTCGGAGGCCGCGGGGCACGGCATCGAGGTGATCGTCGGCCCCGAGGTGGTGACCGGCTCGACCAGGCTCAAGGCGGGCACCGCCCAGAAGCTGGTGCTGAACATGATCTCCACGATTTCGATGATCAAGCTGGGCCGTACCTATGGGAACCAGATGATCGAGATGTCGGCGATGAACGCCAAGCTGGCCGGGCGGGCCGCGCGGATGGTCGCCGGCATCACCGGCGCGGGCCTGGAGCGTGCCCAGGAGGCGCTGGAGGCCGCGGGGGGCCAGGCCAAGACCGCCGTGCTGATGATCGAGCACGGTCTCGACGCCGACGGCGCCAGGGCCCTGCTGGAGTCGCACGGGGAGCGGCTCGGCGACGCGCTCGATCAGGTGAACGGGAGCTGAGCGTGTCCGGCAGGCTCGACGAGATCCTCGCGGCGGCGGTCCCCGCCGTCTGCTCCGCCGCCGTCGCCGTGATCGCCGTGGACGGAGCGGTCGCCGCCTCCGGCGTGGCCGGCGAGCTGGAGCGCTACGCCGACGCGGGGGAACGGCTGCTCGGCGAGCGGCCCGCCGCCCGCCGCGACTCCCTCTTCGACCTGGCCTCGATCAGCAAGCTGTTCACCACCGCCGTGGTCCTCTCGCTGGCCGAGGAGGGCCGTCTCAGCCTGGACGCGCCCGTCGCCGCCTGGCTGCCCGGCTACTCCCCCGCCATCACACTCAAGCACCTGCTCACCCACACGGCGGGCCTGCAGCCCACCCGTCGGGTGGACCTGGAGATCCCCGGCGAGGGGCCGTCCGTGCTCGCCGCCAGGATGCGGGCGATGCTCACCACGCCGACCACCTCCCCGGTCGGCGCGGACTACCTGTACTCCGACGTCGGCATGGTCACCGCGGGCAGGGTCGCCGAGCTCGCCGGGCAGGCGCCGCTGGACGTGCTGGTGCGCGAGCGGGTGACCGCGAGGCTCGGCCTGGCCGACACCTGCTACCGTCCCGCCGCCGCGCTCGCCGGGCGTGTCGCGGCGACCGAGTTCAAGCCCGAGCGGCCGGGCTCGGCCGCCGTGCGCGGCGAGGTGCACGACGAGACCGCGTACGGCCTCGGCGGTGTGGCCGGGCATGCGGGCCTCTTCTCCACCGCCGACGACGTGCTGCGCTTCGGTGAGGCGCTGCGCACCGGGGGCGGGCCCGTCCTGCGGCCGGAGACGGTGGCGGAGATGGTGCGCGACCAGGGGGGCTCGGGCGCGCCGTTCCGGCACGGGCTCGGGGTACGGATCGGTGATCCGGCGATCGTGGGGCCGCTGCGGGACGCCTTCGGGCACTCGGGGTTCACCGGCACGTCGCTGGTCGTCGACCCGGCCACGCGGCTGACGGTCGTGCTGCTGACCAACGCGGTCCACCCGCTGCGCGGCCGCCCCGGCATCCGCGAGCTGCGCCACGCCGTCGCCGCCGAGGCCCTGCGCCTGGCGACGACGTAGGAATCGGCCCCGCACGGGCTCACTCCGGGCGTGTGCGGGGCTTTGGTCCTTCCGATCTCACATCCTGCCGGGGGCCAGCTCCTCCAGCGCCTCCAGAGCCCGCTGGAGGGCCTCCTCCGGGGCGGCCGTGACGATCTCCTGGTCGAAGTTGAGGTCGTGGAAGACCTCCGTGACACCCTTCGCCGCCAGCGCCGCGACGTCGCGGCGGATCTTGTCGTAGGTGCCGGTCAGCGGCGGCCCGCCGGTCGAGTCGCGCACCTGGGTGACGCCCCGGCACACCATCCGCAGCGCCTCGGGGTCGCGCCCGGCCTCCCGGGCCGCCGCCTTTACAATGTAGATCTGTTCGTCGATGCCGGCCAGGTCCTCGCGGCTCGCGCTCACCCAGCCGTCCGCGATCCGGCCCGCCCGGCGCAACGCCTTCTCGGCCCCGCCGCCGAGCAGCACCGGCGGCACCGGCGCCGGCTTCGGATCCAGGTGCGAGGCGCTCACCTGGTAGAACTCGCCGCGGTGCTCCACCACGTCGTCGGTCCAGCACTTGCGCAGCAGCTCGACGAACTCCTCGCCGCGCCTGCCGCGCCGCTCGAAGGCCAGCCCCGACGCCTCGAACTCCTCCGGCAGCCAGCCGAGGCCGACACCCGCCGTCACCCGCCCGCCGGACACCTGCTGCAGCGAGGCGAGCTGCTTGGCCAGCAGCACCGGCGGCTCGAAGGCGTTGACCACCGCCACCCCCAGCCCGATCCTCCCGGTCAGCCCCGCCAGGTAGGACAACGTGACGACGGGATCGAGCACCGAGCGATAGGTCGGCCCCATCGCGTGCCCCACCGGGTACAGCAGCCGCTGGAAGGTCCACACCTCGTGATAGCCGAGCTCCTCGGCCCGCGTGGCGATCACGCGCAGGTTGTCGCGGGTGGCCCAAGGCCCTGACACGGGTACGGCGAAGCCCATCCTCATGCCAACAGAGCCTAGTCTTGGCCCCGTGGATCTCCAGGAAGAGCTGGCACGCGTCGCCGCGGCCTACGGCGGGCAGGGCTCCCCCGTCCTGCACCCGACCAGAACCGACGTGGTGGTGATGCGGCGCGGCGAGGTCGTCGTCAAGGCGCACTCGGCACGCGACGAGGAGCGTCCGCTGCGCCTGCGGTTACGCGCCGCCGCCGCGGCCTCGCTGACCGGCGTGCTGCTGGCCCCGCTCGACCCGGAGGTGCAGGTGGTCGGCGACCGGCTGGTCACCGTGTGGCCCGCGGGGCGTCCCGTCGCCCACGACGCGCCCGAGACGGCGCCGTGGGAGGAGGGGGCGCGGCTGCTGGCCCGGCTGCATGCCGTACCGCTGACGATACTGCCGCCTCTGCCGCCCGCCGCCGGGCCCGCGCGGGTGGCGCGGGCGGTGGCCCGCATGCCGGGCGACGGGCCGGTTCAGGGGCTGATCCGGCGCACCTTCGCCGAGTTGCCCGAGCCCGCGCCGCCCAGTCACGCCACCGGGCTGCCGGCGCACGGCGACTGGCATCTCGGGCAGCTCGTGCACCGGGGGCAGTGGCTGCTCATCGACATCGACGACCTGGGCACCGGCGACCCCGCGTGGGACCTGGCCAGGCCCGCCGCCTGGTTCGCCGCCGGGCTGCTGGAACCGGCCGTCTGGGAGCGCTTCCTGGGCGCCTACCTGGCCTCCGGCGGGCCCGCGCTCGGCCCCGGCGACCCCTGGGAGCGACTCGACCTGCCGGCCAGGGCGCTCACCGTGCAACTGGCCGCCGTCGCCGTCGCCAACGCCGACCGGGACGGCCGGGAACTGGACGAGGTGGAGCATTCGTTGATCGAGGCGTGCGGCAGGATTGTCGGCCTTCACCATCGGCTGACATAGTGACGCACGCAGTAGGTTCTAGATTGAGGCAAACAGCCAAGGGCAAGGAGATCAGCCTGATGCAGTGCCCCAAGTGCCGCGGCAACATGCGGACGTACGAGCGCAACGGGGTCCACATCGAGCAGTGTGAGAACTGCCGAGGGATCTTCCTGGACTATGGCGAGCTGGAGACGCTGACCCGGATGGAGTCGCAGTGGTCGTCGACCCAGCACGCCGCTCCCCCGCCGCCGCCGGCGCACGGCGCGCCCGCCTGGGGGGCTCCGCACGGCGGCCACCACTACGGCCACCGGCGTAAGGACAGCTTCATGGGAATGCTGTTCTCGTCCTGATTCCATGGAAAAGGGCCACGACCCGCCAGGTCGTGGCCCTTCCGCGCGTTCTCAGCCGGGGAACTCCGACGGGTCCACGTCCTTGGTCGGGGCGTTGCCGCCGACCAGGCTGTGCAGGGTGATCTGCCAGTCGTGCCAGCGCACCTGGGTGGCGGTGTAGGTGGTCTTGAACCGCACCGTGTCCTCGAACCGCTCGAAGCGGCAGTTCCTGGTGAACGCCTTGGCCCTGGCGTCCCAGTCCACGCCGTGGGTGAAGTAGACGCGGTAGTTCCCGTCGCGCACGCCGCTGACCTTGAACCGCGACTTCTTGCGCACGTACACCGAGAACGCCTTGATGCCGCCGCGCATCACGGTGACGACCGAGTCGCGTTTGTCGCCGTTGTGGATCTTCAGTGAGCCGCGCCCGCTGCGCCGTTCGCCGCGGATGAACCGCCCGTTCGGCAGTCGTCGGTTCTGCTTCGCGCCGACCTTGGCGGCGACCACGTCGGCCGGGTGGCCGCCCATCCGCTCGAGCGTCTCCCCCGCCGCGTCGAGCGTCTTCAGCGGGCCCGCGAGGTCGTCGAAGACGCCGGAGGCGGTGCAGACCTCGCGTCCACTCAGCTTGCCCCTGGTGGTGCCCAGTTCGACGGACAGCTCGCGCAGGCCCGCGACGTAGGCGGCGTGCTGGACCTGGACCTCCGGGGGCGGGGCGAGAACCTCCAGCCCGACGGCCGCCTCGCGCAGCGCCTCCTCGGCCCGCTCCAGCCGCTGGCCGAGCGTCTTGACCGTACGGGCGCCGCCCACCGAGGTGAGCGCCTTGCCCACCGGGCCGGCCAGCGCCCCGAGCCGCTCGCCGTAGGCGTCGGCGGTCAGCGTCGTGGGTGTGGGGTCGGCCGTGACGACGGGCGCGGGGCTGGCGGCGGACGCGCCCGGTCCCGCGACTCCGGTGGCGACGGGCTGACCGCCCGAGCGCACATCGAGCGTCGTCGTACATCCGCTCAGCGTGAGCGTCGCCAGCGCCAGGGCGCACGAAATCAACCGGGGGACAGCCATCTGCCACACTATCGCCCGGTTGATCCTTCCCGTCAATCTGATGCGGTCAGCCCGCTGTCCCGATCGACCCGCCCCCACCTGGTGATGCCCAGCTCCCGCAGGAACGGCTCGTCGTGGCTGACCACCACGAGCGCCCCCCGGTAGGCGTTGAGCGCCTGGGTGAGCTGGCGGACACTGGCCAGGTCGAGGTTGTTGGTCGGCTCGTCGAGCAGGAGCAGCTGCGGCGCGGGCCGCGCCGACAGCAGGGCCGCCAGCGTCGCCCTGAACCGTTCGCCGCCGGACAGCGTGCCCACCGGCTGCTCGACCCTCGCCCCCCGGAACAGGAACCTGGCCAGCGTGGCGCGCACCTCGTTGACAGAGGCGGCGGGCGCGAGCGCGCGCACGTTGTCCAGGACGCTGAGCGCGTCGTCGAGCACGTCGAGCCGCTGCGGCAGGTACCGCACCGGAACCCGTACCCTGGCCGCCGACTCCAGCTCACCGGCGATCCGCCGCAGCAGCGTCGTCTTGCCGGAGCCGTTCGGCCCGCGCACCGCGATCCGCTCGGGCCCGCGCACCACGAACTCGCCCGCCTCCGCCGGGAGCGGGTAGGTCAGGACGGTCCTGCCCGCGGGCACCTCGGTCTCCGGCAGGTCGACGCGGATCTCGGCGTCCGTGCGCACGGCCTGCTCGGCCTCGGTCAGCCGGTCACGCGCCTCCTCCAGTTTCTCCTCGTGCATGGTGCGGTGCTTGCCGGCCGACACCTGGGCCTGCCGCTTCCGCTCCTGCATGACGATCTTCGGTTCGCGCTTGGTGGCGTACATCTTGTCGCCGTAGCGGACCCGCCGATCGAGCTTGGTGCGCGCCTCGACCAGTTCCCGGCGCTGGCGCCGCACGTCGCCCTCGGCGGAGCGCACCATCCGCTCGGCGGCCTCCCGCTCGGCGTCCAGGACCTCCTCGTAGGCGCTCAGGTTGCCGCCGTAGCCGCGCACCTCGCCGTCGCGCAGGTCGGCGATCTGGTCGACCCGGTCGAGCAGCTCCCGGTCGTGGCTGACCACCACCATCACGCCCGGCCACGACGACACCGCGGCGTACAGCCGGCGGCGGGCGTCCAGGTCGAGGTTGTTGGTGGGCTCGTCGAGCAGGATGACGTCGGGCCGCCGCAGGAACAGCGCGGCCAGCCCGACCATCACGCTCTCGCCGCCGGACAGCGTGGCGACCGTGCGGTCCAGGCCGACGTCCGTGAGCCCGAGCCGGTCCAGCTCGGCCCGCGCCCGCTCCTCGACGTCCCAGTCGTCGCCGACCGTGGTGAAGTGCTCCTCGGCGACGTCGCCGCCCTCGATGGCGTGCAGGGCGGCCCGCGTGGCGGTGATCCCGAGCAGGTCGCTGACCGTACGGCCGGCGCCGAGCGGCAGATCCTGCGGCAGGTACCCGACCTCCCCCAGCACGCTGACCGAGCCGGTGCGCGGCCGGAGCTCACCGGCGATGATCCGCAGCAGGGTGGACTTGCCCGACCCGTTGACCCCGATCAGCCCGGTACGGCCGCCGCCGAAGGCGACGTCGAGGTTCTTGATGACTTCGGTGCCGTCGGGCCAGGCGTAGGACACGTGGTCGACGACGATGGAAAATGACATGAAGGCGGCTCCCGTCACATAGGTCCCGAAATTCGTGACTTCTGCGGGAAACACCGCTGACGTGCGCCGAAAGAGGCTCACTGAGGCCGGTTAGCATGCGCACGTGCCCAGGACAGGGCGGAACGGCGCGGTGCCCGCAACCTCAGAACCTCACTGACAGCCCCCATGGGGTCGGCGACAAGACCGGCTCACTATATTCACCGCCACCCTCCCCGGCAACCCCCCACCTCCGGACGATCTCCCTTCCCTGGAGCAGGGAGTTCGTCTTAGAGTCACACCAAGTGTCACCCACCCCCGGAGGTCAGGCGTGTCCAGCATCCCCGCGCTGCTGCGCGACAGAATCAGGCAGACGCCCGACGCCGAGGCCTACCGGGTGCCGACGGAGAACGGGTGGACGTCGTACACCTGGCGCGAGATCGGCGAGCGGGTCCGCGTCCTGGCGCTCGGCCTGGCCGAGCTGGGGGCGGGCCGCGACACCCGGGTGTCGCTGATCAGCTCCACCCGCCTGGAGTGGATCGTGGCCGACCTCGCGGTGCTCTCCACGGGCTCGGCGACCAGCGCGGTCTACCCGTCCAACACGGCCGCCGAGTGCGCGTTCGTCATCGCCGACTCCGGCAGCACGCTCGTCATCGCCGAGAACGACGAGCAGGTGGCCAAGCTGCGCTCGGTCCGCGAGCAGATCAAGGACGTCCGGCACGTCCTGGTGATCGACGGGCAGGCCTCCGACGACGGCTGGGTGCTCAGGCTGGACGACGTACGCGGCGAAGGCGACCACGACGCGATGGTCGACGCGATCGGCCCGGCCGACCTGGCCACGCTGATCTACACCTCGGGCACCACCGGCCGCCCCAAGGGCGTGGAGCTGACCCACGACAACTGGCTGTTCACCGCGAACGCGATCCGCGAGATCGGCCTGCTGCGCGAGGACGACCTGCACTTCCTGTGGCTGCCGCTGTCGCACTCCTTCGGCAAGCTGCTGGAGATCGCGATGATCGACCTCGGCGTGACCACCGCGATCGACGGCCGCCTGGACAAGATCGCCGACAATCTGGGCGAGCTCAGGCCGACCATCATGGCCGCCGCGCCGCGCATCTTCGAGAAGATCCACAACACCGTCGCCGGGACCGTGCAGCGCGAGGGCGGGGCCAAGCTGCGGATCTTCCAGTGGGCCAAGCGCACCGGCCTCCGGGTGAGCCGGGCCCGCCAGCGCGGCGTCTCCCTGCCGCTGACCACCCGGGTCGAGTACGCCCTGGCCGACCGCCTGGTCTTCGCCAAGCTGCGCGCCCGCTTCGGCGGCCGGATCCGCTACTTCATCTCCGGCTCGGCGCCGCTGTCGCTGGAGATGGCGGAGTTCTTCGACGCGGCCGGCCTGACCATCCTGGAGGGCTACGGCCTGACCGAGTCCTCGGCGGGCAGCGTGCTCAACAGGCCCGGCGCGGTCTCCTTCGGCAGCGTCGGGCAGCCGCTGCCCGGAGTGGAGGTGCGTATCGCCGAGGACGGCGAGATCCTGCTCGGCGGCCGGGGCATCATGCGCGGCTACCACGGCCTGCCCGAGGACACCGCGAACGCGCTGACGGACGGCTGGCTACACACCGGCGACATCGGCGAACTCGACGACCGGGGGCGGGTGCGGATCACCGACCGCAAGAAGGAGCTGATCAAGACCTCCGGCGGCAAGTACGTCGCGCCCACCCACCTCGAGGGCCGGATCAAGGCCGCCTGCCCGTACCTGTCGCACGTGTTCGTGCACGGCGACCGGCGCAACTTCTGCACCGCGCTGGTCACCCTCGACATGGACGTGGCCGGGCCGTGGGCGCGCTCGGAGGGGCTGCCGGACGACGCCGTCTCGCTCAGCGCGGAGCCGCGGATGCGCGAGGAGATCCTCAAGGCGGTCAAGCAGGTCAACGCGGAGCTGGCCAGCTACGAGACGATCAAGGACTTCGCGGTGCTGGACGCGGACTTCGCCGTGGACACCGGGGAGCTGACGGCCAGCCTCAAGGTGAAGCGCAAGGTCGTCGAGGAGCGCCACCGCGAGACCCTCGACGCCTTCTACCGGGGGTCGATCATCTGAACACGTGCAGGGCGCGGGGGCGCTTGGTGAAGACCACGTCCCCGGTGGCGGTGAAGGTCTCGCCGTCGTGCGCCAGCCGTACCGTGCCGGAAGGGGTGGCGACGCGCAGGGTGTCGGCCTGCCACTGGCGGTAGTGGCGGGAGACGCCGAGGCGGCTCGCCAGGACCGTGCCGAACGCGCGCAGGCGCGGCAGCCGGCGCGCGGCGGTGAGCAGCCGGATGTCCAGCACGCCGTCCTCCAGGCGCCGGCGCCGCACCGGCGCCGCGCCGCGCGACTCGTAACGGCAGTTGCCGACGAACAGCAGCCACGCCCGGTACGGCACGCCGTCCACGACCAGGTCGAGCGGCCTGGCCTCCGGCCCCAGCACCTCGGCGAGCGCCCACAGCAGCGCCGGCCACTTGCCGATCCGCCGCTGCCTGGCCTCCCTGCGGTCCACCAGCGCCGGGTAGACGCCGAGGCTGGCGTTGTTCACGAAGATCCGGCCCGCGACCTCGCCGACGTCGACCGCGACCAGGTCGCCGGACCGGTAGGCGCGCACCGCCTCGGCGGGATCGTCGATGCCGAGCTCGCCCGCGAAGTGGTTGAGCGTGCCCGCCGGGACGACCAGCAGCGGCCGGTCGTGTTCGAGCGCCTCCTGGGCGGCGCGGTTGACGGTGCCGTCGCCGCCCGCGACGGCCAGCACCTTGGCCCTGCCCACCGCCTCGCGGACGGTCGCGCCCAGGTCGGCGGCCGCCTCCACGACCTCCGCCCGCGGGAAGGCGTCGCGCAGCGCGTCGGCGGCCGGGTCGGTGCCGGGGTCGACGACCGCGACCAGGCCCTCGCCGCCGGGGTCGAGCCCGGCGAGCGGCGCGGTGGTGGAGGCGCGGGCCCGGCCCGCCTCGGTGGCCTCCGGCCAGACGCGCCGGGTCATCAGCCCGGTCGCGACGCCGATCGCGATCCCGGCGAGCACGTCGCCCGGGTAGTGCACGCCGGTGTAGACGCGGGAGAAGCACACGGCGGCGGCGAGCAGCGCGACGGGCGCGGCGAACCTGGCGGGCGCCTCCAGCGAGACGGCGGCGGCGAAGGCGGCGGCGCTGGCCGAGTGCCCCGAGGGGAACGACAGCGAACGCGGGGTGGTGAGGAGCCTGCCCAGCGGCAGGGTGTCGGCGACGGGGCGGTTGCGGCCGAAGAACTGCTTGCCGACCAGGTTGACCAGCGGGCCGGCCAGGCTGATGGCGAGCAGTCCTCTGGTGGCGGCCCGGCGCAGGTCCCTGCGCCCGCTCAGCGCGAACGCGCCGGACACCCCCGCCCACAGCAGCGCGTTGTCCGCCACCCGCGACAGTTTGGGCAGCACGCGTTCGAGGCCCGGCAGGTGCGCGTCCGCCACGGCGGCGAACAGCCGTTTGTCCAGCCTGTTCAGATGTGCTCTCAGCCGCATACGAGCGATACTGCCCGATCAGCGCCCCTGATATGCGACCACCTGCCCCTTGCGCACCATTCCTCCGCCGGGTGGGTTCCCCTCACACACGAGGGCGGCGGTCAGCCGAGCCGCTCCCGGTAGACGGCCCGTGCGCGGTCGAGCACGTCCACGTGGTCGGCGAGCTGGCGGCGGGTGCGCAACCTGGCGTGCCGCTTGATCAGCTCCTCCAGCCCGTCGAGCCAGGCCAGGCAGAAGCGCACGTCGGCCTCCCTGGCCACCGGCCGGCCCGCCACGTTCACGTAGACCGGGCTGGTCATCGCGAAGCTCTCCGCGGTCATCGTGCGCGGATGCGGCCCGCCCAGCGCCTCGGCGAGCACGTAGGTGGGCTCGCCCGCGACGAACTCCGCGCTCGCCCGCCCGTCCCCGGTGGCCAGCAGCACGCCGTCGGCGGTCCGCAGCCGCAGCTCCGACACCTCGGGGCCGGTCACCGTGGCGGTGATCTCGATCCGGTCGCCGGGCCGGGTGTCGATGACGGCGCCGGGACCCTGGCCGTTCACGGCGAGTTCCAGCCAGGGGCCGGTGGTGGCGAACGTCCGGCCCCGCCGTACGGCCTGGGCGAAGCCGCGGGCGGTCAGCGGGCCGTCCACCTTGGCGTAGACGCGCGCCCACCCCGGCGGGCTGGACTGGGAGTCCAGGCGGGTGAAGGAGATCATCGTGTCGGTACCGGCGGTGACGGCCAGGCGGTTGCCCGCGCCGACCAGATGCCGGTAAATGAGCGCGGTGCCGCTGATCGAGCTGTGGTTGAGCACGTCGAGGCTGTCGACCAGGCCGAGCGCGGCGTCGGCGACGATCTCGCGGGCCGCGCAGTTGCGCGCCACCACCTCGAACAGCTCGTCCGGTGGGTCGTCGTCGGTCATGTCCACGCTGAACGGGTGGCTGTAGCCGAGCACCGCGCCGAGCCCGCGCAGCTCCTCCAGCCCCACGCTGTTCGGCGGCCAGTCGGCGTCGCCGGCGAACCCGGTGTGGAAGCGGGCCGGGGGCGCCGAGGGGGCGAAGGCGTAGACGTGGCCGAGCAGGTCGTTGCGGTACTCCACGCCCACCCTGGCCAGGTGGGCGGCGTCCGACCAGGGCAGGTCGGCGTCCGCCCAGTGCTCCAGCGCCTCGCGGTCATAGACGCGGGCGCCCGAGACGTTGCCGGCCAGCAGGTTCAGCACGTGCAGGTCCTCGCCGTGCTGGACGGCCGAGGCCAGCTCGGGGGCGGCCACGATGTCGCCCGCCCAGTTCAGGTGCACGTGCATGTCGCCGCCGTACCAGCCGTCGGCCGCCGGGTCGCGCAGCCGGGGCGGCGCCAGCCGTACCAGGTGCTCCACGCCCGCCTCGGGCAGGATCGCGGTCTGGGCCTGGTCGTAGTCCATGCCCCTGGCGGCCGTGACGGTCAGCGCCTCAGCGGGGACGTCGACCAGCAGGTCGTCGCCGTGGAAGTACGGCACGCCGTGGTAGTCGTGCTTGTGCGGCACCCCCTCGGGGAACCAGCCCCGGCCGTCGGCGCCCACCACGCTCCAGCGGCACGGGAAGCCCGCGCGCAGCCTGACCCTGGACCTCGGCACCGTCCTGCCCAGCCCCGCCAGGGACACCCGCTCACCGTCGACGGCGAGCTTGCCGTCGAGGGCCACCTCCGTCAGCCACGCCCCGCCGGCGGGCACCTCCCGCCGGCGCCCCTCGACCTCCACCACGGCGGGGACCGCCCGCGAGGAGTCCACCAGCAGCGCCAGGCGCGGCAGGGCGCCGTCCGGTTCGAGTACGGCCTGCGGCGCGCCCTCCAGGCGCGGCCCGTCCTCGGTGAGCCGGAGCGCCGCCATCGCCCCCGGCAGGCGGCCGTCGAGGGTGTCGCGCAGCACCTCGTGGTAGTCGGGCTCGGCCAGCCGGTCCCCCAGCTCCATCGCGGTCGCCCCGGGATGGCGCTCGGTCAGCCGCTGGAAGACCAGTGCCCAGAAGCGGTCGCGCAGCTCCGGGGGCATCACCCGGCGGACCGCGAACAGCTTCACATAGAAGATCTCCGGCTCGCCCCAGGTGATGCCGTGCTCGGCGAGCAACTTCCCGTACTCTCGCAGCGCCCCCGCGACCGGCTCGGGCGCCATCTGATCGTCGCACATGCGCGCATCGTGGCACGCACCATCCGCCCCGCCTGCCGGCCGCGAGGTCACAGGTGATGATTTTTCACCTTCTGATGCAATGGGGCCCTTCAGCTACGGACAATCGTTGTCCTCAGGGCAGCCTGAACGCCGCCAGCAGCCGGTCGGCCGCCAGGGCCGGGGTGAGCGCGCCGTCGAGCACCTCGCGCTCCACCTCGGCGGTGATCGCGGCCACCTCGGGATTCTCGCGCAGGGCCGCGAGCAGGCGGTTGCGAACCAGGGTCCAGGTCCACTGCACCTGCTGGCCCCGGCGCCTGGCCGCGACGTCGATCCGCTCCTGGTGGGCGACGACCTGCGACCACAGCTCGCCGAGGCCGTCGCCGGTCTGGCCGCTGCAGGTCAGCACCGGCGGCGGCCTGCCCTCCGAGCGCAGCATGCGCAGCGCGCCGGCCAGCTCCCTGGCCGCCTTGCGGGCGGCGGGCTCGTGCTCGCCGTCGGCCTTGTTGACCGCGATCACATCGGCCAACTCCAGCACGCCCTTCTTGATGCCCTGCAGCTGGTCGCCGGTGCGCGCCAGGCTGAGCAGCACGAACGTGTCGACCATGTCGGCGACCGCCGTCTCCGACTGCCCGACGCCGACGGTCTCCACCAGCACGATGTCGTAGCCGGCCGCCTCGACCACCACCATCGCCTCCCTGGTCGCCTGGGCGACCCCGCCGAGGGTGCCGGAGGTGGGCGAGGGGCGGATGAAGGCGTGCGGGTCGACGGCCAGGCGGGACATGCGGGTCTTGTCGCCGAGGATGCTGCCGCCGGTCCTGGTGGAGGAGGGGTCGACGGCCAGGACGGCGACGCGGTGCCCCTCGCCGGTCAGGCGGGTGCCGAGCGCGTCGATGAAGGTGGACTTGCCGACGCCGGGCACGCCCGAGATGCCGACCCTGCGGGAGCGGCCGGCCAGCGGGGTGAGCTCGACGAGCACCCGCTGGGCCAGCTCGACGTGGTCGGCCCGGGTCGACTCGACCAGGGTGATCGCCCGCGCGATCCACGCCCGCTCCCCGGCTCGCACCCCTCCGACGTAGTCCTCGACCGATCGCACGCCGCCTCCTGTCTCGCGACCACACAGTCTCTCATCACCCGTCGGACGAGCACCTGGCGGAGCGGGCGGGAACGTGCCGGTGGCCGTCAGCCTGCCGATCCCCGGAGGCCGGGCCCGGTCAGTGCGCCAGTCTGGCGCTCAGGTCGGTGAGGAGTTCGAGGGCCGCGTCGGCGATCACCGTGCCGGGCGGGAAGATCGCGGCGGCACCCGCCGCGCGCAGCTCGTCGAAGTCGCCCGGCGGGATCACCCCGCCGACCACGATCATCACCTCCGGCACGCCCAGCTCCGCCAGCGCCTCCCGCAGCGCGGGCACCAGCGTGAGGTGACCGGCCGCCAGCGAGGAGACGCCCACGATGTGCACGTCGGCCTCGACCGCCTGGCGGGCGACCTCCTCCGGCGTCTGGAACAGCGGGCCGACGTCCACGTCGAAGCCCAGGTCGGCGAAGGCGGTGGCGATCACCTTCTGGCCGCGGTCGTGGCCGTCCTGGCCCATCTTGGCCACCAGGATGCGCGGGCGGCGGCCTTCGGCGCGCTCGAAGTCGGCGCAGGCTCGCCGTACCCGCTGGATGCCCTCCGCGGGGCCGGCCTCGTCGCGGTACACGCCGGAAATGGTACGGACCTGGCCGGCGTGCCGGCCGAAGACGCGCTCCAGCGCGTCGGAGATCTCGCCGACGGTGGCGCCGGCCCTGGCCGCGTCCACGGACAGCGCGAGCAGGTTGCCGTCGAGGCCGCCGGCCGCCTTGGTGAGCGCGTCGAGGGTGTCGGCGACCGCCCCGGCGTCGCGTCCGGCGCGCAGGCGGCGCAGCTTGTCGAGCTGCTGGGCGCGCACGGCCGAGTTGTCGACCTTGAGCACGTCGATCGGCTCGTCGGCGTCCGGGCGGTACTTGTTCACGCCGATCACCGGCTGGCGTCCGGAGTCGATGCGCGCCTGGGTGCGGGCGGCCGCCTCCTCGATGCGCAGCTTGGGCAGGCCCGCGTCGATCGCCCTGGCCATGCCGCCGGCCGCCTCGACCTCCTGGATGTGCGCCCAGGCCTTCTCGGCCAGGTCGTGGGTGAGGCGTTCGACGTACGCGCTGCCGCCCCACGGGTCGATCACCCTGCTGGTGCCCGACTCCTGCTGGAGCAGGAGCTGGGTGTTGCGGGCGATGCGGGCGGAGAAGTCGGTGGGCAGCGCCAGGGCCTCGTCCAGCGCGTTGGTGTGCAGCGACTGGGTGTGGCCCTGGGTGGCGGCCATCGCCTCGACGCAGGTGCGCACCACGTTGTTGAAGACGTCCTGCGCGGTGAGCGACCAGCCCGAGGTCTGCGAGTGGGTGCGCAGGCTCAGCGACTTGGGGTTCTTGGCGCCGAAGCCGGACACCAGGCGGGCCCAGAGCAACCGGGCGGCCCTGAGCTTGGCCACCTCCATGAAGAAGTTCATCCCGATGCACCAGAAGAACGACAGCCTGGGCGCGAACGCGTCCACGTCCAGCCCCGCCGCCACCCCGGCCCGCAGGTACTCCACGCCGTCGGCCAGCGTGTACGCCAGCTCCAGGTCGCACGTGGCGCCGGCCTCCTGGATGTGGTACCCGGAGATCGAGATCGAGTTGAACTTCGGCATCCGCTCGCTGGTGTAGGCGAAGATGTCGGAGATGATCCGCATCGACGGGCCCGGCGGGTAGATGTAGGTGTTGCGGACCATGAACTCCTTGAGGATGTCGTTCTGGATGGTCCCGGCGAGCTGCTCCGGCGCCACCCCCTGCTCCTCGGCCGCGACGATGTACAGCGCCAGGATCGGCAGCACCGCCCCGTTCATGGTCATCGACACCGACATGCGGTCCAGCGGGATCCCGTCGAAGAGCTGCCGCATGTCCAGGATGGAGTCGATCGCGACGCCCGCCATGCCGACGTCCCCCGCCACCCGCGGATGGTCGGAGTCGTAGCCGCGGTGCGTGGCCAGGTCGAAGGCCACCGACAGGCCCTTCTGCCCGGCGGCCAGGTTGCGCCGGTAGAAGGCGTTGGACTCCTCGGCGGTGGAGAACCCGGCGTATTGCCTGACCGTCCACGGCTGGTTGACGTACATCGTCGGGTACGGCCCGCGCAGGAACGGCGCCGCCCCCGGGTAGGTCTGCAGGAAGTCGAGCCCGTCCAGGTCGGCGGCCGTGTAGAGCGGCTTCACGCCGATGCCCTCGGGCGTCTCCCAGACCAGCTCGCCCGGCTCCCGCCCGGTCTCCGCGCGCACGGCCTCGGCCCAGCGCCCGGCGTCCGGTGCGGCCTGCGAGCCGCCGTACAGCGGGATGTTGGTGAAGTCGGGCACCGTCACTTGGTCACTCCCAGGTCGTCGAAGGTGGTGCGCAGGACGTGCAGCGCGTCGCAGCCCGCGTGCAGCGTGGCGTCCACGCCCCGATAGTCACCCTTCCCCGCCAGCCATACCCGTCTGGCGCCCGCCCGCTTCAGCGCGGCGGCGACGACTTCGGCGTGCCGGCCGTACAGCAGGTCGCTGGAGCAGAGGCAGGCGACGGTGGAGCCGCTGATCGCGAAGGCGGTGGCGATCTGGTCGGGGTCGGTGCCGGGTCCCGCGTCGGGGGTGGCGAAGCCGCCGGACTGGAAGAGGTTCGCGGCGAAGGAGGCCCTGGCGGTGTGCGCGGCGACGGGGCCGATGGTGGCCAGGAACACGGCGGGGCGCTCCGGCTGGGCGTCGGCCAGGTCCCTGAGCCGCTCGAACTCCGCGGCGTAGCGGGCCACCGGCCGCCCGGCGGGCGCCGGGGCGCGGACGGGGAGGGCCTCGGTGAGGTTGGGGAACTCGCTCACGCCGGTGATGGGCCGGCGGCGGTGCGCGATGTCGTCGGCGCGCCGGGCGCCGGTCGCGGCGATCCGCTCGGCGGCGGACGCGCCCGCCTCGAGCTCCTGGAACCACTCCCAGGCGCGTTCGGCGAGGTCGGCGGTGAGGCGCTCGACGTACCAGGAGCCTCCGGCGGGGTCGATCACCCGGCCGACACCCGCCTCCTCCATCAGCAGCGACTGGGTGTTGCGGGCGATGCGCCGGGCGAAGGCGTCGGGCAGCCCGAGCACGGCGTCGAACGGCTGCACGGTGACCGCGTCGGCGCCGCCCACTCCGGCGGCGAAGCAGGCCAGGGTGGTGCGCAGCATGTTCACCCAGGGGTCGCGGGCGGTCATCATGGCCGAGGAGGTGACCGCGTGCTGCGCCTGCGGGACCTCGGCGGCGCCGCACACCTCGGCGACCCGGGCCCACAGCCTGCGGGCGGCGCGCAGCTTGGCGATGGTGGCGAACTGGTCGGCGGTCGCCGCGTACCGGAACTCGATCTGCCCCAGCGCCTCCCCGGCCGTCAGCCCGGCCTCGGTCAGCAGCCGCAGGTGCGCGACCCCGTCCGCGATCGAGCACCCCAGCTCCTCGACGTCACTGGCGCCCGCGTCGTGGTACGGCGTCGCGTCCACCATGACCGCCCGCAACCCGGGAAACTCTCCGGCGCACCGCCTGGCCAGTTCGGCGGCCTCCACGCCGTTGGCCAGCGAGGCCCCGAGGTTGCCGGTGAGGGGGGTGCCGCGCTCCCCGGCCAGCGCGAGCAGGGCCTCGGCCGCCTCCCGCGTCCGCTCCCCCGCCTCCAGCGTGACCGACAGCAGGTCGAGGTACACCCCGTCGAGCACCCTCGGCAGTTCCCCGACCCCGATGGCGCCGTCCCCGACCACCAGCCACAGCGACCCGACCCCGTTCTCGAGGTCGGCCAGCACCGCCTCGGCATCGGGTACGGCATGCCGCTGGCGTACCTCCCACCCGTGCCGCGCGGCCCGCGCCCCGCGCACGTACGGCGGCAGACCTGGCAGCCCGGGGTCGTCGGGAAGGTCGGAGGCGTCGTAGAGCGGCGCGACGGTGACGCCGTCGTAGGTGTGGGTGGCCAGGGCCACCTCGGGCGCCTCGCTCTCCACCCCCGACCTGCGCAGCACCCCGAGCGCCAAAGCTCGCCAATCATCCCGGGTGGTCGACGGAAAGTCCGCTGCCAGTCTCATGCCTGGGATAGTAAGCGGACGCCGACAGGCGCCGGGCTCCGGGGGCGGGTGTCCGGCGCTAGGGAAGCGGCGCCTCCCAGGTGAGGCGCCAGGTGGTGGGGCCGACGACGCCGTCGTCGTCGATGCCCTGGTTTCGCTGGAAGCGGCGGCACACCTCGCGGGAGTCGCTGCCGTAGGCGCCGTCGGCGGTGATGCTCCAGCCGCGCTTGCTCATCTGCTTCTGCCAGGTGCGCGCGTCCTCGCCCCGCGTGACGGGCGGGAACCTCAGCAACCGGCCGGGGAAGGGGGGCACGCTCGGCGTCGGCGGCTCCTGCCCGCCCGGCCTGGGCGCGCCCCGCCTGACCCAGGCGTAGAGCGGCTCACCCGGGCAGTCGGTGTTGAAGCCGTCCCGGTGCCCCTTGATCTCGCGCCCGGCGCCGCCGTTCTCCCGCAGGTGCTGGATCGCGTCCAGGATGCCGTGCAGGACCCCGTCCGGCGGCTCCACCAGCCCGGAGTTGCCGACCAGCCCGAGGACGGCGTAGTGCCCGGCGTTCAGCCCGGCCCCGTTGGCCGCGGGTAGGTGGTGCAACCCGCGCCCCTCGAAGACCTCCCGATGCGGACAGGCCACCATCGTGTAGCCGATGTCCAGCCAGCCGTTGGAGTCCATGTGGAAGTTCTGGATGGACCGCACCAAGGCGACGCAGAGGGCGTGATCGTCGACGATCGCGGGGTCGACCCGGCCGCCGGTGTAGTGGACCTTGACGCCGTGGGTGGAGTCAAGCTGGGTGTAGGAACCGGCGGGGGGACGGGCTTGCCAGTCGCGACGCGACACGAGATCGATGGCCACCACGAACTCCGGGGGGTCGGCGATTTGACAACTGAGAGTAACCCGAGATGTGCGGACAGCACACAAGAACTGCGTTTTTTGGTCTTAAGGTCTGATCACTCGCCTGTCGGTGACGATCGCGGTGATGAGGTCGTGCGGCGTCACGTCGAAGGCCGGGTTGGCGGTTCTGGTGCCCTCGGGCGCGAGCCGTACACCTCGGATCTCGACGACCTCGTGGTCGGCCCTGTCCTCGATCTCGATGTGGTCGCCGGAGGGGGTGGCGGCGTCGATGGTGGTCTCGGGGGCGACGACGATGAACGGCACGCCGGCGCGGGCGGCGCCGAGGGCGAGGGCGTAGGAGCCGATCTTGTTGGCGGTGTCGCCGTTGGCGGCGATCCGGTCGGCGCCGATGAGCACGGCGTCCACCCCGCCGCGGGCCAGCAGGTACGGCCCCGCCGAGTCGGCGACCAGGCGGTGCGGCGCGCCCATCCTGGCCAGTTCCCAGGTGGTGAGCCTGGCGCCCTGCAGCAGCGGGCGGGTCTCCAGGGCGAGCACCTCGGCGAGCCGGCCGCGCTCGTGCAGCGTCTGGACGACGCCCAGCGCGGTGCCGCGCTCGACGCAGGCCAGGCCGCCGGTGTTGCAGATCGTCATGATCCGCAGGCTGTCGCCGTCGAGCAGGTCGGCACCGCGCTCGCCCATGGCCGTACAGGCGGCGATGTCCTCGTCGCGGACGCGCAGGGCGCGGTCCAGGACCGCGTCCCGGCCCTGGGGCAGGCAGGCGGCGGCCTGGTCGACGCCCCAGGCCAGGTTGACCGCGGTCGGCCTGGCGGCGCGCAGCCTGGCGATGGCGGCGGTGTCGCCGTCGGCGAGCGCGACGCCGAAGGCTCCGGCCACGCCGAGCGCGGGGGCTCCGCGCACGGCCAGGCGCCTGATGGCGTCGATCAGCTCGTCGACGGTGGTGACGCGCAGCATCACGCACCGGTCGGGCAGCAGGGTCTGGTCGACGAGCTCGATGGCGCCGTCGACCCAGTCGATCGTCCTCACACGGGAACGCTAACGCTCCGCGAGCACGATGACCGAATCATGCGCCCCCAACGCAACCCGCCCAGACTTATCCGGATTTAGTACGACACCGTAGTGCGGTGGGGTGTTCAGCCCCGAGGCCAGGCGGTAGCCGATCGCGGTCTCGCCGCGGCGGCGGGCCGACTCGACGATGGTGCTGAAGCCGACCTCCTGACCGGACCTGACATAGCCGCCCGCCGGACGCGGATAGATCTCCGAGCCGTGCGAGTCGAACAGGTAGCCGAACACCTCGGCCAGGTGCCGGTTCTCGGCGAGCTGGGCCAGCAGCAGGCCGATCACGGTGTCGCTGATCACGATGTCGTCGGCCTCGGTCACCTCGGCCAGCGCGCGGTTGTTCTCGTCGTGCATCTCGCTGACGATCGAGTAGTGCTCGCCGAGCACGCTCTGCATGTCGCGCAGCTGCAGCAGCGTCATGAGCGTGCGGGCGTCGGCGTGCTGCGGCTTGAACCGGTCGTCGGACAGCACGATGAGGTGCTGGTACAGCCCGGCGCCGAGCGATTCGAGGGCGTAGCGGTCGGTGGTGTCGCACTCCTTGACGTTCACCGTGAGGTTGCGCAGCCCCTCCAGGCCGTTCCCGGCCTCGGGGTGGTCGGCGGCAACGTCCAGGACGGACCCGGCGGCGACGTAGCCGTCGAGGTAGCGGACGATCTGCGCGGCGCGGCCGTTCCAGTTGAGGACGAGGGTGCGCTCGGCGGCGCGGGGTGCCGGCTCGGCCGTCACCATGGCCGAGGTGTCCGGCTTGGGCGCGTCGGTGGCCAGGTGGATGAGGGAGTCGTCGTGGGCGATGACGATGATCTGGTCGCCGCGGGCGATCACGGTGTCCATCGGCGGGTTGAGCGCGACGCCCGAGGGTCGGCGCAGGCCGATGACGGTGGCGGTCCTGAAGGCGTGCAGCGCCTCGCCGTACGTCTGGCCGATCAGCGACTCGTCGGCGCGCAGGTAGATCTCGCCGTCGTCGAAGTTCAGCAGGTCCATGCAGACCACCGACATGCCGGACTGGCGCGAGGACTGCACGATCAGGCGGGCGGCGGTGTCGTCGGAGTCGACGAGGTGGACCTCGCCACCACCGGCCAGGCGGGCGGCGGCCATGTTCCTGGCGCCCGAGATGGCGGCGACGACCGGCGGGTGGCCGCCCTTCCGCTTGGCCAGCGCGAGCAGGATCTTGATGACGTGCGCGTCCGGGTCCTCGCCCTCGGGCGACAGGACGACGACGGAGCGGGCCGAGCCGAGGTTCATCAGCTCCAGGTCGCCGGGCTCGGTGGGCCGGCCGGTACGGCAGACCAGCCTGGTGCGGCCGGTGTCGCCGATCCGCTCCCTGATCTCCTCCTCCATGTCCAGCTTGTCGTGGTCGGCGAGGATGGCGATGACCGAGCCGCGCTGGCTGGCGTGCGCCTTGATCAACTCGCCGACGATGGTGAAGACCTGGTCGGACCAGCCGAGCACGACGGTGTGGCCGTTCTCCACGATCCTGGAGCGGCCGCGGCGCAGCCGGTCGATCTTCTTCTGCAGGCCGGTGGAGAGCAGGCCGACCAGGATGCTGACGATGAACAGGCCGCCGAGCGACCCGGCGAGCATGACGGCGAGGAATCCGGCGGTGCCCTTGTCGCTGGCCACCTTGCCGGGCGTGAGGGCGTGCATCAGCGACAGCCAGAGCACCTCGCCGAGGCCCGCGCCCTCGGGCTCGTCGGTGAGCCAGACGGTGAGCAGGGCCACCACGACGACCAGCGCGACGGACACCACGGCGAGCCAGCCGATCAGGGCGCCGGTCCCCTTCGACAGCGTGTTGTCGAACCAGTACCGCAGCCGCTCGCGAAGCGTCACCCTGGACACCGCTGAACCTCCCCGAATGCATTCACTCTTGATCAACGGGACAACGTACACCCATCAGACCGATCATTTGTGCGATTACGAAGCTCCCGAAGGGCACCCTCGTCCACGCCTGGACCGCCAGACGGACGCGCGGTAAATGCTTCGACACCGGGCGGCGCTCGTCGGATCATGGAGCGCATGTCCATACTGAAGGAGGTCCACTTCCCGGCCCCCGACGAGTTGCCGATGACCATCTGGCTGGACGACGCCGACTCGGCCGTCGACGTGATCGACGCGCTGGCGTTGTCGCCGTTCGCGACCGGCGCGCAGCCGTGGTCGCGGCTGGCCAGCCTGGAGCGGGTCAGGCCGGACGCCACGCTGATGCCCGAGGGCGGCAGGCTGCTGCGTACGGCCCATGTGTCGGAGGGGTCGGAGTCGCGGCTGGTGTGCGGCGAGGGCTGGACTGCGAGGGTGGTACGGCACCGCAACCGCACGGCCACCGTCAGCGTCACCGCGGTCAGCGAGGAACTGGCCCGCAGGGTGCTCGAGGAGTGCACCAAGGACGTGGTCGAGCCCGCCCCCAAGGCCGACCACGTCGACATGGGTTTCTGGTGGCTCGGCCCGCACGGCCCGGTCCGCTCGGAGAAGCCGATCACCTCGCCGCCGTGGGGGGAGATCAGCGGCAACTACTCCTCGGGCGTACGCGACGCGCTGACCTCGCTGATGACCGTCACCCCCGCCGACGTGAACGGCCGGCTGCTGCTCCTGCACGGTCCGCCGGGCACCGGTAAGACGACCATGCTGCGGGCGCTGGCCAGGGCGTGGCGGGACTGGTGCCAGGTCGACTGCGTCCTCGATCCGGAGCGGCTGTTCGACAATCCGGGCTACCTCATGGAGGTGGCGGTGGGGTTCGACGGCGACCAGGACGACTCGCGCTGGCGGCTGCTGGTGCTCGAGGACTGTGACGAGCTGATCCGCTCCGGCGCGAAGGCTGCGACCGGGCAGGGCCTGTCCCGGCTGCTCAACCTCACCGACGGCCTGCTGGGTCAGGGGCGGGACGTGCTGGTGGCGATCACCACGAACGAGGATCTCGCCACCCTGCACCCGGCGATCGTCCGCCCCGGCCGCTGCCTGGCCCAGATCGAGGTCGGCCCGCTCACCCGCGAGGAGGCGGCGCGCTGGCTCGGCTCGTCCGACGGGGTGGACCCCCGCGGCGCCACCCTGGCGGAGCTGTACGCCACCAAGGCCGGCCGCGCCCTCGCCCCGGCCGCCCGCGCCGAACCGACCGGCCTGTACCTCTGACCGTCGGCCTACCGCGATTCTCAGGGGGCGGTCAGGCAGGCGTGCAGGCGGCGGGCGTGGCGGAGGGCGACGGTCGAGCCCTTGCGGGAGGCGAGCTCCGCCACCCGGGGGAGGCTACCGCGGGCGCCCGACCAGCGGGCGACGTCGGCGGCCAGGGCGAGGACGCGGGTGTGGGCCGAGGTGGCCCGCTCCCCCTCGCCCGGCAGCAGCACGGGCAGCAGCCCGGCCAGCACCGTCCACACCTGCTGGTACGCCCCCCGGCGGGCCGCCCGGTCGAGGGCGTTCAGCACGTCGGCGGGCCGCAGCCAGGTCCGGGTGACCAGCAGGGCGAGCTGGTCGCCGAGGTCGGCGGCGGGCAGGTCGCCGCGAGCCGCCATCCGCAGCAGCACGCCGACGCCCTCGTCGGGGTGGGCCTGGGCGAGGTGGTAGCCGAGCAGCAGCGCGACGGCGGCGCCCGCGGGCCCGCCGGCGGCGGCCAGCGCGTGCAGGTGCGCGGGATAGACCCCCGGCCGGTTCCACTGGTACAGCAGATGCGGAGTGAGCTGGGCGGCCACGACCTCACGGTGCGAGGGCAGGATCCCCGGCCACCACCCGAGGTAGCCGCCGTGCTCGTCGGCCCGGTAGGCGGGCGTCTCTCCCAGCAGTTCGTCGATGAACGCCAGCCCGGTCGGCACGGCCTTCACCTCCGGAACCAGCCGGACCGCCCCGCGACTCCCCGCCGGCGAGCCCATGTCGTCGGCAGGGGACCCCTGTGCGCCTTCGGTCGTCCACCGCACCCCCACGACCGGATCGGGCAGGCCGCCCTCGCTCATCCACCGGGCGGCGGTCCGGCCCGCCGGGGAGATCAGCCGCGCGCAGCGGGCCGTCGCCGAAGGGTCGGTGGCGCGAGGCAGCCGGAGGAGGGCCTGCTGCAGGTCGGCGGGCATGGCCTCGATGCCCGCCCGCTGGTAGCCCTCCAGGCGGGTGGCCAGTTCGGCCGGGTCGAGGTGGCCGGTGGCCGAGGTGGGGGTGGCCAGGAGGTAGGGCGGCAGGGTTCCCGCCTCCAGCGCGGCGTGGGCCTCGGCGAGGCGCCGGAGGAGGAACAGGTGCGGCGGGGAGACGTGCGACGGGCAGGGTAAGCGGTGGGCGGGCGGGTCGGCGCCGGGGGTGAGGATCTCCTTGGCCATGGCCGCCAGCCAGTCGTCGACGCGTAACCACTGCGGCTGGTGGTGCAGCGAGGGGAAGGCGCCGTTCATCGGTCCGGCCAGCCCGTCGCGCAGGCCGGGCCGGTCCGTCGCGGCGAGGCGGACGAAGTCGGCCAGCCACCGCTCGCGCGACTGCCAGTCGAAGCTGTCGAACAGCCGGTCCACGAACCTCGCCGGGTCGAGGTCGGGCGCGGGGAAGGGCTCGGCGGCGGGCGGTGCGGGCAGCGGCGGCGGGGTGAACTCGTCCGGCTCGGCTTCGGGGGCCACGTCCCCGCCGAAGGCCGCGGCGACGGCCTCACCGAGGTCGGGCGGCAGCAGGCCGACGGCCTCGCGGATGGCCTCGGCCCCGCGGGGCGTGAAGCGGGCGGTGTACTTGAGCGTCAGCCGTACGGCGCGGCCCTGGACGTCGTAGGAGTCGCAGGCGAAGGCCAGGGCGAGCGCGGGAGCGAGGTCGTCCAGGTGGCCCCGGGCTTCGCGGGCGGCCTGGTCGAGCCAGCTCAGCCCCGCGCTGACGAGCTTGCGCTCGGCCCGGAACAGCAGCCCGTGCAGCGCCTCGGCCAGCTCGGCGGGTTCCAGGGCGGGCAGCCGTCGCAGGTGGCTCGCCGCCAGCTCGGCGACGGGGCCGGGGGCGACGGGCAGCAGGCGCACATAGTCGCGGGCGCGGGCGCGCACCTCGCCCGCGGTGGGGGCGAGCACTTCGTGCAGCCGCGCGAAGAAGCGCAGGTCGGTGGCCGCGCCGCCACGCAGGAAACGCCCCAGGCAGCCGTCGAGCAGCACGGCCCTGGCCACCACGCCCTGCGCGGCCAGGGTGCGCAGCCCGTGCAGCCAGCCGGACTCGTCCAGCCGATCGGCCCGCTCGGCGCGAAGCTGCCGCCCCACGCCTTCGGCCTCGAACAGTCGCGGCAGCAGGTGCCCGAGCAGCGGGTCACGGCTCAACGCGTAGGCGCGCCCCTGGGCGCGGGTGCGCGAGGGCGACTCGGCGTGGCGGTCGCCTGTGGGCGGCTCGGCGGCCCAGGCGACCACCAGCGGGTCGTACCTGGGCGGGGTCGTCGCGGTGCGGCGGAACAGGGCGAGGGCCAGGGGCAGGTTGCGGTTGCGGCCGTTGCGGGCGCGCAGGGTGAGCCGGGTGGCCAGGTCGGCCAGCCAGGCGTCGGGGCGGGAGGCGAGGACGCGCAGGAACAGGTCGACGGGCTCGTCCGGCGGCCACCAGCCCTGCAGGTCGCGCCGGTTGAGCCAGGTGACGACGGCCGCCGCCCCGCCCAGGGTCCCCGCTCCGGCCAGTCGCAGGGCGTCGAGCCTGCTGCCGGTGTCCCACCAGGTGTCCGGGTCGTCGCCGCCGTGCCAGGTCTCCGCGGCGACCTCCAGGTAGTCGGGCAGCCGGGCCGCCACGTCCTTCCGCTCTCGCCCGTCGAGCACGGCGACGGCGTCCGCCACCCGGCCCAGGTCGGCGCTGTCGATCGCCTCGCGCACGCGCTCCCAGGCGTCCGCCCGGTCAGCCCCGGCGGACAGGCCGCGCAGGGCTCCGGCGGGCGGCTCCTGGGCGGGGCCGCCTCCGCCGGGCAGGTCGTGGCCGGTGGTGACGATCACGCGGAGACCTCGGTGCGCGTCCGGGCCGCGATCCTGGCGGCGAGCACGTGCTTGCACGGTCCGCGCGAGCCCAGGTGGTCGTACCACCAGGGGCAGGTGCACGACCCGTCGGTCAGCGCCACCGTGCGCACGCCGCCCGAGGTGGTCACCTCGGCCGTCCCGTCCGCGAGCCGTACGGCTCCCGCCTCGACGAGCGCCCGCGCGGCGGCGAGCCGTGGGTTGAGCTCGCCCACGTGGTCCCGGTCGTAGGGCAGCTCCCGATGGAAGTGCCCGGCCTCGTACAGGTCGTAGCCGACGCGGCCGGCCGTGCCGAGCTGGGTGAGGGCGGCGCGCACCCGCTGCGGGGACAGGCCCGCGCGGTCGGCGAGCAGGCCGACCTCCACGGTGGGCTCGAAGTTGAGCAGCATGCCCACCACGTCGGCGTCGTCGGAGGCCTCGTCGGTGGACAGGTCGTCGAGCACGGCGCCTTCGCCGGAGAAGCCGCGCCAGGTCCGCGGGGAGATCGTGATGGTGTACCGCATGCCGGGCAGTTCCAGCTCCCAGGCGCTGGAGGTCTGGTCGCCGGTCGCGGCGGGGGCGTACACGCGCAGGGTTTTGGCGAAGCGCAGCAGCGGTGCCAGCGTGGCGAGGCGGCCCACGCCGGAGACGCCGACGGCGCCGGGGGCGGGACCGGCTGACAGGCGCAGGTCGCGGCCGGCGGGCACGGCCCAGAACTCGGCGGAGGCGCGTTTGGGCAGGGAGCGGAGGAAGCGGACGGCCTGCGGCCCGGGGAGTTCGGCGCGCAGGTCGAAGCGGGCCGCGATGACCTGGACCTCGGCGAAGCCGCGCAGCCAGCGGGCGGGCAGCGGCACCTTCTTCTCCACCACGGCGCCGTCGAGGGTGGTGACGGTCAGCTCGTCGGGGCCGACGCCGAGGTGCAGCGGGTCCCGGCCGCCGATCCTGGCCAGCGCCTCGCGCAGCGGGCCGTTGACGTCGACGTTGGTGGTGCCCCGGTCGAGGACGTCGCCGTCGAGGCCGGGGCCCAGCACGTCGAGGCGGGCGTAGACGCCGCCGCAGGCGGAGAACGACTCGAAGCGCAGCCGGTCGCCGTCGCAGGTGACCACGGGGTCGCGGGTCCAGCCGGGTCGCGGCTGGTGATAGCGCGCCATCGCCACGTCGGCGACGGCCAGCAGGCCGGCGGCGGCGGGGGCCGCCTGGGTGAGCAGGCCGCTGAAGAACCTGGGATGGGCCAGTGGCCCGGCCAGGGCCCTGCCGCCCGAGGTCGACAGGTCCAGGTGGCCGTCGGCCAGTGTGGAGGGCCCGGCGTAGGTGTACGCCTGCACCGCATTCGTCATGATCATGACCCTAGACGGGTGCTCCGACAATTACGTAAACCTTCCGATGCGCCCTGTACCGGCACGCAGCACAATGAAGCGAGTGGCCACCCTGTTGCCCGCCGACCTGGGCCGCGTCCGTCTGCACCGCTTCGCGCCCGGAGAGCACCGCGAGAGCGGCCGCGCGAGCTACCTCGACCCTTTCGGGCACGGTGAGCGCGCCTGGCCGTACACCCGCTGGACCGGCGACGAGCGGCTGATCGGGTTTCCGGCGACCGAGCTGGTGTGCTCGTGGACGGGCGACGCCCCGGCGGGCGGCTGGCTGGAGGTGGAGCTGCGGGCGCGGACCTCGGCGGGCGCGCTGACCGGCTGGTACGTCATGGGCCGCTGGGCCGAGGGCGACACCGACGTCCACCGCACCTCGCTGCCCGGCCAGGGCGACGCCGGGGGCGACGTGGCCGTGGACACGTTCGTCGCCAAGGCGCCGGTGGTCGCGTTCCAGGCGCGGGTGACGCTGTACGGCGTGGGCGCGCGGGTGCGTTCGCTGGCCGTGATGGCCTCGGCGGTGCCCCGGCGCGGTTCGGTGCCGGTCAGCGCGCCGGGCGCGGCCAGGGGCGTGGAGCTGGACGTGCGGCCGAGGTCGCAGCACGCGCACGACGGCCACCATCCGCAGTGGGACGGCGGCGGCGGGTCGTGGTGCAGCCCGGTCTCGCTGGCCATGGTGCTCGACTTCTGGGGGCGCGGCCCGGACGGGGACGAGCTGGCCTGGGTGGCGGACGGCGACCCGTGCCCGGCGGTGGACCACGCCGCTCGTGACATCTACGACCACAGCTACCAGGGCACCGGCAACTGGCCGTTCAACGTCGCCTACGCGGGCCGGTACGGCCTGGACGGGTTCGTCACCCGGCTGCGGTCGCTGGCCGAGCTGGAGCGGTTCGTCGCCGCGGGCATCCCGGTGATCACCTCGCAGTCGTTCAAGGAGTCCGAGCTGCCCGGCGCCGGCTACTCGACCAGTGGCCACATCATGGTCGTCGCGGGTTTCACCGCCGCCGGCGACGTGATCGCCCGCGACCCGGCCGCCCCCGACGACGGGAGCGTGCGGCGGGTGTATCCGCGGGCGGCGTTCGAGAACGTCTGGCTCAGAAGCTCCAGCAGCGGGGGAATCGTGTACGTCGTCCACCCGCCGGAGGTCCCTCTCCCCCCTTCCGACGGCAATTGGTGATATATGACTATTCGTCCTGTTGATGTGGCCCGAGTGGACGAGCGTCCGGTCTGGGCGGAGGCGGTCGGCACGCCCGGCGGCGTCGAGGTGTGGTGGGACGAGCCGCGCCCGGCCGAGGGCGGCCGGCGCTGCGTGGTGCGCCGCGCCGCCGACGGCACGCTCAGCGACGTCCTGCCCGCGGGCTGGAACGCGCGCAACCGGCTGGTCGAGTACGGCGGCCGCTCGTGGCGCCCGCTGCCGGGCGGCGGCCTGGTCTTCACCAACTGGTCCGACCAGCGCGTCTACCGCCTGGACGGGGGCGACCCTGTCGCCCTCACCCCCGAGGGCCCTTTCCACTACGGCGACCTGTACCTGCCGCCGGGCCGCCCGGAGGTGTGGGCGGTCCGTGAGACGCGCACCTCCGGCGCGCCCGAGCGCGACCTGGTGGCCGTGCCGCTCGGCGGCGGCGAGGTCCGGGTGATCGCCAGAGCCCAGCACTTCCTGATGAACCCGCGCCTGTCCCCCGGCGGCGGCCACGTCTCCTGGATCGGCTGGAACCACCCCAACATGCCCTGGGACGGCACCGAACTCTGCGTCGCCCCGCTGTCGGCCGACGGCACCGCCGGGCCGCACACGGTCGTCGCGGGCGGCCCGGAGGAGTCGGTCATCCAGGTCGAGTGGCGCGACGCGGAGTCCCTGTACGCGATCACCGACCCGACCGGCTGGTGGAACATCCACCTCGTCCACCTCGACGGCACGACCCGCAACCTCACCCCGCTGTCCCAGGAGTTCGGCGACGCCCCCTGGAAGCCGGGCCTGACCTGGTTCGCCCTGGCCGGCGACCGGATCGTCACCATGTACGGCACGTCCGACGGCCGCCGCCTGGCCGTCCTCGACCCGGCCACCGGCGACCTGCGCGACATCGGCGGCGAATCCACCTACTGGGCGCCCACCCTGTCCTTCGCCGGCGGGAAGGCGGCGGGGGTGGCGGCCTCGCCGTACACGCCCTACGAGGTCACCCTCGTCGACCTGGACGGCGGCGCGCGGGCCGCGGTGTCGGCGCCGAAGGCGCTGCCCGAGCGGGCGCTGCTGCCCACGCCCGAGCCGGTGACCATCGAGGGCGTGCACGCCCACCTGTACCCGCCGCACGGCGTCTCAGGGCCCGCGCCGTATGTGGTGTTCGTGCACGGCGGGCCGACCGGCACCAGCCCGCTCGTCCTCGACCTGGAGATCGCCTACTTCACCAGCAGGGGCCTCGGCGTGGCCGAGGTCAACTACGGCGGCTCCACCGGCTACGGCCGCGCCTACCGCGAGCGGCTGCGCCACCAGTGGGGCGTGGTCGACGTGCAGGACTGCGCCAAGGTCGCGCGCGGCCTGGTCGCGACGGGCCGCGCGGACGCCGCGCGCATCGCCATCCGGGGCGGCAGCGCCGGCGGCTGGACCACCGTGGCCGCGCTCGTGCACAGCGACGTGTTCGCGGGCGGCGTCGCCCACTACGCCATCACCGACCCGGAGAGCTGGGCGGCCGAGACGCACGACTTCGAGTCGCGCTACCTCGACGGCCTGGTCGGCCCGCTGCCCGAGACCAGGAGCCGCTACCGGGAACGTTCCCCGCTGCTGCACGCGGGCCGCGCCTCGGGCCCGTGCCTGATGCTGCACGGCCTGGAGGACGCCATCGTGGACGTCGGTCAGGCCGAGCGGTTCGTCGGCGAACTGGAACGGCACGGCAAAGAGTGGGCGTTGCTCACTTTTCCCGGCGAGCAGCACGGCTGGCGCAGGGAAGAAACCATCATCGCGGTACTGGAGGCCGAACTGGCCTTCTACGGACTGATCTTCGGGTTTGAGACGCCCGAGGTGCCACCGCTCGATCTGAAGGGAAGAGCGTGAAAAGCGTTGCCGAGATCTGCTCGGATCTGATCAGGTTCGACACCACCAACCCCGGGGCCGGTGAGCGCCCGGCGGCGGAGTACGTCGCCACGCTGCTGTCCGACGCCGGCGTCGAGCCGGTGGTGTTCGAATCCGCGCCACGCCGGACGACGGTCGTGGCGCGCATTCCCGGCGACTCCCCCGACGCCCTGCTCATCCACGGCCACCTCGACGTCGTGCCCGCCGACCCGGCCGAGTGGGAGCTGCACCCGTTCTCCGGCGAGATCGTCGACGACTGCGTCTACGGGCGCGGCGCGGTGGACATGAAGGGCTCGTGCGCGATGACCATCGCCACCGTCCTGGGGATGCGGGAGCGCGGCCTGCGGCCCAAGCGCGACCTGGTGCTGGCGTTCCTGGCCGACGAGGAGGCGACCGGCGACTTCGGCTCGCGCCACGCGGTCGCCGAGCACCGGGAGCTGTTCGACGGCGTGAGCGAGGCCATCAGCGAGTCCGGCGGCTACAGCGTCAACCACGGCGACGTGCGCGTCTACCCGGTCGCGGTGGGCGAGCGCGGCACCTCGTGGATGAAGCTGACCGCGCACGGCGTGGCCGGCCACGGCTCCCGCCCCGCCATCGACAACCCGGTGGCCACGCTGGTCGAGGGCCTGTCGCGACTGTCGGCCTACCAGTGGCCGGTACGGCTGACGCCGTCCGTCGCCGCGCTGATCCAGAACCTGTCGGAGATCACCGGGCAGGCGATCGACCTGGACCGGCTGGACGCCGAGGCCGAACGCCTGGGCAGCCTCGGCAGCCTGTTCAAGGCCCAGATCCGCAACTCCGCCAACCCGACGATGCTGGAGGCGGGCTACAAGGTCAACGTCGTCCCCTCCAGCGCGGAGGCGCACGTGGACGGGCGGTACCTGCCGGGGTTGCAGGAGGAGTTCCTGGCGACGGTCGACGAGCTGCTCGGGCCGAAGATCAGCCGGGAGTTCGTGAACCTGGAGGAGGCGCCGGCCGCGCCGTACCCGTCGGACTTCTTCGACGAGCTGGCCGGGTCGCTGGTGGCCGAGGACCCGCTCGCGCGGCCGGTGCCGTACGTGATGAGCGGTGGCACTGACGCCAAGTCCTTCGACCGGATCGGCATCAAGGGGTACGGCTTCGCGCCGCTGATGCTGCGGCCGGATCTGGACTACTTCGGGATGTTCCACGGCAAGGACGAGCGCGTTCCGGTGGAGGGGCTGGAGTTCGGCACCCGGGTGCTGACCCGGCTGCTGACCAGCGCGTAGGCCGTCGCGGGCGGGCCGCGACGGCCTGCCCGTGGACGTGCACGGCGGTGCGGTTCCACACCTCCACGCTGTCCAGGCCGGCCGAGGCGCCGAGGTCGACCTGCGACCAGGCCTCGCTCTCCGGCTCGGCGGTGTGCGACACGGAGCCGCCGCCGTTGTAGTCGCCGTTGGTGTCGCCGTCCACGGCGCGTGACGGGTCGCCGCCCCAGCCAAGGCCCTTCTGCGTCGCGGGTTTGCCGGCCGCCAGGTTGGGCAGCCGTACGGTCGCCTTGACCGGCGTCGTGGTCGACATCCGCCCGGTTCGCAAGCCCACCCCCAGGGCGTGGTCGCCGATCGCGGCGCCGGCGGGCACCCGCCGCCGCGATTCTCTGGCGCGAGAGGCTCCAGGGGTCGACACTGGTGCGAAACCAGGCGAACCAGGCGGAGGCGGGATGACGGCGACCGGCACGGCGAGCGGCGAGCGGCGCACCGAACTGGACGCCATCCGCACCCTGGTGGTGGTCGGCCTGGTGTTCTTCCACTCGGCGCTGGTGTTCGACTCGCGCGACGACTTCTATGTGAAGAACGCCGAGACCACCGGCGTCACCATGATCATCGCCGGGTTCGCGGTGGTGTGGGCGATGCCGATGCTGTTCCTCGTCTCCGGGCTCGGCTCGTGGCACTCGCTGCGCCGCCGCGGTCCCGGCGGGTTCGCGGCGGAGCGGCTGTTACGGCTCGGCGTGCCGCTGGTGTTCGCCACGCTGACCCTCCTCCCGGTGCCGCAGTGGCTGCGGCTGCGGGCCGATCCCGGCTACCACGAGTCGTACCTGGAGTTCCTGCCGCGCTTCTTCGAGGTGCGGTTCGACCTGACCACGTTCCCGTTCGTGCTGCGCGGTGAGCACTTCGAGAGCGGGCATCTGTGGTTCGTGGTGCTGCTGCTGGCGTTCTCGCTGATCCTGGCGGCGCTGGTGCGCTGGGTGCCGGGTGAGCGGCTCGGCGAGCGGGCGGCCGCAGCGGCGCGGCGACGGGGCGTGGTGCTGCTGCCGGCCGTACCGCTGGCGGCGCTGACCGCGGTGCTCGGCATGGAGGAGGCGTTCGCGGGCTGGAGCAGGTGGGCCTACCTGCTGTTCTTCCTGTTCGGCTTCCTGCTCGCCGGAGACGGGCGCTACCGCGCGGCGATGCGCAGGGACGCGGTCCTCGCGGTCGTGGCGGGGCTGGTCTTACTGGGGGTCGGGATGCCGGGGTTCCTGATCATCGGCGGCGACCCCTTCACCGACATGACCCCGGCGGCGATGGCCGTGCGCACGCTGTACGGCGCGGCGGGCTGGTGCTGCCTGGTCGCCATCCTCGGCCTGCTCGACCGCCGCAGCCGCCCCGCGAAACCGCCCGAGGAGACCGGCTCCCCGTCCCGTACCAGGCGCGTGTACGCCTATCTGGCCACCGCCGTGCTGCCGCTGTACATCCTGCACCAGCCGATCGTCGTCGCCGTGGCCTACGGCGTGGTCGGCTGGGACGCGCCCATCATCGTGGAGTACGCCGTGATCGTCGCCGTCTCGCTGACCCTCACGATCGCCGCCTACGACCTGCTGGTCAGGCGTACCCGGGTGACCAGGTTCCTGTTCGGGATGCGCGGCTAGAGGCCGAAGGCGGTCAGGGTGGCCCAGGCGACGCCGAAGCCGACCAGGGCGCCCGCGGCCACCTGGGGCCAGGTGTGGTGCGCCAGCCGTACCCGCGCCCAGCACACCAGCGTGAGCACCGCCGAGCCGGCCAGCGCGGCGGGGAGCGCGGGCAGCACGTGGGCCAGCACCACGACCGTGCCCGCGACGACGGCCGCGTGGAAGGAGATCTTCCAGCGCATCGTGATCGGCAGGGTCACCGCGAGCGCGGCCAGCATCGCGGTGACGGCGGCCACCAGCAGGGTGGGCGCGCCCATCGCGACCAGCAGCACCAGCGCGACCAGGACGGCGGCTGCCGCGGCCAGCAGCGGCCCGGTACGGCTGGCCCGGTCGACGATGTGATGGGAGTCCAGCCTGCCCGACCGCACCCCCACCGCGATCACCGCGGCCGGCACGCCGCCGCACAGCGCCGAGGCGACCAGCCCCCACAGCGCGCCCGCCCAGCCCTGGGCGAGGAGCCCGACGAGGGGCGGCATGACGATCACCATCACCTGCGGGGCCAGAAGGTCGGTCACCCGCCGCGCTACCAGGTCGGCTGTCATGTTAAGGAAGCGTAGAGGGCCTTCCCTCGGGACGCGTGGTGCGGCAGGGTTGGGGGTGGCCATGGATCAGATCACGCTCAGCACGCTCCACCTCCGCGCCTTCACCGAGGTGGGGTTCCAGGTCGCCGGCCCGGGGGGTGCACGCGCCGCGATGGGCGCGCTACGCCGGGTCATCCCGGTGGAGGCCTACGAGTTCGTCGCCTTCGACCCGGCGACCGGCAGGCACCGCAGCCTGGTGGCCGACGGCTACCCGCGGGTGGACGGCGACGCCGCCGAGGAGTACGCCAGGCTCGACCCCTACCGCAGGGCGAGACGGGCCCGCGAGCCGCTGGCCATGCCCGCCCCCGGCACCGAGCGCTGGTTCCGCCGGCACTGGGAGCCGTACGGCTGGCGGGCCGGCCTGACCACGCCGCTGTTCCTGGCCGAGGGCCGCTACACGGGCCTGCTGCACCTGTCCTCCCGGACGCCGGGCGCCTTCCCCGACGACACCGGCGCGCTGATCGCGGCCGTCTCCCCCACGCTGGCCCATCTCACCGACCTGACCCGGTGCGTGATCGACCAGGGCGGGGTGCCGCCGGGGTTCCGGGCGACGGCCTTCGACCGCACCGGCACCCGCCGCGACGTGGCGGGCACCGAGCCCTCGCCGGCCGTGACCGCCGAGCCGGGGATGGCGGCCTTCGCCCGCGCGTTCATCGACTCGCGCGAGCTGAGCGCGCGCGGCCTGTGGCAGGACCGCTCGGGGCAGTGGCGCGAGGTGCGGGTGATCAGGGCGGGCGTCGGCCTGCAGGGGGCGATCCAGGGCGCGGTGGTGGCCGAGCGGCCGTGCTCGCCGCCCTACGAGCTGACCGGCAGGGAGATCGACGTGCTCACCCGGGTGGCGGCGGGCGACTCCAATCCGCAGATCGCCGCCGCGCTGGTGCTCAGCGTGCGGACGGTGACGACGCATCTGGAGCACATCTTCGCCAAGCTCGGCTGCGACAGCCGCACCCGGGTGACGACCAAGGCCCTCGCCGAGGGCCTGTGCCGACTCGACCTGCCCTGACTCACACCTTCTCCGTCTGCGCCCAACCGGCGGGCACGGTGACCAGCACCAACTCGAACCAGACGGTGTTCACACCGCTCTCCCGGGTGAACCCCCACCGGTGGCTGAGCGCCTCAAGAATCGGCAGCCCCCGCCCGCTCCCGGCCATCTGCGAGGTACGGCACGCGCACGGCGGCGCGTCCGAGCCCCCGTCCTTGACGCAGATCCGCACCCGCGCGTCGGTGACCAGGACGGTCAGCGTGAACGTGCCGCCGTCGCCGGACTGGGAGTGCACGACCGCGTTGGTGACCAGCTCGCTGGTGAGCAGGACGCTGTCGTCGTGCAGGGGATGTGCGCGGCCCAGGGCGCCGGTGACGAGCCGCCGCGCCCTGGCGACCTGATCGGGAGCTCCTGGCAGGATCCAACTGTCGTACTCCGGCGGTTCCACGACGACCTCCCCGAGTTCGGCGACCTTCTAAGGACGCGGCGTCTGGGGGGTTGAGGTGTTACGAAAAGGTAGGAATCCCGTTTGCGAGGGAACCGGATCAGGTCCGGTGCCATCGCGCCTCGGCGAAGCAGTACACCGCGAACATCACCACTCCCAGGGCCACCACCGCCAGCAGCCACGGGCCCGCCGGGGTGTCGGCGAGGGACTTCAGCGCGCCGTCGATGCCGACCGCCTCGTCCGGGTCGTAGGTGATCGCGGCCTTGCCGATGAGCACACCGGCGGCGATGGCGACGACGCCCCGGGCGACGTAGCCCGCCTGGCCGATCCGCCGTACGGTCGGGCCGCCGCCTCGCATGTCCTTCATGAAGTTCGCGGTCCAGCCCTCGTGGATCCAGTAGACGCCGAGCGCGATCACCCCGAGCGCGAGCAGGCCGACGAGGAACTGGCCGGCGGGCAGCTCGAAGATCGCCTTGGTGGCGTCCCTGGACTGGGAGTCGGTGGAGGTGGCCTTCTTGCCCTGCAGCAGCAGGCCGAGCATGGAGACGACGAGCAGCACGTAGACGACGGCCCGCGCGGCGGACTCGACCCGGTCCTTGACCTGGGGACGGCCGAAGATCGCCTCGCCGGTCTGCCAGACGGCGAGCCCGGCCAGGCCGGCCGCCATCACCCACAGCAGCGCGTTGCCGAAGGGCTGGGCGGCCACCAGGTGGATGGCGCCGCTCTTGTCGGCCTCCCCCGAGTCGCCGAAGGCGATCTGCAGGGCCACGAGGCCGATCAGCGCGTACAGGACTCCCCTGGCCGCGAAACCCACGCGCGCGAGCTTGTTCAGCGCCGGATGATCGGCCGCTCTCCGGGCCGCCCCGGTAACCTCGTTGGAGGTAGACACCGTTTTTCCCTCCTTAGGGGGATTCGACGCTTCTCCTGCGCGAGGAGCCCGTTCGTAAACCATCCGGCGAGACCGAGTACGCTGCGATCGACGAGGCGACTGGAAGGGGAACCTGGGCGTGAGCAGCCTGGAGGCCGTCTGGGTGCAGCCGTACGAGCGGCCCGGCGCGGCGGTCGTGACAGGGGTCTTCGACATCCTGCACGTGGGACACGTCCGCTACCTGCGCGCGGTGGCCGAGCGTGGCCTCCCGCTCGTCGTGGGCGTCGAGGACGATCCGCGCGTACGCGCCTGGAAGGGCCCTACCCGGCCCCTGAACCCGGCCACCGAGCGGGCCGAGGTGCTGGCCGCGCTGCGCGACGTGGCGGGGGTGTTCGTGGTGTCGGGGCCCCCCGAGGCGCACGGTCCCGAGGACTACATCGACCTGCTGGCCCCGATGCGGCCGGGGGCGCTCGCGCACACGGCGGGCGACCCGCACGCGGGCGGCAGGTGCGCCGCCGCCGCGCTGCTGGGCGCCGAGTGCTGGGAGCTGGAGGCGATCCCCGGCCGGTCGACGACGCGCATCGTCAACGCGGTCAACGGCGGCTGAGCCCCGCTCGCGGCTAGAGCCAGTCGCGTTTCTTGAAGGCCGCGTACAGCGTGGCCGACACGGCGACGACGAGCAGCGTGGAGGTCCAGAACCCCCATGCCTGCCCGGCGCCCGGGTAGGGCACGTTCTGGCCGTAGAAGCCGGTGATCATCGTGGGCACCGCGATGATCGCCGCCCAGCTCGTCACCTTCTTCATGATCTCGTTCATGTGGAAGCCCTGCTGGGTCAGGTGGGTCTCCCTGATGTTGCCGATCAGCTCGCGCAGCGAGTCGGCCCACTCGGCCACCCGCAGCGCGTGGTCGTAGACGTCCTGGTAGTAGGGCGCCATGGCGGGCCCGACGATGTGCAGGTCGCGGCGGATCAGCGAGTTGACCACCTCGCGCATCGGCAGCACCGCGCGCCGGAACCCGACCATGTTCTTGCGCATGCCGAAGGTGCGCCGCTGCATCTCCTTGTTGCCCAGGTCACCGCTGAACAGCTCGTTCTCCAGTTCCTCGACCATGCCGTCGAACTCCTGGATCAGCTCGAAGTGGCCGTCCACCACCACGTCGAGCAGGCCGTGCAGCAGGAAGGAGACGCCGTGCTCGGCCAGGCGGCCATTGCCGTCCCAGCGCCTGACCACCTCGTCGATGTCGAAGTGGGCGTTCTCCCTGACCGTGACCAGGGCGTTGGGGGTGACGAAGACGGAGATCTCGACCGGGTCGAGGATGCCGTCGTCGAGGTGCACGCCGTACACGGTGAGGAACAGGTGGCTGTCGTAGACGTCGAGTTTGGGCCGCTGGTGGTCGTTGAGGACGTCCTCGACGGCCAGTTCGTGCAGGCCCAGCTCCTCGGCGATGACGCCCAGGTCGGCGGGCGTGGGTGAGCAGAGGTCGAACCAGATGACGTTGCGGGGGTCGGAGACGTGATCGGACACCTCGGCGATGGGGAAGCCCTTTTCCGCCAGGACACCGTTGCGGTACAGCCGCGTGCGCACCATGACGGCAAACACTAGACCAAGGGCGGCCTAATACGCGGTAATCTTTCATGTAGGTTAAGTAGGAAAATCGGGTATTTACCCGGGCATGGAGCTGCCGGACTTCCTCGTGATCGGTGTCCCCAAGGCCGCCACGACCGCTCTGCACGCCGCACTGGCCAGGCATCCCGCCCTCTACATGTCCGCCGTCAAGGAACCCAAGTTCTTCCTCACCGACGGCCCGCCGCCCACCCGCGGCGGGCCCGGCGACGCCCGCACCTACCGCGAGCACATCTGGCGTCCCGAGGACTACTCGGCCCTGTTCGCCGCCGCCCCCGAGGGCGCGCTGCGCGGCGAGTCCACCCCCTTCTACCTCTACTCCCGCGACGCCCAGCGCCGCATCAGGCGGGCGATCCCCGCCGCCCGCCTGATCGTCGTGCTGCGCGACCCCGTCGAGCGGGCCCACTCCAACTGGACGCACCTGTGGTCGGCGGGCCTGGAACCCGTCGGCGACGTCGTCAGCGCCTGCGCGGAGGAGGCGCGCCGGATCGCCGCGGGCTGGGCGCCGTTCTGGCACTACCTGTCCCTCGGCCGGTACGGCGAGCAGCTCGCCCACCTGTTCACGCTCTTCCCGCGCGAGCAGGTGCTGGTGTTCCGCTACCGGGACCTGGTGGACCGGCAGGCCGACACCCTCGACCGGATCTGCCGCTTCCTCGGCGTCCCGGCCGGCGGCATCGCCGGGGTGCCGCGGGAGAACGTCACGGCCCAGCCCGCGCCGGGCGCCCGGCACCGGCTGCTGTCGCGGGCGGTGCGGGCGCTGCCGCCGCTGGCCGTACCGCTGGAGGGGCTGTTGCAGCGCAGCGGGCGGGCGCGCCGGGCGCTGACCTGGGACGAGCGCAGCCGGCTGATCGGCCACTTCACCGAGGACATCGACCTGCTGCAGCGCGTCACCGGCGAGGACTTCGGCGACTGGTTACGCCCGCGCGAGCGGTCCGGCGGGCTGGTCGGCGACCGGCCCGCCGGACAGCGGCAGGCCAGGAACGGCCGCCGGTCAGGCGCGTAGCTCGGTGCGCAGCTCGTGGCCGCCGTCGGCGCGGGTGTACTCGTAGTAGAGCCGGTGCCCGCCGGGCACCTCGACGATGTCGAGGTAGCGCAGCCCGCCGTACGGCGAGGCGGCGGCGGGCCCCGCGCCGACCGGGACCAGCGCGGCCGGGTCGGTGCCGACCGCGACGCCGGTGCGCTCCTCGTAGTTCTCCGCGGCGCTCGCCCGGCCGTCGTAGAACGCGACGATCGCCTCACCCGCGAAGCCGACCGCGCTGATCCGGGTGCCGCGCGCGTCCCACTCGCCGGGCCGCCCGCTCAGCGCGGTGCCGTGCCAGGTCCACTCCAGGCCGTCGGCACTGGTGGCGTAGTCGCTGACCATCTGGTCGGCCTCCTCGGCGACGGCCAGCGGATGGCAGGAGGCCCACAGGTGCCACACGCCGTCGCGGCGCACGATGACCGGGTCCTTCACGCCCGTCTTCGGGTCGCCGGGCAGCACCACCCTGCGCCGCCGGGCGTCGAAGGCCTCCGGCTGGTCCGCTTCGAGCAGTTCCACCCGCCAGTGCTTGGTGCCGTGGGTGGCGCAGCTCAGGTAGAGCCGCCAGCGGCCCTCGGGGGTGCGGACCAGCGCGGGCCGCTCCAGCGACTCGGTGTCCATCTCGTCGCGGCCGATGGTCAGCAGGGTCTCGAAACGCTCCCCGTCCCGGGAGCGGGCCACGACCACGGCGTGGCCCCTGCCCTGCCCGATGGGGCGGCGCAGGCGGTAGGCCAGGTAGACGTACCCGTCGGCGGCCACGGCGCTCGGCGCCCCGGCCCAGTGGCCGTCGCCCGCCTCGGGCGGCGCGACGGCGACGGTCGATCGCCCTGGATCCGGCAGGAAGTCCTCAGCGGTAAGCACGCGCACGACAGTAGGCACCTCTCCGGCGGGAACCCCGGCGGATTCCCCAGACGTGACTGATTCTTGATTCCAGATTTTACCGGTAGGAATTAACCCTTTTGTTCGCCGGAGCCCGTTCCCGCATTTCCCAGAAAAGACCTCGATGCTGCGCTTATCGTTCCTCCCAGTACGGAGCTGAACGAACACAGAGCGTCACATCAAGCCTGGGGGTCGGATGGTCGGGGACTCGAGGCAGCCGGCGCACCGCCGGGCGGGCGGCGCCACGCGCGAGCACTACGCGGCGATGGCCCACGATCGGAGGTTCCGCCTGCTGCGGACCAGGTTCCGCAGGCTCGCGCTGGGCCTGGTCGCCTCCTTCCTCGGCTGGTACCTGCTCTACATCGCGCTGTCGGCCTTCGCCCGCGACTTCATGGCCCTGCCGGCCATCGGCAACGTCAATGTGGCGCTGCTGCTCGGCGTGCTGCAGTTCGTCTCCACCTTCGCGCTGGCCTGGCGCTACACCCGCTACGCGCGGGGGCGGCTGGACCCGCTCGCGGCGCAGCTGCGCGAGGAGGCCGAGAGCCGCCAGGCCGAGCTGGAGCGGGCCGAGCTGGTCCTGGCCGAACGCCGCCGGATCGAGGAGTGGACGCCTCCGCCGCGCACGGCGGCCAGGCGCAGGGCGGCCCACCGGCGTACCCGCGCCCCGAGGCACTCCGAGGACGGCCCGCGATGACCGAGCGCGCGCTGACGTTCGGCCTGTTCCTGCTGTTCATCGTGATCACCCTGGGCATCACCTTCTGGGCCAGGGCCAACACCAGGAACGCCGACGACTTCTACGCGGGCGGGCGGTCCTTCTCCGGCGCGCAGAACGGCCTGGCGCTGGCCGGCGACTACATGTCCGCGGCCTCCTTCCTCGGTATCGCCGGGATCATCGCGCTGTCCGGCTACGACGGCTTCCTGTACTCCATCGGCTTCCTGGTCGCCTGGCTGCTCACGCTGCTGCTGGTGGAGCTGATGCGCAACGCGGGCCGGTTCACCATGGCCGACGTGCTGTCCTACCGGGTGCGCAGGCGGCCGAGAGTGCGCACGGCCGCGGTGATCTCGACGGTCACCGTGTCGGTGTTCTACCTGCTGGCCCAGATGGTCGGCGCGGGCGCGCTGGTCTCCCTGCTGCTCGGCATCCGCCAGGGTGAGACGTTCCTCGGCATGTCGGCGGGCGCGGCCAAGGTCGTGACCATCGTCGCGGTCGGCGCGATCATGATCTTCTACGTGACGTTCGGCGGCATGAAGGGCACCACCTGGGTGCAGATCATCAAGGCGGCGCTGCTGATGCTGGGCACGGTCGTGCTGAGCGTGCTGGTGCTGGGCCGCTTCGGCTTCAACATCAGTGACATGCTCGGCGCCGCCGCCGAGGCCAGCGGCGGGTCCGACTTCCTGCGGCCCGGCCTGCGCTACGGCCAGGAGGTGTCCGGCGACCCGCTGAGGACGCTGGTCAACAAGCTCGACTTCATCAGCCTGGCGCTGGCGCTGGTGCTCGGCACCGCCGGGCTGCCGCACATCGTCAGCAGGTTCTTCACCGTGCCCGACGCCCGCACCGCCCGCACCTCGGTGAACTGGGCCATCGGCCTGGTCGGCGCGTTCTACCTGATGACGCTCGCCCTCGGGTTCGGCGCCACCGCGCTGGTCGGGCAGAAGGCGATCACGGAGCAGGACCCCACCGGCAACACCGCCGCGCTCCAACTGGCGCACGCGCTCGGCACCCACGCCGGCGGGAAGCTCGGCGGCGACCTGCTGCTCGCCTTCATCGGCGCGGTCGCCTTCGCCACCATCCTGGCGGTGGTGTCGGGGCTGGTGATGGCCTCCTCCACATCGCTGGCCCACGACTACTTCGGGCATGTGCTGATGTTCGGCAGGCCGCGCGAGTCGCAGGAGATCGGGGTGGCGCGCCTGTCCGCCTTCGTGATCGGCTCGCTGGCGATCGTGCTCGCGGTCGTCGCCCGGCACCTGAACGTGGCGTTCCTGGTGGCGCTGGCGTTCGCGATGGCGGCCTCGGCCAACCTGCCGGCGATCCTGCTGTCGCTGTTCTGGCGGCGGTTCAACTCGGCCGGGGTGGTGGCGGGCATCTACGGCGGGCTCGGCTGCTCGCTGCTGCTGGTGGTGCTCTCCCCGGTGGTCTCCGGCAAGACCGACCCGGTGACCGGGGCGAGCCTGTCGCTGTTCCCCGCCGGGGTCGACTTCCACCTCTTCCCGCTGGAGAACCCGGGCCTGGTGTCGATCCCGTTCGGGCTGCTCTGCGCGGTGGCGGGCGCCGTACTCAGCCGGGAGCGCCCGGACCCGGACCGCTTCGACGAGCTCACCGTCCGCTCCCTCACCGGCACCGGCGCCCACCGGGCGCAGCCCCGCCACCGCCGCCGACCTGATCCGCAGGGGCCGGGGCATGGGGCCGGAGAGGAGCCGAGCTGACCTGGCGCGACCTCCCTGTTCACTTACCCCCTGGGGTACCTTGGAGTGGACGGAAGGGAGAAGTCCATGCGGATGGACGAGACGATGGCCGGGGACGCGCTGACGCGGCTGCGCAGGGCCGGGGGGCAGCTCAACGGGGTGATCGCGATGATCGAGGCCGGGGAGGACTGCACGAAGGTGCTCACCCAGCTCGCCGCCGTCTCCAAGGCTCTCGACCGGGCCGGTTTCAAGCTCGTGGCCTCGGGCCTGCGACACTGCCAGGCCGCCCAGCAGCGCGGCGAGGAGCCCCCCATGGAACTCGCCGAACTGGAGAAGCTCTTCCTCGCACTGGCCTGACCCGTCTGTGGTGAAACGCGTTCGCTCAAGGACGTCAGCGAGCGCCGCCGTTGATGTAGATGGTCTGGCCGCTGACATAGGCGGCGTCCTCGCTGGCGAGGAACGCGACCACCGACGCCACCTCCTCCGGCCTGCCGACCCGGCGCAGCGGCGTCCGCTCGGCGGCGGCCTTCTGGTGCTCCTCCGGGGAGGAGCCGACGCGCTCGGCGGTCGCCGCGGTCATCGGGGTGGCGATGTAGCCCGGAGCCACCGCGTTGACGTTGATGTTGTACGGCCCCAGCTCGATCGCCAGCGTCGCGGTCAGCCCCTGGATGGCCGCCTTGGCCGCCGCGTAGTTCGCCTGCCCCCTGTTGCCGAGCGCCGAACGGCTGCTCAAGCTGACGATCTTGCCGTACCGCTGCGCCACCATGACCTTCTGGGCGGCCTGGCTGCAGTGGAAGGCGCTGGTGACGTTGACGGCGAGGACGGTGTTCCAGTCCTCGGCCGACATCTTGAAGAAGAGGTTGTCCCGGGTGACGCCGGCATTGTTGACCAGGATGTGCAGCCCGCCCAGCTCGGCCACCACCTGCTCGAACACCGCCTCCACCGCCGCCTGGTCGGCGACGTCGCAGCCGTAGGCGCGTGCGATGCCCCCCTTGGCGCCGATGGCGTCCACGGTCGCCTGGGCCCGGTCGGCGGTGAGGTCGATGACGGCGACCGCCGCCCCCTCCTCGGCCAGGCGACCGGCGATCGCGGCGCCGATGCCCTGAGCGGCCCCCGTGACAACGGCGACCTTGCCGGCGAATCGACTCATGTTCCGCTCCTCTTTCTGTGCGCTGGAACCAGACCACGCGCGGGCGGAGGCCCCAGGAGGTGATCGATCACCCACGGATGCTACAAGAGCCCTTCTCGCCGCCACCTTCCGCGCTCAAAATCGAGTCATGGCCAACAGTCAAGATCGAACGCAGGTAGGCGCCAGGGCACCCCGCCGGGAGGACGCCAGACTGCTCACCGGCCGGGGGCGGTACGTCGGCGGCGTGCGGCGGCCGGGGACGGCCCACGCGGTCGTGGTCCGCAGTCCCGTCGCCCACGGACGGCTGACCGGATGCGACGTCAAGGCGGTCTGGGCGGTCGAGGGCGTCCTGGATGTGATCACCGTCCGCGAGGCCGACGGCGTCCGGCTGCCCTGCGTCACCCTGTCCCCCGGGCAGCGCCACTCCTCCTATCCGGTGCTGGAGGAGACGGTGCGGTACGTGGGCCAGCCGGTGGCCGTGGTCGTCGCGCGCACCCCGGAGATCGCCAGGGACGCCGCCGAGCTGATCGACCTGGACTTCGAGCAGTTCCCGCCGGTGGTCGGCGTGGAGCGGGCGCTGGCCGGGGACGCGCCGCTGCTGTACCCGGACTGGGGCGGCAACGTGGTCACCGACTTCGTGCTGGGCGACGCCGACTGCGAGGAGGTCATCGGGGCGGCGGAGCACGTCGTCGACCTGACGTTCCGGTTCGGCCGGGTCTCGCCGTACCCGATGGAGCCGCGCGGGATGGTGGCATCCTTCGGGGACGGCGAGCTGACGCTGTGGACGTCGACGCAGGCTCCGCACCACGTCCGCGAGCACGCCGCCGACGCGCTGGGGCTCACCCACGACCGGGTACGGGTGATAGCCGGTGACGCGGGGGGCGGGTTCGGCGGCAAGGAGCACCTGTACCCGGACGAGACGCTGATCTGCCTCGCGGCGATGCGGCTGAACGGCCCGGTGAGCTGGACGGAGTCGCCGGGCGACCGCCTGGCCGCCACGCTGCCCGCCCGCGCCGCCGTGCACCGGGCGCGGCTCGCGCTCGACGCGGACGGACGCTTCCTCGCGCTGCACGCCGACGTCGCCGGGGACCTTGGTGCGCACCCGTCCAACGTCGGCGTCTCACCGTTCGCGGTGACCGCCACCATGCTGCCCGGCCCCTACCGCTTCGAGCGGGTGGGGGTACGGCTGCGCGGCGTCGTCACCACGACCACGCCCACCGGCTCCTACCGGGGTTTCGGCCAGCCGGAGGCGACCTGGACCAGGGAGCGGCTGATCGACGAGGCGGCGCGGCTGCTCCGGCTGGACCCGGTCGAACTGCGGCTGCGCAACATGATCGGGCCCGGCGAGATGCCGTACACCAGCCGCACCTGGCAGGCCTACGACTCCGGCGACTACCCGCTCGCCCTGCGCACGCTCCGCGACCTGGTCACGCCGCCGCCGCAGCGGGAGGACGGGAGGCGGCGCGGGATCGGGTACGCGTGCCAGGTCGAGAACACCGGCATGGGGCCGTCGATGGAGATGAAGGCCATGGGCATGCTGGCCGGCGGGTACGAGACGGCGATCCTGCGGATGGAGCCGGACGCCTCGGTCGTCGTCTCCTCGGGGGTGGCCGGGATCGGGCAGGGCATCGAGACCGCGCTGGCCCAGATCGCCGCCGACCGGGTGGGGGTGCCGCTGGACCGGGTGCGGGTGGTGCTCGGGGACACAGCGGCCACGCCGTACTCCTCGATCGGCTCGATCGCGAGCCGGTCGCTGGTGGTGGGCGGCGGGGCGCTCGTCCGGGCCGGCGAGCGGCTGCGGGAGCGGATCGTGGCGATCGCGGCCCATCGGCTGGAGGTGGCGGTCGCGGATCTGGAGGTGGTGGACTCGGCCGTCCGGGTGAAGGGGGATCCGGGGGCGTCGGTGACGTTCCGGGAGATCGCGACGGCGGCCTGGCGCGGCTGGGATCTGCCGGAGGGGTTGTCGCCGGGGCTGGAGGAGCGGGTGAGCTACGATCCGGCGGGCTGCGCCTACTCCTACGGCGCGCACGCCGCGGCCGTCGCCGTTGACCCGGAGACGGGGGCGGTGGAGGTCGAGGGGTACTGGGCGGTCAACGACTCGGGGGTGGTGGTCAATCCGGCGATCGTCGAGGGCCAGCTGCGCGGCGGGATCGCGCAGGGTATCGGCATGGCGCTGACCGAGGAGATCGTGTACACCGAGGACGGGCAGCCGATCGTCGACTACCTGCTGCCGACCTTCCAGGAGGTTCCCGACATCCAGCTGGTGCTGCTGGAAACCCCTTCGCCGATCACGCCCGGCGGCATGAAGGGCGCCGGGGAGGCCGGGACGATCGGCCCGCCCGCGGCCATCGGCAACGCGATCGCCGCCGCCCTGCCCGAGATCTCCGGCCGCGTCACCGGCACACCCGTCACCCCGGCGGTGCTGTGGGGGTGGCTGAACGGCTGACGCGGGCCCGCTCCCCTCACACCCCGCGCCTTCTCAACTCCACACCCGCCGCGACGAGCCGCCGCAGATGCTTCTTGTGTACGGCCTGCCGCGTCACGCCCAGCGCCTCCGCGACCTGACTCCACGACCAGCCCTCGCGCATGGCCTGCTCCACGGCCGCCTCCTCCAGCCGGTCGGCCAGCTCCCGCAACGCGACAACGGCACCGAGATCGTCGGCGGGGGCCCCGGTCGGCTGGATCACTCTTTCGGTCATGCCAGCAAAATAGGTCGCCCGTGGCCTGTTGGCGACTTGGGAGCCAGCGCCAAAGGCGGCGGAGGCATCCTCTACGGTACGGTTCGTGCCGAATCCGCGAACTGGGCCCGGTGGCGAGTCCCCTGACAGCCGGCTCGCCTCCGCTGGCTGGTCAGGCGTTTTTGATCCCGCCGAACGACCAGGTCAGCGCGTGGTTCGGGTCTCCCGCGCTATTTCGAGGCCGTCGATCGCCGCCGGGGACAGCGTCGAATCGTCCAGCCCGGACAAGGGCATCCAGGCGGCGGCGCAGGTCGACCCGTCGGTCTCGGTGATCACGAGTGGGCCGGGTTTGAGAGCGACGCGGTAGAAGAGCCCGACCTGGTGCCAGCTCACCCCGAGCCGGTGGGACGTGTACGTCCGCGCGTTTACGAGATGGGCGTCGAGGAGCTCCAGGCCGGTCTCCTCGTGCAGCTCGCGCGCCAGCGCCTGCACCGGCTGCTCCCCCGGATCGATTCCGCCGCCGGGGAGATGCCACAGCCCGGGCGCGAAGACCGACGAGGTTTCCGAGAGCCGGGTCAACAGCAACCGGTCCCGCATGGTGGCGATCGCGTACGCCGAGACGCGCGAGCGTACAGGCTCCCCCATGGTGCCCCTCCTGACAGCAGGTTCCACGGCTCCGGCCGGGCCGCGCGGGACAATCTATCGATCACGGGCCGGTTGGTCGGTGACGCGGTAGCCCACGCCGGGTGTGGTGGTGATGATCGAGGGGCTGCCGAGTTTGCGGCGCAGGCGGCCGATGGTGACGGTGACCGTGTTGGTGAACGGGTCGGCGTGCTCGTCCCAGACCTGTTCGAGCAGGTCCTCGGTGCTGAGGAAGGCGGGGGCGGCGCGCAGCAGGGCTTCGAGGAGGGCGAACTCCTTGGCCGACAGGTCGAGTGGACGGCCGTCGCGGGTGACGGTGCGGCGCAGCGGGTCGAGTTCGACGCCTGCCGCGCGCAGGGTGCGGGCGCGGGCGAAGGGCCGGCGGCGGGCCAGGGCGCGGATGCGGACGACCAGTTCGGGAAAGTGGAACGGCTTGGCGAGGTAGTCGTCGGCTCCCAGGGTCAGGCCGCTGACCCGGTCGCCGGGCGAGCCCGCCGCGGTCAGCATCAGCACCATGACGCGGCCGTCCCGCTCAGTGATCATCTGGCAGAGGGTGTCGCCGTGGATGCCCGGCAGGTCGCGGTCGAGGACGACCACGTCGTAGGCGTTGAGCTCCAGCTTGGCCGCGGCCTCCAGGCCGTCGTGCGCCACGTCCACGGCCATGCCCTGGTCGCGCAGGCCCTCGGCCACGACCGCGGCGAGGGCCTGCGCGTCCTCGACCACCAGCACCCTCACGCTGGGACACCCGCCTGTCCGTCCGCCGCGGGCAGCGAGACGGCGACCCGAAGACCGCCGCCGGGCCGGGCCCGCAGGTCCAGGCCGCCGCCGTGCGCGGTGGCGATGGCCGCGACGATCGACAGCCCGAGCCCGGAGCCGTCGCCGGTCCGGTCCGGGCCGAGCCGCTGGAACGGCTGGGCCAGCCGCGCGACCTGCTCCTGGTCGAGCACCTGCCCGCCCGTCTCCACGACGAGCAGCGCCGTCGCGCCGTCGGCCGTGGCGGCGAGCCGGATCCAGCCGCCGTCGTGGTTGTGGGCGATGGCGTTGTCGATCACGTTGTCGGCCATGCGGGACAGCAATGTGAGGCTTCCGCTCGTCCACGCGCTGTCATGGACGTCGCCGTCGTGGACGGTCAGGCCCTTGGCCGCGATGTCGGCGGCTCGGGCGTCCAGCGCCGCGGACACCGCGCGGCCGAGCGAGATCGTCGCACGGTCGGACAGGGCGCCGTGCTGGGTGCGGGCGAGTGTGAGGAAGCCCTCCAGCAACCGGTCGACCTGGTCGAGTTCGGTGCGGATCCGGTCGGCCAGCGCGATCGTCTGCGCCGGTACGGGTTCCGGTTTGGCCACGGCCACGTCCAGCGACGCCCGCATGGTCGCGAGCGGGGTGCGCAGTTCGTGGGAGGCGTTGGCGACGAATCGGCGCTGCGCGGCGAAGGAGCCCTCCAGGCGTTCCAGCAGGCCGTCGATGGTGTCGGCGAGGTCCTTCACCTCGTCGGCGGGGCCTGGCACGGCCAGCCGCTCGTGCAGGTTGTCGGCGGAGATCCGCCGCGTGGCCGCGGTGATCGTCCGTAGCGGGCGCAGTACCCGGCCCGCGACCACCCGGCCCAGGAGGACCGACACCGCGGCCATGACGGCGAGCGCGACCGCCGAGCCGATGAGGAGCTGACGGGACTGGGCCGCCTCCGCCTCCGCCAGCTGAGCCTGGAGCAGGCCGATGTGCTCCTGGGCGGCCGCGAGCGTGATCTGCCGGCTCGACGGGTTCCCGACCGGTTCGCTGACCTGCACCCCATGGCTCAGGAGGTTGGTGATGGCCAGCAGCCCGACGGCGGACAGGAGGAACAGGGCACCGTACAAGGCGGTGAAGCGCTGCCGTGCGGTGCGAGCCGGGCGTCGCGGCTTCCTCATCGATTCTCTCCCCGTTCCGTGTCGACCTCCAGGATGCCGCCCCGGACCTAACAGCGAGATGACGGCCTCCGTTCGGCGCACGTTATGGCCGGGTCCGTACAACCGAACGCATGCGAGCAACCATCGAAGTCAACGGTCTGCGCAAGCGCTTCGGGTCCGTCGTGGCGCTGGACGGGATGTCCTTCACTGTGGAGCCGGGGCGTGTCACCGGTTTTGTCGGCCCGAACGGCGCGGGCAAGTCCACGGCGATGCGGGTGATCCTCGGCCTGGACGCGGCCGACGGGGGCAGCGCGCTGGTCGGCGGGCGACCGTACCGGAGCCTGCTGTTCCCGCTGCGTCATGTCGGGGCGCTGCTGGACGCCGGGGCGCTGCAGCCGAGCCGCTCCGCCCGTAATCACCTGCTGTGGCTGGCCCACTCGCAGGGACTGACCGCCAGGAGGGTCGACGAGGTCATCGAGCTGGCCGGTCTGCGCCAGGTGGCCCGGCGGAAGGCGGGCGGCTTCTCCCTGGGCATGCGGCAGCGGCTCGGGATCGCCGCCGCCCTGCTCGGGGACCCGCCGGTGCTCATCTTGGACGAGCCGTTCAACGGCCTGGATCCGGAGGGCATCGTGTGGATGCGGGAGTTCCTGGCCGAGCTGGCCGGGCAGGGCCGCGCCGTGCTGGTGTCCAGCCATCTGATGAGCGAGCTGCAGGACACCGCCGCCCATCTGGTGGTGGTCGGCCGGGGCAGGGTCATCGCCGACACCGGGGTGGCGGAGCTGCTGGCCACGGTGTCCGGCGACCGGGTGACGCTGGAAGAGGCCTACCTGGCCCTCACCCGGAACGCCGTCGAGTACCGCGCCACAGGTCAGGAGGGGGCGCGATGAGCACCGTCACCTCCTACCTGTCGCTGCTGCGCGCGGAGTGGACCAAGTTCCGGACGGTTCGCGGCTGGGTGATCGCCATGGCGGTCGCGGCGCTGGTCACCGTGCTGCTCGGGCTGCTCTCCGCGTCAGGCAGCCACGCGTCATGCAGCAAGGGTGCGATCGAGGTCCCCTGCCCCGCTCCCCCGCTGGGGCCGGGCGGCGAGGCGGTGAGCGACAAGTTCTACTTCGTACACCAGCCGCTCGAAGGGGACGGGAGCATCACGGTCCGGGTGACCTCCATGACCGGCCAGATCCGCCTGCCCGACATCGAGCCGGGGGTGCGGAGGGTCACCGCCGGGGTGGTGCCGTGGGCGAAGGCCGGGGTCATGGTCAAGGACGGCCTGCGGCAGGGTTCCACCTACGCGGCGCTGATGGTCACCGGCGAGCACGGGGTGCGGATGCAGCACGACTACACCCACGACACGGCCGGGCGGCCGGGCGGCGTCTCGAAGGAGTCCCCGCGCTGGCTGCGGCTGACCCGCTCCGGTGACACCCTCACCGGCTACGAGTCGGCCGACGGCGAGCGGTGGACCGAGGTGGGCACGACCCACCTGGCCGGGCTACCGGCCACGGTGCGCATCGGGCTCTTCGCCGCCTCCCCGTGCGACCTGCTGGTGACCCGGGGCGACTTCGGCGGAAGCGTCGGGCAGTGCCGCTTCGCCGAGGCCACCGCCGTCTTCGACCAGGTCAGCCCGCAGGGGGAGGCGACCGGCGGCTCGTGGAGCCACGACGATGTGGGAGTCTCCACGGAGCCCGACGGGACGCCCCACCATCCGGGCGGGTTCGCGGAGTCCGGCGGCACGTTCACCGTGACCGGGGTCGGCGACATCGCGCCGTTCGTGGACGGGGAGACGGTCGAGAACACCCTCACCGGCGTGCTGGCCGGGCTGATCGTGGTGATCGTCGTGGCGGTGATGTTCGTCACCGCCGAATACCGGCGGGGTCTGATCCGCACCACCCTGCTCGCCGCCCCTCGGCGTGGCCGGGCGCTGGTGGCCAAGGCCGTCGTGATCGGCGCGGTCGCCTTCGTCACCGGGCTGGCCGCCGCCGCCGTGGCGGTCCCGCTCGGCACGCGGATCCTGCGCGCCAACGGCAACCACCTGCTGCCGGTGAGCCTGCTCACCGAGGTGCGCGTCGTGGTCGGCTTCGCGGCGCTACTCGCCGTCGCCGCCGTCTTCGCCCTCGCCCTCGGCGCCCTGTTCCGCCGCGGCGCCGCGGCGGTCACCACCGCCGTCGCGCTGCTCCTCCTGCCCTACCTCCTCGCGACCGCCTCCGTCCTGCCCCTGGGCGTGGCGCAGTGGCTGCTGCGGCTCACTCCCGCCGCAGGATTCGCGATCCAGCAGAGCATCCCGGAATATCCGCACATGACCGGCCACTACGCGCCCCAGGCCGGCTACTACCCGCTGGCACCGTGGGCCGGCCTCGCCGTGTCCGGCGGCTACGCCGCGCTCGTCCTCGCCCTGGCCGTGTTCCGGCTCCGCCGGAGGGACGTGTGAGGCGGCACCTGCACGCCGAGTGGACGAAGCTGCGCACCGTGCCGGGCGCCGGCTGGCTGCCGTTCGCCGTCGTCGCGCTGACCGTCGGCGGGAGCGCCGCGGCCGCCGCCACCGTGACCTGCCCGCCGGCGGGCTGCGCGTACGACGTGCCCAGGCTCAGCCTCATCGGGGTCCAGCTGGGTCAGGCTGTCGTCGCCATCCTGGCGGTGGTGGCGATCAGCGGCGAGTACGGCACCGGCATGATCCGCACCACCCTCACGGCGATGCCGTGCCGGACGGCCGTCCTGGCCGCCAAGGCGCTCCTCCTCACCGGTGTCACGCTGGCCGCGGGAACCGTCGCCGTGCTCGGGTCCGTGCTGGCCGGGCGGCTCCTCTTGCCCGGCAACGGCTTCACTCCCGCGCACGACCACCCGCTGCTGTCCCTGGCCGACGCGCCGACGCTGCGCGCGGCCGCCGGCTCGGTCCTCTACCTCGCGCTGATCGCCCTGTTCAGCCTCGGCGTCGCCGTCGCGGTACGGGACTCCGCTACGGCCATCGGCGTCGTGCTCGGCGTCCTCTACCTCTCGTCGATCACGATCTACCTGGTCCAGGACCCGGACTGGCAGCGCCTCCTCTACCGGGTCTCACCGATGAACGCCGGGCTCACCGTCCAGGCCACCACCGGGCTCTCCACCCTGCCCCTCAGCCCGTGGGCGGGCCTCGGCGTGCTCGCCGCGTGGGCCGCCGCCGCGCTCCTTGGCGGCGGACTGCTCCTGCGACGGCGCGACGCCTGAACAGCGGCCGGGCTCATGTCTCGCGCTTGAGGATGCCCGAGGCGAGCAGGTACTGCGCGGCCAGGTAGGTGGCCATGACGATCACGCCGTTCATGGGGGGCAGCGGCAGGCCGGCCAGGTCGAAGGCGATCAGCGAGTCCGACAGGAGGAACAGCGCGCCGCCTGCCCCCGCCCGCGCCCCGAGCCCGGCCGAGAGCACGGCGGTGGCCGTGAGCAGCAGCGAGTAGGCGGCCACCGGCACGCGCAGGTCACCGAGGCCGGGCCACACCAGGACGACCAGCCCGGCCCAGACGACCGCGTACACCAGCGGGACCACCGGACGGGCGCGCAGCCTGCCCAGGGCGCCGGCGCGGACGAAGTAGGTCACGTAACAGACGTGTGCCGCGCCGAACAGTGCCATGCCCACGACGAAAAGTCCGTCGATCTCCAGGGCCACATCCCCGCCACACGACAGCAGCAGCGCGGCGACGACCAGACGGGGGCCGCGCCGCGCCGCCACCCAGGCCGCCAGCAGCGGCATCACCAGCGCCTTCGTCAGCGAGTCCCACGGGCTCACCTGCGCCGCCACCAGCGCCAGGTGCACGGCCGAGACCACCCAGAAGGTGATCAGAATCTTCCTGGAGAGTCCAGGCCTTACCTCTAGAACGTCGTTCTGCACGTTGCGGATGGTACGGGTTTCCCGCATCCCCTCCAACTGGCTCCGATGATCACGCCGGATCAATCCAAGATCTCGCCCGGCCAAGGGTTCTCTTCAGGCGGCCTACACCTTCCTGCTGGAGGCTTGCTCCGCCATGGCCTTCCGTGTGCGTTTGGCCCAGTTCCTCTCCGTCCCCTTCAATATGCCGGCCGCTTGGTCGGCGCTCATGTTGCCGAGCATCTGGGCGGCGAGTTCCGGGCTCAGCCACCTGATCATCGATGCCACCCATGCCGGATGGAGGGCCGACAGCATTCGGCCGGCATGGACTGGACCTAGGGCCCAGGATCACCTCGGCGGCCCGCTGTGCTGGAAAACGAGGCACGCTGTGGTGATCAGGCGATGTTCTCACCGACGTGAGCATCGCGGCTGTCTCGTCCACGCTCATCAACGCGAGCACGGGCACCATCCTGGCGTGTGGCATGGCCTGCATCACATCGGCCGCGAACGCGTACGACGAAGCCGCGCGGAGAATCTCAGCCACCTCGGGCGACTCCATCGCCGACAGGATGTCCAACACCTTTCCGTTGAGCGGGCGCGCCCCGGAGCCTGGGGCGGAAACACCAAAGAACTGGTCCATGATGGACGAGAAAGGGAAAGAGTTACCTGACCACCGCTCGAGTATCCCTGCCGTTTCTTGTAGGGGCATGTTGTTCAGGACCCGGGCGGCAGCCTCTGGAGCCATCCCGCCAAGCGCGATCTCGACGTGTTCGAATTCCATCCTCCGCAGAACACGGCCCAACCACGAGGGATCCACCGAGGCCAGGTCGCACCTGACCTCGTGGGCGAGCAATCTCCCCAGCAGTCGGCCGGCCAGGACCTCGTCCATCTCCCGCAGTATCGCCAAGGCATGGGCCGGCGGCATGACGGATATTCGATCGACCGCCCTGCCGAAGTCCATGAAGGCCAGCAGCAGCGCCGCGCGGCGGCTGGGCATCGCCGCCAGAAGTTCGGCCGCGTAGCCAATCGGTGAAGAGGCCAGCTCGTGGGCAGCGGCACTCAGCGATTCTCCCTGGCCAGCGCCCACATCACCCATCTTGATCCCTTCCGTATGACCTCACGACACTTCCGCTCGCGCGCGGCAGCGGCATGCCCCATACGCACCGCCCGCACCAGATGTCCCAAGATTTGCAGGAATTCAGTGGAGCCGAGGGTAAAACTGCGTAATGCGGTTTGGCCGTAGGTGCCGGAAACTGGGCCACCCGACGCGACCTGGGCGAATCCGTGGATCAGCTCTGTCGAGACGATCGCCGGATCACCTCGATGTCGCCCTCAATGAACGTTTTCCAAGCTCCTGGACGCGTCCCCTGATCACAGCATGATCGCGATGGCGGTGTTCGCCGGTGACGCAAAGAAGCTCCTGACGGGGTGTGGGGGAGACGGTGGCGCTGCTGTCGGCGCGCTCTCCCAAGCTCACGGCGGCGTTGCGGAAGGCCAAGCGGGACGGGCTGCACTACCTGGTGCCGGACGGCACGCTGATCCGCACCGACCGGGTCAACTATCCGGTAGGCGGCCCTTCCAAGGCCGGCCACCTGTGCAAAGCCATCGCCGTCCTTCAAAACCACCGCGTCGCATAGGCGGCATGAGGATGGCTTTCCATAGATTCTGTCTGGAGCGGAGGCGCCCTGAAATGAGGTGCGGCAATCCCCTCGAAGTGTGCATATCTTTTTGCGCGGCGATGACTTGCCGATGCCTCGCCGCATGAAATGGAAATCGCAGAAAGAAGCACCTTGCGCTTCACGGCAACAGGGTCTCGCGCCAGCTGGCGCGAGACCCATTCTCAGAGTACCCGTTCAGTCGAACGGATTACGCCTAAGGCTGCTACCACTGCTTCCCAGTCAGGGTCGCCGTGTTGTGGTCACCCTGGATCTGCGATGCCAGGTTCTGACAGAAGACATCGGTAGGAGTGTCACCATTGCCACAGTCGTTCGTCTGGCTGATTGCCTGGCTGGGACCATTGGGGTCGCCGCTCAGGTATGCCGTGTCTGCACTGGCAGGGACGGCGGCCAGCGCTGCGGCTCCGGCGAACACCAGACCCGATATGGCAATCGCCATACCATTCAGAGTTTTCATAGACTTCTTCCTCTCGACCTAGGTCGGTATAAGGGTCGGCCGGACGTGAATTCTTCGCAACAGTCTCCTGTGTGCGACCGGAGCGGAGTCAGATACCCCTTCCTTCATCCATTGCCCGGCTCGTCCCTGTGCATTTCAGTCCAAATCATCCCCCGATACCCAATGACACCAAACCGCCCCTCGTCGGGACTTGACACAAAAAAGGAACTTTTAGCCAACGAAGCCTGCACGCCTTAACGAGAGGACATAAACGACTCTAGCCCATATATCCATGTATTTCCTGGTACGTCCGAATTGTTCGGTTGTAGTTAGAGTGGGATGTCGGCGGCCGAGCCGACCTTCACGCGGGTCCAGCGAAGCCCGCGTCACCATGGTTACTCCGTACTTGGACTCTCACCGTTTCTTGCCCGGGTGGGCGCAGACGTCCAGGGTGGGGAACTCCTTCAGGTGCTGGGTGCGCTCCGCTGGGGTGAGGGCGCGGCCGGCTCTGGCGCATACCGCCGCGGTGGCGAGGTCCTGGGCGATCGGGTGCTCGAAGAGTGCGCCGAGGGACGTGCTGTAGAGCCGGGTGCCGTCCCGGGTGAACGCCAGGGAGGTGATCGTTCCCCAGTGGTCCGCCGTGAGCGTGCCCAGGCTCCGCCCGGATCCGGACTCCCACAGCCGCACGCGGTGGTCGAGACCGGCCGTGGCCAGCAGCGTGCCGTCCGGCGAGTACGCGAGCGCGGTGATCAGGTCGTCGTGGGCGTTCAGCACCAGGCCGGCGGCGGCCAGGGTGGACGTGCTCCTGAAGCGCACCCGCCCCTTCTGCGGGTCCACCACGGCCATGGTCCGGCCATCGGGGTGGAAGGCCGTGACCGGGCCCAGCGGGGCCGTCCTGCTCTCCGGGGCTTCGGTGGCCTCGCCTGTCCGCAGGTCCACCACCTTGTAGAAGGTGCCGTAGACCCACAGCCGGTTCCCGTCGGGGCTGAAGGTGAGGGCCGATCCGCCGGCTTCCCGCAGCGTCCGTGTCCGGCGCATGGTCGCGACGTCCCACAGCTGCGTCCGCGTGACGTCGTAGGCGGAGGTCGCCAGCGTGCGGCCGTCGGGGCTGAGGGCCAGCCCCCAGGCGCCGATGGGGATCTCGCGTAGCTCGTTCACGGGTAGCGTGCCGAGCAGGCGCCGCGCGGGGACGTCCCAGATCGCCACGGAGGGCGGGTCGTTCACGGCCACGGCCAGCCTGCTGCCGTCGGAGCTGAAGGCCGTCACCGGGTTCCCCCGATTCCACGGCGACTTGATCGTCATCCGGATGCCCGGCAGCTGGGCGCGCAGCCGGACATCGGTGACGCCCAGTTCCCAGGTGCCGTCCCGGTGGCTCCAGCCGACAGCGAGGCCGCCGTCCCGCGACAGCGGTCCCGAGATCGAGGAACCCGGTCGCACCGGAGCAGGGTGGGTGAAGCCGGAGACGTCGAGTGTCAGCACCGTGGACTGGTCGGTCAGGACCCGCAGGCTACGGTCGCCCGCGCCGAATCCGAGCGACTCCGCCTTGCCCTGGACCTGGTGGCGCATGACCTCGAAGCCCTCCACCGTCCACATCCGGATCTGCCCGTTCGAGGTCAGGCCGGCGACGAACCTGCCGTCTCCGCTGAACTTCACCTCGGTGAGACCGAAAGCCAACCTGCGTGGCCCGACGGCCTTGCCCGACTTCACGTCGGTGATGCCCATGGTCGATCCGTCCGTGGCGGCGAGCAGGTGCCCGTCGGGGCTGAAGTCCGCCGCGTACTGCCCGGATTCCGCGTACCCCTCGTTCTCCTTGCCCGGCAGGGGGCGGCTCTTCCCGCTGCGGGTGTCCACGAGCTGGACGCCGTCCTTCGGCGAGAGCGTGTACACGGCGTACCGTCCATCGGCGGACACGGCCACCGGAGGGCGGACGGCGATCGGGTCCTGCGCGCGTTTGAACAGCCGCTCGCGCGTGCGGAGATCCCACAGCTCGACGCCGTCCCTCTCCATGGCCAGCACGGTCCCGGAGTGATTGAAGCGCAGGTCTCCCGGAATGGTCACACCTGCCCCGGACGGGCCGAGCGCCGGTCCGAGGGGTTTGCCCGAGGCGATGTCCCACAGGCGGACGCCCTCCTCGTTGCCGATCACGAGCGTGCGGCCGTCGGGACTCACCGAGAACGCCTGCTTGGGCAGGTCGTCGGCGGCGATCGCGGTGCGCTGCCCGGACTCGAGATTCCAGACGCGCAGGGCGTGCGGCGGGTTCAGGTCGCCCACCAGGAGCGTGTCCCCGTTCACGAGTTCGTAGACCGATGCCTCTTTGTCCGCGCCGGGCTCGGTGAAGGCCGACAGCTCCCGCTGGCTGAGCGCGGCCGACAGTCCCGCGCGCACCTCCAGCAAGCCGGGCGCGAGGCGGTAGGCGGCGGCGGTCAGCAGCATCGCCAGCGCGGGGTCCGCCGGCCGTACGGCCGCGGCGTCGCCCGGCAGTCTGCGCGCGACCGCTTCCCTGAGCTGCCTGGTGACGACGGCCTGCTGCTCGGCGACCGTACGGCGCTGCTGGTCGGCGAAGACCACCGCGCCCAGCGAGATCACCAGCAGGACGGCCAGGGCGGCGGTGAGGGCGCGCCTGCGCCGGGTGCGGGCCTTGCCCTGGGCGACGCTGGCGGCCAGGAACTCGCGCTCCACGGTGTTGAGCGTCAGCCGCCGGCGCCCGGTGGCGCCCCACTCCAGCACCCGGTCCAGGGGCGTGCCCCGGTAGAGGTCGGCGGGCTGGCCGCCGTTCTCGCGCCACAGCCGGGCCGCGTCGCTCAGGCCGTGATGCAGCCGCAGACCGTCGCGGTCGGCGTCGACCCAGCTTCGCAACCTGGGCCAGGCCCGCAGCAATGCCGCGCTGGCCAGCGCGACCGTGTCGGCGTCGCGGCTGAGCAGCCCGTCGAAGGCCGCCATGACCCGCTCGGCGGTGTCCGGGTCGTCGCCGGAACGCAACTCGTCGGCCTGCGCCGTACGAAGGACGTCGTCGGCGCTCTGCAGCGGGCTCACCAGGCGGAGCAGGATCTGCGGGGCCAGTTGCCTGCCCGCCTCGTCCAGTTCGGCGTAGGCCTGTTCCGCCAGGTCGGCCAGTCCTGGGTCGTCGTCGGCGGCGGGCGGCTGCACCTCGGCCGCGGCCCTGCTGCCGGCCTGGAGCAGGTCGTCGGTGACGCCGCCCAGCAGCCCGCGCAGCAGCGCCTCCGCCGTCGGCCGCTCCCCGGGATCCTTGCGCAGCGCGCCCGCCAGCAGCGACCGGAGCGGCTCGGCCAGCATCGACACGTCCGGATCCACGGTCAGCACCTGGTTCATCACATAACCGAGGTGATCGCCCTCGAAAGGGTCGCGGCCCGTGGCGGCGAACAGCACCACCGCGCCCCACCCGTACACATCGGCCGGTCGCCCGGCGCGGCCGGCGTGCAGCAGTTCCGGCGCCATGTACCGAGGCGTCCCCGCCACCTGCCGCGACGCGGTCAGCGACATGTCCTCGGTACGGGCGATGCCGAAGTCGATCACTCGTGGCCCGTCCGGCCCGAGCAGCACGTTCTCCGGCTTGAGATCGCGATGCACCACCCCCGCCTGGTGGATGGCCGCCAGCGCCGTCGCGACGCCGATCGCCAGCCGGTGAAGCTCGTCACCGGCGAAGACGTCTCCCCCGTGCACGGCCTGCCGCAGGCTCGGCCCTTCCACGTACTCGCTGACGATGTACGGCCTCGGCATCTCGGTCTCCACGGCCAGCACCCGCGCCGTGCAGAACGACGACACCCGCCGAGTCGCCTCCGCCTCCTTGTCCAGCCTGCCGATGGCCCCGTGCAGGATCTTGACCGCGACCCGGGCCCCCGCCGGATCGTAAGCCTCGTAGACCACGCCCTGGCCGCCCGCCCCCAGCCGCCCGGCTAACCAGTAGTCGCCAACCTGCGTGGGATCCCCCGGCAGTAGCGGATTACGTCCCATCAATGCCCCCGTGATCGGTTTTCCTCTTTGATGCCGAAAGTCGGCGATTGGTTGAGGGCCGAGCGCTGCTGGGGATCCTGTGGACGGGCGGTGGCAGGCTCGGCCGCTATCCGAATCGCCAGCGCGTCGCCGTCATGCCGTCCGCGCCGTAGCCGTAGGCGCGCGTGGGTGTGACCCGGTAGAAGCCGTACTCGGGCGAGCCCGGAAGTCCGTCCTCGTAGACGGAGCCGTCGCGCACCGCGAGCTCCCACTCGTACTTCGCCTTGAAGGCGGCCGACACCCGGTGGAGCGTGGCCTCGTCCCGCGCTCGGACGGCGTCGCCTTCGACCACGAGGTCGAGGGTCTCGGCCGCGACGGTGATGACGCAATGGGCGTTGTGGGCGAGGTTCTTGGCTTTGCGGGACGACGGGCGGGTCGTGATCCAGGGGGCGTCGTCGACCCACACCAGCAGCACGGGCATGGCGTGCGCACGGCCGTCGGGCCGTACCGTCGAGAGCCAGGCCTTCGGCGCGGACTCCAGGCACGCCCGCGCCTGGTCCCACGGTTTCACCGTCGTCTCGTCCGTGCTGAACGGGGTCGCGTCGGCCTCGCCGAAGAGGAGTTCCGCGACGGGTGGCGTTCCGGCCATGACAGGTCTCCTCGGGATCTTGGCTCTTCAGGCTTCGTATGCGTCGTGCAGGCGCCACCACTGGTAGGGCGGGGTCTGCGGGCGGCCTTCGGGTGAGTCCTCCCAGGTCTCCTGGCGGCCGTACGGTGTCAGGTCGAGGAAGGTCCAGTTGCTGCCGAGCCGTTCGACGCCCCGGCCGGTGGTGAAGTAGGTGCGGTAGACGTCGTCGCCGTCGCGTAGGAAGACGTTCAGCGCGAACCCGTCACCTGCTCCCATGTCGTCGTTGAAGTCGTTACCCAGCGAGGAGAACCACGGAACCGTCCAGCCCATGCGCTCCTTGAACGGCGTGATCTCGGCCAGCGGGCCGCGGGACACCAGCGCCAGGGAGGTGTCGTGATGTGCTCCCCTCGAATGAGTTCCCTTAGGGAACTGACATGCTCGACGCTAACAGAAGGCCGTTCCCTAAGGGAACCCTTTCCGCCTAGACTGCGCTCATGCAGCGCACCCGGTTCGGCGACATGGCCTGCTCGATCGCCCGCACGCTGGACGTCGTCGGCGAGCCGTGGTCGCCGTTGATCCTGCGGAACGTCTACGTCGGCATCACCCGCTTCGAGCAGCTCCAGCAGAGTCTGGGCATCTCCCGCAAGGTGCTCACCGAGCGGCTCAAGTGGCTGGCCGAGAACGGCGTGCTGGAGCGGCGGGAGTATTCGAGCCGGCCGCCGCGCCACGAGTACACGCTCACCGCCAAGGGCCTGGAACTGTGCGACCTGCTGCTGGTGATGGTGCGCTGGGGGGACCGGTGGACGGCGGGCGAGGCCGGCCCACCGGTCCTCTACCGGCACCACGCCTGCGGCGAGATCAGCCACGTCGAACTGCACTGCTCGGTGTGCGACCGGCCGATGCGCGCCACCGACATCGACGTGCTGCCCGGCCCCGGAGCGGAGAACGGCTGAAGCGCCTGCCGGTGGTCGAGATCGGCCGCGCTGTGCGTTCAGACCTTCGCGGCGGCCTCCGGAGCCGCGTGGCCGAGGTGCTCACGCAACCGCTCGCCCTCGATGTCGACGTTGGGCAGAACGCGCGCGAGCCGGCGGGGCAGCCACCAGGCGCGGTCGCCCAGCAGCGACATCACGGCCGGCACGATGGTCATCCGGACCACGAACGCGTCGACGGCCACGCCGAAGGCCAGGGCGAAGCCGATCGACTTGATGATCGGATCGTCCATGAACACGAAGCCGCCGAACACCGAGATCATGATGAGCGCGGCGGCGGTGACGACGCGAGTGCCGTGTCCCAGCCCTGAGATCGTCGCCTGGCGCGCCGTGTCGCCGTGGACGAAGTCCTCCCGCATCCGGGAGACCAGGAAGACCTGGTAGTCCATGGCCAGGCCGAACAGGATGCCGATCATCAGGATGGGCAGGAAGCTGACCAGCGGCCCCGGGGTGTCGATGCCGAACAGGCCGCTCAGCCAGCCCTGCTGGAAGACCGCGACGGTGACGCCGAAGGTGCCGCCCACGGTGAGCAGGAAGCCGAGCGCGGCCTTGACCGGCACCAGGATGGAACGGAAGACCAGCATCAGCAGCAGCACCGACAGGCCGACGACCAGCAGCAGGTAGACGGGCAACGCCTCGGCCAGCTTCGCGGAGATGTCGATGCCGATCGCCGTCTGGCCGGTCAGGGACACGTCGCCGCTCTCCGCGACCTTGGCGCGGATGTCGTGGACGAGGGTCTCGGTGGCCTCGTCGGTGGGGCCCGTGGCCGGGATGACGCCCAGCAGGGCGGTCGTACCCGCGGCGTTGAGCTGCGGCGGCGTGACCGCCAGCACCCCCTTGGTGGCCTGGATCGCGGTGGCGGCCTCGGTCGCGGCGCGCGTCGTGGCCTCCGCGGACCCGCCGGTGACGACGGCGGCCAGCCGGCCGTTGAATCCGGGCCCGAAGCCCTCGCTGATGAGGTCGTACGCCTGGCGCGCCGCCGTACCCTCCGCCGCCGTTCCGGCGTCGGGCAGCGCCAGGCGCATCTGCGCGGCCGGTACGGCGAGGCCGCCGAGCAGGAGCACCCCGGCCACGATGAACGACACCCGCCAGCGGGTCACGACGTACGCCCAGCGGAACCCGAGACCGGGGCGCGTCGCGGCGGTGGCGTGCTCCGTCCTCCGCTGCTTGCGGGGCAGCACCCGGAGGCCGGCGAAGCCGAGCAAGGCGGGCTGGAGGGTGATGGCGACGAGCACCGCGACGGCGACGGTGGCCGCGGCGGCCAGGCCCATCACGGTGAGGAACGGGATGCCGACCACGGCGAGGCCCGCGAGGGCGATCACCACCGTGGCCCCGGCGAAGACGACGGCCGAGCCCGCGGTGCCCACGGCCCTGGCGGCGGCCTCCTCCGGGGTGAGCCCGTCGAGCAGGTACTGCCGGTGGCGGGAGGTGATGAACAGCGAGTAGTCGATGCCGACGGCCAGCCCCAGCATGAGAGCCAGCACCGGGGCGGTGCTGGTCAGCTCGACGGCGCTGCTCAGGGCGAAGAGCCCGGCCATGCCGGCGCCGACGCCGATCAGCGCGGTGAGCAGGGTCATCCCCGCCGCCACGAGCGAGCCGAAGGTGATGACGAGGACCACGGCCGCCACGGCGACGCCCAGGCCCTCGGTCCCGCCGATCTCCGGCGCGGCCGCCATCACCTCGCCGCCGTGCTCCACCCGCAGCCCGGCCGCCCGCGCGCTCTTCCCGCTGTCGTGGTACGCGGTGCGCTGCGCGGCGGTCAGCTGGTCGGCGGTCTCGGCGAACTGCACCTGCACCAGGGCGTAACGGCCGTCGGCGGAGACGGCGCCGACCTGGAAGGGGTCGAGGGCCGCCACCGCGCCCGGCAGCGCGGCGGCCTCCTTGACGAGTGCCCGCACCGCCGTCTGGTTGCCCGGCGAGGCCAGCGCCTGTCCGTCGGGGGCGGCGACCACGATCGTGCCGGTGGCCCCCGCGGCCTGCGGGAACTGTTCGGCGAGAGCGTCCAGCGCGCGCTGGGACTCGGTGCCCGGCATGCTGAAGTTGGAGGCCGTGGGGCCGTTGAACGCCGCAGCCGAAGCGCCGAGGACCGCCAGGACGGCGATCCACAGAGCGAGCACCAGCCGCCGACGGCGGAAGGATGCGCGGCCGAGCCGGTAGAGCAGTGTGGCCATGAAAGTGGGGGTCCTTCTCAGGGGTGGGTGAGATCGCGGTCAAGGGTGCGCAGCGCGCTCCTGATGAGGACGCGGCGCAGCTCGGCGTCAGGCAGCGGGGTCGGGCTCGTGCAGACGGCGGGCACGGCTGCGAGCACCATCAACGCGGCCACGCGGGGCTCCGCGTCGGGGGAGCGACCGGCGAGCGCGTCCAGCAGCCGGTCCGACTTCTCCGGGACCTCGGCCAGCGCCGCGTGGCGGAGCATCTCGGGGATGGCGTCGTAGAGGATCTTGACCTGGCGCCGGAAGCGCAGCACGAAGTCGACGTACCCCTCGACGGCCGGGAGGACGGCCGCGTCGCCTTCCAGCCCGGCCAGCCGGGCGTCGAGCTCGGCGAGCGCCCGCACCGCGGGGGCCAGGAGCTCGGTGAGGATCGCGTCCTTGCCGTCGAAGTGGTACAGCAGGGCCGCCTTGGAGCAGCCGACCTCGCGGGCGATGTCCTGCAGGGAGGTGCCCTTGTAGCCGCTCGTGGCGAACAACCGTGACGCGACGTCGATGATCTCCGTGCGGAAGCCGGAACTGTTGCGGGCCATGGACCCCACACTACCTGACCGATCGGTCAGACTCTGACCGATCGGTCAGCACTGTGATCATCACCACAGTCCGGGAATGTCGAGTCGCTATGGGCGGGCGGTCCGGTCCTCGCGGTAGCCGAGGGCGGCGGACAGGAAGCGGGACTGCTCGGTCAGTGTGTCGAGCATGCGCGACCGGGTCTCCGCGCCGACGCGGATGCTCGGCACGGCGCAGCTCATCGCGGCGACCACCGTTCCATCGCGCCCGTACACGGGGACGGCGACGCAGAACACGCCTTCGGTGTACTCGCCGTCGTCGATCGCGTAGCCGCTGGCGCGGACCTCCCGCAGCACGCGGGTCAGTTCCGGCACGTCCGCCACGGTGGTCGCGGTGAAGCGCTTGAGCTCGGCGCCCTTCAGCCTGTGGTCGAGCTCTTCGGGGTCGAGGCTGGCGAGGAGGACCTTGCCCAGGCCGGTGGCGTGGGCGGGCAGGCGGCTGCCGATGCGCGAGACGAGCTGCAGAACCTGGTCGGAGTCGACCTTGGCGATGTAGACGTTCTCCAGCCCGTCCAGGACGGAGAGCTGGACGGTCTCGCCGAGGGCGTCGCGAGCGGCTTCCAGATAGGGCAGGGAGACCGTCGCGAGATCGGTGCCGGCACGGTAGGCCTGACCGGCTTCCCAGTACCGCACGCCCAGCCGGTAGACCTTTCTGCCGGGGTCGAAAACCAGGTGACCCCGGCCGCTCATGACCTTGAGAAGGCCGTGCAGGCTGCTCTTGGGAACCTCAAGGGCAGCGCGGATCTCCGGGAACGTCATCCCGTCGGGATGCTCGGTGAGGAGTTCGATCAGCAACAGGACGCGCAGCGCCGACTTGATCGTGGGGGTGCTGTCCTCGTCGCCGCTCACTGTCCACTCCTCAGGATTCCTCGTCGTGACATCACGTGTTCACATTAGCGAACCGCGATCCACATAGGTGAATCTAGCTCGCCGGCGTGAACGACCGGACGGGCAGCGAGCACCGCCCTCCGGGCCCGACGAGCAGCGCGCCCAGATTCAGCTGACCGCAGGCGAACTGGGTCGGCTCGGCGAAACGCTCCTCGAAGAGGACCGCTCCGCCCGGTTCGGTGATCAGCACGTTGTCGTAGAGGGTACGGTCGCCGTCCACCCGGCCGTGGCGGAATCCGACAGAGCCGCGCGCGTGCGTGCCGTCGGTGACGCTGTCGACCTCGATGCCGTCGATCAAGGTGGTGATCCGGTCGCCGATCGCCCGGATCGTCAGGTGGTGGTGGCGGTTGACGGCGACGAAGTCCGGCAGCGGGAGGACCGGCAGGCGCCTGATGGCACCCCGCTCGAAGATCAGCCGGTGCAACTCGCCGCCGTTGCGCGCGGGCTGGATGGCCCACCAGTAGAAACTGCCCTGATCGAAGTCCGCGGCCACCTCGTTCACCCGGAAGGCCACCCCGGCGGACCAGGTGGTGATGCGCAGGTCGAGATCGACGGTGTAGTCGGTCCAACCGTCGCCGAGGGTGCCGCCTGCCACGGCGGCCGGGCCGTGGCCCGCCGCGTTGACCGCGTGTACGCGGTACAGGTGCTTCACCCCCGCCGTCGCCCCGTCGTCGAGGTATCGGCGCCGCATGGTGCCCTGGCTGTAGCCGGTGGCGAGGGTGACGAACGGGCCGTCGCCCGACTTCCGCTCGACGACGAAGGACTCCGCCCCCTCGGCTCCGTCGATGAGGAGCTCCACGCCGCGCGAGGCGGGCCGTACCTTCAGCCGGGGGACGGCCGGTGTGCTCGCCGGGCGGAGGTGGAACTCCTCGGCGTACAGGTCGGTGGTGCCGTCGGGCTGGGGGCGTGACACGACCATCGAGACGATCCCCTGTTCCTTCCAGCGCGTCCTGTCGAACTTCGGGCCCTGGTCGAGTAGCCCGACCGGGGCGTCGCCGACCCGGTAGACGGTCCAGTCCGACCAGCCCGAAGCCGCGCCGGCGACGTAGCCGTAGAGGGCGCCCGACACGATCGAGTAGAAGTGCAGGTCGCCGCTGTCGTCCACGAGGGCGTCGCCGCGCCGGAACGGCTCGGCGTGGGTCAGCGTGTTGATCGGCGGCAGCTTGACGGACGTGTCGTCGATGAACTGCCGGTGCCACGCCCCGTCCGCGGTCCGCCAGAAGTGGACGTAGTGGAGGTTCGACGTGGAAGGCGTCACCGGCACCACCGTGGAGACGTAGGTGATGAGGTGCGGCTGCCGCGCGCTGTCGAGGGTCATGACGCCCTGGTTCATCAGGTTCGAGTTGATCGGGACCTCGACGACGACGGCCGGGTCGGACAGCTCCAACGGGTCCCCGGCCGGCAGGTTCGCGATCTGGGCGCCGGTGTTGTTGCGCCAGGTGAGGCCGTTGTCGTCGCTGTAGGCGTAGTGCACGTCGTGGTTGGAGGCGAAGGTGCTGGCGACCTCGCGCCAGGTCCACGTGAGGTGCAGCCTGCCGGTGTCGTCGAAGGACACGTCGAACAGGTAGGCGTTGCGCGAGGTCGAGTTGTTCCACGGGGGGTAGGTGCCGTTGGAGGACAGCAGTTGTCCCGTGCGCGACCAGGCGCCGGCGACGTCGTCGTAGCGGTGCAGGTAGGTGTCGCCGTCTCCGGAGGATCCGACGCGGTAGACGAGATACAGGTCGCCACCCGGATGCTGGACGAATCGCGGATAGGTCACCCGCTCCTCGAGCGGACCGGCCCCGACCAGCGGTCCCGGGCTTTCGAAGTGAGCGGGCCCGATGGTCGCCGGCGGTGAGGTGAGAAGGCCCTGGACCGACCGCATGTAGCGCAGCGGGTGCCCGTGGTGGTCATAGGAGAGGTGCAGGCGGCCGTCCGCCTCGCTCACTCCCAGAACCGCGTTGTGGTGGGTGTCCTGGGGAGCCGACAGGCGGTGGGGGAAGCGTACGAGCTGGACGTCGTCGGTGCCCAGCCGGCGGCGCGACAGCGTGAGGCGCAGGTCGTCGGAATAGAAGATCGCGTACTGGTAGTCCCCCACGGTGAGGACCTTCGACTGGTCGGGGGCGTAGTTGTTCCAGTCGTGGGTGTCGGTGGCGATCAGCGTCGAGTGTGCGGGCGTGAGCCTGGCCGGCGAGGCGGCGACCGGTACGGGCCGGTCGGCTCCGGCGACGCCTTGGCCGGGCAGCCCCATGAGCAGGGCGGACGCCGAGGTGATGAGCACGAGTGAGCGTCGTAGATGTCGTAACAGCGCCATGACCACTCCTGGTTCACGTATATGAACTTGTGTTCACATACAAAATTAGCAGGCGTGAGAGCTCCTTGCCAGAGTGGCGATTTCGTTTCGGATGGGCTGTTGACACCTCAAGGGACGGGGAATACCGTTCAGAAATCCGATCGCTAGTTCATGAATCTGAACATCTGAGGTTCGCCCAGCGAACCGGGAGGAGCGTGGCAGTGAATCGACGGGCAGGCACCAGCCGCACCCGCTGGCTCCGAGGGGTGGCTGCCACGGCGGTGTTCGCGGTGAGCCTCACGGCATGTGGCGGAGACGCCTCGACGGCCTCCGGCGGCGACGTGATCCGAGTCTGGACATTTCTCAGCTCGGAGGGCACGTCGCCCCGTGAAGTCGTCCTCAACGAACTCATCGCCCAGTTCGAAGCGCAGCACCAGGGCGTCGACGTGGTGGTCGAGGCCCAGCCCTTCGAGGAACTCGAATCCAAGTTCATGACCGCCTCCCAGCGGGGTGACGCGCCCGACGTGATCTGGGCCCGCGACTCCTTCCTCCACCTGCTGGACCGGGCGGGCGCGCTGGCGGACCTCAACGAGCACCTGAGCAAGGAGTTCACCGGCCAGGCGGTACCGGACATGTTCGACGTGTTCACCGGGAAGGCCGTGTTCGACGGCCGCCGGGTGGCGCTGCCGATCTGGCCGACCCCCGCGCAGGTCCTCTTCTACCGCGAGGACGTCCTCAAGACCGCCGGGCACGACGGCCCCCCGCTGCTCTGGAGCGACTTCTCCACCGCGGTGCAGGGGCTGACCACGGGGTCGCGGTTCGGCCTCGGCCTGCCCACCAACGACACCGGCGTCACCCGTTCCTGATGCTGCTCAACGGCTTCAAGAAGGAGGTCTTCGACCAGGAGACGGGTCGCTTCGATCTGCTGGGGCCCGAATCAGTGCGGGTGGCCGAGACCCTCCGGTCCCTGGCGACCTCGGGCGCCGTCCCCGGTGACGCCATCACCGCCACCGGGCAGGACATCCAGGACCAGTTCGCCTCGGGCCGGTACGCCGTCGCCATGGCGTTCGGGCCGCGCTACTCCGCCTACGTCGACTCGGCCGCCGGGTACGACGCTTCGACGCTGAAGGTCAGGGCCTGGCCCAGCTTCGACTCCGACTCGCCGAGCGCGCTGCTCGGGCCGTACTGGAACGTCGGGTTGTCGGCGAAGTCCGGCAACCTGGGCAAGGCCGCGGCCTTCGTCGAGCATCTCTACAGCAAGGACGCCTCACTCGCCTGGGCGAAGAAGGCGGGGCAGGTCCCGGACCGCCGGTCCGTGCTGAAGGATCCCTTCTTCGCCACCGGCAAGGGCGAGGTCATCACCGACTTCGTCAAGATCATCGAAGCTGACGGGGCGCGCGTGCTGCCGCAGCGGATCGAGGACGTCACCAAACTCGCCAACGTGCTCAACGGCGCCGTCCAGCGGCTCCTCGGTACGAAGGACGACATCACGACGATCCTGAAGGACGCGCAGTCCGAGCTGGGCTGGCAATGAGTGCCGTCCTGGAGGGACGACCCGCTCAGCCGGAATCCCCGGCTCCCCGGCGGCGGGCCGCACGGGCGCCCTACCTGCTGGTGGGCCCGGCGGCGCTGCTGATCATCGCGACCAACCTGATCCCGGGGCTCGCGGCGTTCTACACGAGCCTGCGCGACATGGTCTTCTTCCATGACCGCGGCTTCGTGGGCATGGACAACTACGCCGAGTTGTTCGGGAATCCGGCCACCTGGAAGGCGGTCGGGGTCTCGCTGCAGTTCACGTTCGCCGCGCTCGTCCTCGGGGTGCTGGCCGCCCTGGTCACGGCGTTGGTGATCAACAGGATGGGCGGGACCGGCCGGCTCATCATGACGCTCTTTCTCATCCCGTGGGCGATGAGCCCGCTGGTCGTCGCCATCCTGTGGAAGTGGATCCTCGCCCCGTTCGAGGGCGGGCTGCTGGTCGGGATCCTGCAGTTCGTCGGCCTGGGTCCGGTGGCGTTGCTCTCCGACGACCTGGGGGCGCCCGCCGCGCTGGTCGGCGTGGCCGTGTGGCGTACCTTCGCCTTCGGCGCGATCCTCCTGCTCGCCGGGCTCGCGCAGATCCCGGCGGACCTGTACCGAGCCGCGTCGGTCGACGGACACAGCGCCTGGGAGCAGTTCCGGCGCATCACGCTGCCCCTGCTCAAGCCGTCGATCCTGATCGTCGTGGCGACGCTGACCATCAGCTACTTCAACGAGGTCCAGGTCATCATCGGGCTCACCGAAGGCGGGCCGATCAAGGGCACGACGACCCTGTCATACCTGCTCTACGAGATCGGTTTCGAGGAGAGCAACCAGAGTTACGGCAACGCCATCGCGGTGCTGATGTTCGTCATCAACATGCTGCTGATCCTCGCCTATGTACGGATTCTCGGCATGGACCGGCCGAAGCGACGAGTGGGGGCAGGACGATGACGCGGCGGACTCTGTTCACGACCTTGCTGGGACTGGTCCTGGCCCTGGTGGTGGGCCCCCTGGTGTGGTCCCTGGCGACCTCGCTCAAGCCCTCCGGGCAGATCCTCTCGGCGCCGCCCGCGCTGCTGCCCGACCCGGCCACGCTCGACCACTACGCGCGGCTCGGGCGCGAGGGCGTCGGGCGGAACCTGCTCAACAGCGTCGTGAACTCCCTCGCCACCGTGCTCCTGGCCTTGGTCGGGGGTGCGGCGGCCGGGTACGCGATGTCCCGGTTCCGGTTCAGGGGGTCGCGTTTCCTGCTGGTGTTCTTCATCGCGGCGATGACGATCCCCGCGTACTCGCTGCTGCTGCCGACCCAGCTCCTGTTCGACCGGATCGGGCTGCTCGACTCGGCGGTGACCCTGCCGCTTCTCTACGTCGCCCACGTGATCCCGATGGTGGTCTGGGTGACCAAGACCCAGTTCGACGCGCTGCCGATCGAACTGGAGCAGGCCGCGACGGTCGACGGCTACTCCCGCTGGGAGGCCGCGCGCAAGATCGTGATTCCCGGCGCCAAACCGGCGCTGATCGCGGCCGGCGCCTACGCCTTCCTGGTCGCCTGGAACGACTACATCACCGCGGCGACGATGACCTCGTCGCCCGCGTTGCGGACCATGCCGGTGGCGCTGACCTTCTTCCAGGGATTCCACGGCCGGGAATGGGGGCCGCTCATGGCCGGGGTGGTCATCGCGACCATCCCGCCGGTCGTGCTCTTCATCGTGTTCAGACGCTATCTGGTCGGAGGCTTCCTCTCCGGCGCGATCAAGGGATGATGACAGTGACAGACCGTAGCGCCTACCCGACCAACAGGGCCGCGGGAATCAAACTGAGCAAGCTGACCAAGAAGTTCGGCGATGTCGTCGCGGTCGACGCCCTCGACCTGCGGATCGAGGCGGGTCAGTTCGTCACGCTGCTCGGGCCGTCCGGCTGCGGGAAGAGCACGTCGCTGCACATGATCGCCGGGCTCGAGCGGGCGACCAGCGGCACGATCGAGATCGGCGGACGCCTGGTGTCGGAGGTGCCGCCCCAGGATCGCGACATCGCGATGGTCTTCCAGAGCTACGCGCTCTACCCGCACTACACGGTGTGGGAGAACATCGCCTTTCCGCTGCGGGCCAAGCGCCGCCGTACGTCGAAGGCCGAGGTGGAGGAGCGCGTGCGGTACGCGAGTTCGGTGCTCGGGCTCGACGGGCTGCTCGACCGGTACCCTCGCGAGCTCAGCGGCGGCCAGCGGCAGCGCGTCGCCCTCGGGCGCGCGACGGTCCGGCAGCCCGCGGCGTTCCTGCTCGACGAGCCGCTGTCCAACCTCGATGTCCAACTCCGCCTCGAGATGCGATCAGAGCTGAAGGACCTGCACGAGCGGCTCGCGGCGACCATGGTCTACGTCACGCACGACCAGGCGGAGGCGATGGTCCTGTCGGACCTGGTCGTGGTCATGAACGGCGGAGTCGTGCAGCAGGCGGGCACGCCCCTGGACTGCTACAACAATCCGGCCAACACGTTCGTGGCCGGGTTCCTCGGCGAGCCGGGCATGAACCTGCTGCCCGGCCGGCTCGAACGTGAGCGCCTGTTCGTGGCCGACGGCGTCCGCGTCCGCGTCGGCGAGCCGCTGCCCTCCGTCGTCGGCCGCGCGGTCCTCGGTGTGCGGCCGGAGAACCTCGCCCTCGGCGCGGCCGGTGACGACGGAATCACCGGTACGGTCCGTTCGGTCGAGTTGCTCGGTTCACGGTCGCTGCTGAAGGTCGTCGTCGACGGCCAGACCGTGACGGCGAGCGTTCCGCCCGTGGTGGGCGTCGGGCCGGGTGAGGAGGTCACGCTGCGGGTCACCGACAGCGCGCACACCCGGGTCTTCGACGCCGACACCGGATCGTCGCTGACGGTCTCGCCGCCCGCGCCGCTGCCCGGCCGTCACGACACCCTTCATCGCGTCACCCCCTGACCCACCTACGACGCCATCGACCCCTCACCCCACGGAGGTATGGAATGTCGGAACGTGTCACGCTCATCACCGGTGCCGCGGGAGACCTCGGCTCGGCGGTCGCACGACGCCTCAGTGCGAACGGCGACTCCCTCATCCTGGCCGACCTCGACGCCGGGGCCCTGGAGAAGCTCGAACACGAACTCGGTGCCGCCGGAGGGGCGGCGCTGGCCGTACAGACGGACGTCACCGACGAGGAGTCCGTCGCCGGGCTCGTCGCGCGCGGGCTCGAGCGGTTCGGCCGCATCACCGCGCTGTTCAACAACGCCGGGATCTCGGGTGGGACCTTCCCCATCGCCGACCATCCGCTGGAGAGCTTCCGGCAGACCATCGAGGTCAACCTGATCGGGATGTTCCTGGTGCTCAAGCACGCGCTGCCCGTGGTCGCGGCCAACGAGGACGGGTGGGTGGTCAACACGGCGTCGGAGGCGGGATTGAAGGCGAACGAGCGCCGGGGGGCGTACGCGGCGTCCAAGGCCGGGGTGATCCAGTTGTCGCGTGCGTGCGCCCTGGAGTACGGCTCGCGGGGTGTCCGGGTGAACACCCTCTGCCCGGGGCCGCTCGAAGGCAAGCTGATGCGCGTCTCGGAGTCCGGCATGGACGACCCCGAAGCCTTCCGCCGGCGCCTCGCGGACGCGTCCGCCGTGGGGCGCTACGGCGAGCCCGACGAGGTGGCCGGGTTCGTCGCCTACCTGCTGACCGACGCCCCGCGCTATGTCACCGGGGCCGTGATGTCGGCCGACGGCTGCCGGCGCTGACGATGACGACCATCAGGAGGGTGACGACGCGGGGGCTGGCCTATCCGGCGGGCCCGCTGCATCGCGTGCGGTGGGGCGCGCGGGAGGAGGCCTGCCTGGTCACGGTCGAGTCGGACGACGGCGTCGTGGGCACGTCCATCGCGAGGTCGCACCACGGCCTGTCCCACACGTCGATCGCCGACGGGGTACGGCACGTGCTCGCACCCTTGATCATCGGGCGGCGGCTCGACGACCCCGGCGACGTGAAGACGCTGTGGTCGGCCATGATGCACCTCCATCTGGCGCAGTATGTGCCGGTCTTCGCGGTGAGCGCGCTGGACACCGCCCTGTGGGATCTCCTCGGCAGGGCGGCGGGGCGGCCGGTGGCGGCGCTGCTCTGCGACAAGCCGGCCGGCACGGTGCCGGTGTACGCGAGCCTCCCGCACTTCGACGGCGTGGCCGACGCCCTACGGTCGGCCGAGGCGACGCTCGCAGCGGGATTCTCCGCGCTGAAGGTGCACTCCACGGGCCGCCACGACCACGACATCGAGGTGTGCCGGAAGCTCCGTGCGGAACTCCCGGCCGGCACGCCGCTGATGTTCGACGCCACGCGGCGCCTCGACCGGCCCGCCGCCGAACGGCTGGCCGCGCTCCTGACCGAACTCCGGTTCGCGTGGTTCGAAGAGCCGTTCGAGCCCTTCGACGTCGACTCCCACCGGTGGCTGGCCGGGCGGTGCGGCATCCCCGTCGCCGCGTTCGAAACCGCGCCGGGCGGGCCCGACGCGGCCCGCTGGGCCATGGAGCAGCGGCTGGCCGAACTGCTGTTGATCGACTGCTACTGGAAGGCGGGCCTGACGGGCGCGCTGGCGGTCGCCGACGACGCCGCCAGGCTCGGGCAACGGCTCATCATGCACCACGGGGCGAGCGCCACCATGAACGCGGCCAACATCCAGCTCGTGGCGGCACGGCCGGAACTCGGCCACGTCGAACTGCTCGTGCCGTACGGGCAGTACGACGTCGGCGTCGTCCTGCCGGAGCTGGTGCCGGGGGCCGGCCTCCGTGTTCCGGCCGAACCGGGAATCGGCTTCCGCCTGGATGACGAGTTCCTCGACAGCCACACCGTGGCGGGCTCGGTGCGGGCGACGGACGCGCCGGCGGGCGTGGTGCCGTGACGCGCGTGGTGGTGATCGGCGCCGGGGCGATCGGCGGCTACCTGGCCGGACGGGCCGCCGACGCCGGCCACGAGGTCGTGGTGTGCGCCCGCTCGGAGATCGACGGGATACGGCTCGAACGCGACGGCGTGGTGCGCGCGCTGGACGTGCGGGTCGTGACGCGGGTGGCCGACGTCGCCCCGGCCGAGGTCGTGGTGGTGGCCACCAAGGCGCACCAGGTTCAGGGAGTCAAGGACTGGCTTCATGCCGCGGTCACACCGGCGACGACGGTTCTCGTGGCGCAGAACGGTATCGATCACCAACCCGTTGTCGCCGTGCTGCCTGGGGAGCCGGGGCGCGGCCGGGCCCGGGCGGTGCCGTCCGTGCTTCACGTCAGCGCCGGTCTGCGCGCTCCCGGGTGGGTGGTGCACCGTGCGGGTGACCTCGTCTACGTCCCCGACGACGACGGTGGCCGCCATGTCGCGGCGGTCCTGTCCGGTGACGCGCTCCGGGTCGTGCCCACCGCGCGGTTCCACCGGCTGCGGTGGGAGAAGTTCTGCCTGAACGTCGGCACCGGCGCGGTGACGGCGTTGTTCCGCGCACCGCTCGGCATCACCGCGCTTCCGGCCGTTTCCGGCCTGGTCCGCGGCCTCGTGGACGAGGCGGTCGCGGTCGGCCGGGCGCGCGGCGTCGCCCTGCCGGCGGACCTCACCGAGCGGATCCTGCTCGGCGTGCGGTCGCGGTCGCCGGACCACCGCACCTCGATGCTCGAGGACGCGCTCGCCGGCCGCCCGCTCGAACTGGCGGCCCTGAACCAGACGGTCGTCGACACCGGTGCCGTCGCCGGCGTCCCGACCCCCTTGAACGAACTCGTGGTCCGTGCCCTGACAGAGAGGAATGAGATCGGTGACTGACCCACAGGCGGGTTACCGAGGACGCCTGACCTGCGCTCAGGTGGACGGCGCCGTGGCAGCCGTACGGAAGGCCGCCGCGGAGGCGGGGCTGAACGTGACGACGGCCGTGGTGGACGAGGCCGCGGTCCTGCGCGCCTTCCACCGGATGGACGGCGCGTCGCTGATCAGCGTCGAGCTCTCGCTCGGCAAGGCCAGGACGGCATCGTCCACAGGCCGTGCCACCCACCGGTGGGCCGACCTGCTGCGCGACGACGACGATCTCCGCCGTCAGGCGACGACCAGCATGCCCGGCCTCGTCCTCTTCGGCGGCGGTCTGCCGATCAAGGACCGCACGGGCGCGTTGATCGGCGGCCTCGGCGTGAGCGGAGCCCGTCAGGAGCAGGACCTCGAACTGGCGAAGGCCGGTCTCGCGGCCATCGAATTCCTTGAGCGGAGCGCGTCATGACCTCGAACCCGTACGCGGGCGTCGATGTTTCGGGCCAGCGGATCCTGGTCGTCGGCGCGGCGGCCGGCATCGGCCGGGCGACGGCGGAGTTGCTGGCCGCCCGCGGAGCCCGGGTGATCTGCGCCGACCGCGACGCCCCGCGCGCGGCGGCGGTCGCCGCGAGCCTGCCCGGCGGGCAGCCGCTGGAGTTCGACATCACCGACGACCCGCGCCTGCGGGATGAGATCGCGACCCTGCTCGGCGACGGCCGCCCCCTGCATGCCCTGGTCAACTGCGCGGGCGTGACCGGTGTCACCGGCGCGCCCAGCCACGAGATCGACGTCAAGGATTTCGACCGCGTCGTCGAGGTGAACCTCCGGGGCGCGTTCGTGCTCTCCCAAGCCGTGCTGCCGCACATGACGCGGCATGGCTACGGCAGGATCCTGCACGTGGCGTCGATCGCCGGCAAGGAGGGCAACGCCGGCATGGTGTCCTACTCGGCGTCCAAGGCCGGCCTCATCGGCATGGTCAAGGCGATGGCCAAGGAGTACGCCGAGACCGGCGTGACGATCAACACGATCGCGCCCGCGGTGATCAGGACACAGATGGTCGACGCCATGTCCGCCGGCCAGGTCGACTACATGACCTCCCGGATCCCGATGCGCCGTTGCGGCACCCTCGACGAGATCGCCGAGGCGATCGCCTGGGCGGTCTCCCCGGCCGCCGGCTTCACGACCGGGTTCGTGTACGACCTCAGCGGCGGACGGGCCGTCTACTGACAGGGCGGCGCCGTTCCGCCGATGACTCACGGCGGGGGCGCTGACCGTACCGCCCCCTTGGAGGGGATGGTGCACTCTGGTCGGATGAGTGACACCAACGACGTGGCGACCGCTCAGGCCTGGGCCGCCCTCGGCGGGCGGGCCGACCTGATCGAGAGAGTGTCGTACGAGGGCGCGAGCGGCGTGCTGCCCGCACGGCTGCCGGTGCGGGAGCTGGCGCGGGCGACGGTGGGGGTGTGCTCGCTGGCTGCTGCGGAACTGCTGGCGCTGCGGCGCCCGGGGCCGGTACCCGTGGTGCGGGTGCGGGAGGGAGCGGTGGCCACGGCGTTCGTCAGTGAACGGCACCTGCGCGTCGACGGCCGGGCCCCGGCGTCCTTCGCGCCGTTGTCGGGCTTCTGGCGCGCGGCTGACGGCTGGGTACGCACCCACGCCAACTACCCGCACCACCGTGCCCGATTGCTGGGCGCCCTGGGCATCCCCGACACGGGCGACGACCAAGCGCTGGCCGGGCTGCTGGCAGGCGAGCTGGCGGCGCGCCCGGCGCGGTCGGTCCAGGAGACCGTCTACGCGGCGGGCGGCCTGGCCGTGGCCGTGGCCCCGGCCCCGGTTGAGGCGGCCCTCCCGCTGGTGGAGACGGATCTGGTCGGGGAGAGCGCCCCGCGGACGCTGCCCGCGGCTTCCCTGCCGGCCGGTGGAGTACGAGTCCTGGACCTGACCAGGGTCATCGCCGGACCAGTCGCGACCCGCACACTCGCCCTGTTGGGAGCCGACGTGCTGCGCGTGGACCCGCCTTGGCTGCTGGAGGACGGGGACGCCCACGCCGACACCGGCATGGGCAAGCGCTCCACCCTGCTGGAACTCTCCGCCCCCGCGGACCGGAGCGTCTTCGAAGACCTCCTCGGCTCGGCCGACGTCGTGCTCACCGGCTACCGGCCCGGCGCGCTCGACCGGTACGGCCTGGCCCCCGACTCGCTGCTGGCGAGGCACCCCGGCCTGATCGTCGCCCAGCTCTGCGCCTGGGGCTGGTCGGGACCTTGGGCTTCGCGGCGCGGTTTCGACAGCCTCGTCCAAGCCGCCAGCGGCATCGCCACTATCGAGGCTTCCGCCGACGGCCGCCCGGGAGTGCTCCCCGCTCAGGCGCTGGACCACGGAACCGGGTACCTCCTCGCGGCCGCGATCCTGCGCGCACTGACCGACCGCCAGGCGACGGGCGGCGGGCGACACCTGCGGCTGTCCCTCGCGGGCACCGCGTCCTGGCTGCTGCACGACCTCCGTCCCGCCCCCATCGAGGGCGGCACCTACACCCCACACCCCTGGCTGACCAAGACCGCGTCACCCTACGGGCTGCTCGACCACGCCCTCTCCCCGGTGAACTACGACGGGGCACCCCGCGACTGGAGCCACCCGCCCACCCAGTGGGGCAAAGACCTGCCGGCCTGGACCGCGCGGTGATGCTGGGCGAGTGCTACGAGGGGACCGGTGCCGCCTCAGGATGTGGGGTGACGCGGCGCCGTACCGCGAGGCCGAAGAGCACCACCAGCAGTCCGCACGCGCCGGACAGGGCGAAGGGGGCGGCGGGCCGCCACAGGTCGTAGAGCCAGCCGCCGACCCCGGAGACGATGAAGATGCCGATGGCGCCGCAGAGGAGCTGCACGCCGAACGAGGAGCCGCGGTAGCGGGCCGGGACCTGCTGGGCGAGCAGCGGCCCCGCCGTGGTGATGACGCCGATCTCGCCGAGGCCGATGAAGGCGGCCACCAGCATCATGCCGGGCCCGAGCGGGTCGCTGACCAGCAGGGTCGACAGGTAGGCGGCGGCCGCGACGGCCTGGGCGAGGATGACGACGTTCTGGCGCTTCATCCGGTCGCCGAGCCAGCCGAACAGCGGCGCGCCCACCACGATCACGGTGTAGGCGATGCCCACGATGGCGCCGCTCTTGGCCAGGGCTTCGGTGGCGGACATGCCGCGTACGGCCCTGGCGTAGTCGATGATCCACAGCGACAGGAAGCCGGCCACCAGGGCCAGGTCGGCCCTCGCCACGAAGGAGGCGGCGTAGGACAGCGCCACCCCCGGGTCGCGGGCCAGCCTGACTCCCTCAGCGATCAGCTGCGGCAGCGGTACACGCGGCGTCTCAGGCACACCCCAGCTCGGTGACAGGGTGTGGCGCAGCGCGAGCGCGCCGAGCAGCACCAGCGCGGCCACGATCAGGAAGCCGGTCCTGGCGGCCGCGGTGGGCGCCATCCCGCTCGTCTCCAGCATGCTGGGCAGCCTGACCAGCACCAGGACGGCGATCACCGCGCCGATGCCGCTGAACAGCCCGAGCCAGCCGTAGGCCCTGCCCCGCGCCGGGTCGCGCACATAGTCGGCGGTGATCGCGGACATGGTGATGTGCAGAGCGGCGATGCCGAGGGCGAAGACGACCCGCAACGCGATGAGAACGCCCGTGTTGCCCGCGAACGGGTAGAGCGCCGCGCCCAGCGCGCACAGCAGCAGGCCCGCGACGGCGATGGGGCGCCTGCCGATCCGGTCGGCCAGCGCGCCGTACCAGGTCAGGCTGAGGATCAGCGCGATCTCCGCGGCGATCTGCAGGTAGCCGGTGGTCCGGCCGAGGTCGTCGGAGGACAGCCCGAGGACCTCGCTGAGGATGTACGGCTGACCGGCAGGCAGGAAGGTGATGACCGCGGTGCCCGCGAATCCGAGCCCCATGCAGGCCCACAGGTTGGTCTTGCTGATGCCGGGCGCCGCGTCGAGACCTAACATGAAGTGATCATCGCAACCTTTGGTATAGATCGTCTAGGTTTGCCCCATGACCAGTGAGCGAGTGCCCCCGGGTATCAGCGCCGCCGTCCCCAACGTGGCGCGGATGTACGACTACTACCTGGGCGGCAAGGACAACTTCGAGGTGGACCGGCAGGCCGCCGAGAGGGTTCTGGGCATCGTCCCCGAGGTCGCGGGCGACGCCCGCAACAGCCGGGCCTTCCTGCAGCGCGCGGTGCGCCACCTCAGGGAGTTGGGCGTCGACCAGTTCCTCGACATCGGCTCCGGCCTGCCGACCGCGGGCCACGTCCACGAGGTGATCGACGGCGCGAAGGTCGTCTACGTCGACAACGACCCCGTCGTGCTCACCCACTCCCGCGCCCTGCTCGGCCACTCCCCCGGCGTCACGGTCCAGGAGGGTGACCTGCGTGAGCCGGAGAAGGTCATGGTGCGGGCGGCGGAGGTGCTCGACCTCGAGCGGCCCGTCGCCCTGCTGGTGGTGTCCCTGATACACTTCGTCTCCGACGAGGAGGACCCGGCCGACCTCGTCCGCCGCTACCGCGAGCTGCTGCCCGCCGGCAGCCACCTGGTGCTGACCCATGTCGCCCCGGACACCATGCCGACGAAGGCCGACCAGGTCAGCGCCGTCTACCAGCGCGCCACCTCCCCTTTCACCCCCCGCCGTCGCGCCGTGTTCGAGGGTTTCCTGGAAGGCTTCGAGCTGCTGGAGCCCGGCATCGTCAACACCCGCGAGTGGCGCCCGGATCCGGGCACCGACAAGTCGCGGGTCAAGGGGGACTACCACCTGTGCGCGGTGGGGGCCAAGCGGCGATGACGCGCGGTGAATCGGCGCTCCGCGGGTGGACCCCGAGCGTCAAGGTGCCATACTCGGCCTAGACGCGCAGGTTGTCATAGCTCTTGCCGCGATCGCCGGTGAGGGCAACCACGGCGCGGATCACATATCGACAAGGACCGGCAGCGGAACACCATCGCGCGGGGGATGCCGGTGGCAGCATGTCCACGACCATGCTCCGTCGAAGGTACGACCCCACTGCTGACGTCCTGTGCGGGAGTTCCACCGGGAGGTGGGCAGCAGTGATATTCACGGACAGGCGCGACGCCGGACGGCGATTGGCCCGGCAGGTGCGCCGACAGGTTCACGACGAGGACGTGGTGGTCGTCGCCCTGCCGCGCGGCGGCGTGCCGGTGGCCTTCGAAGTGGCACAGGAGCTCGGCGCGCCGCTGGATGTGATCGTGGTCCGCAAGCTCGGCATGCCGTACCAGCCCGAATACGGCTTCGGCGCCATCGGCGAAGGAGGGGTGCGCATCCTCAACCCCCGCATCTCCCGGATGGGACAGCTCACCCCCCGGGAGATCGAGGCGGTGGAGAAGGCCGAGCGGGCCGAGCTCCGGCAACGCACCCGCCGCTTCCGTGGCACGCGACAACCGGTGGAGCTGGCCGGCCGCACCGTACTCGTGGTGGACGACGGCGTGGCGACCGGGGGAACCGTCCGCGCCGCCTGCCAGGTCGTCCGCGCACGCGGTGCCGACCGGGTGATTCTCGCGGTTCCGGTCGGACCACCGGATGTGATCGCCGACCTGCGTGAGGCGGCCGACGAGGTGATCTGCCTGCACACCCCGCCCTCCCTGTACGGCATCGGCGCCTGGTACCACGACTTCACCCAGACCACCGACGCCGAAGTGCTCGCCCTACTCGATCAGGCGACCGCCTCCCTCGACGACCACCCGGGCGTCCCGCTCGACGCCGATCCGCCCGCCGAGACCAGCGAGGTCTGGGTGCGGACGGGTTCCGCCCAACTGCCCGGCCTGCTCACCGTCCCGGATCGGCCCGCCGGCCTGACGGTGTTCGCTCACGGCAGCGGCAGCAGCCGCCACAGCCCACGCAACAAGTACGTGGCGGCCGTCCTGCACGAGGCGGGGCTCGCCACGTTGCTGTTCGACCTGCTCACCCCGGCGGAGGAGATCGAGCGCGCCAACGTGTTCGACATCGAGCTGCTGGCCGGGCGGCTCGTCCAGGCCACCGCCTGGCTTCGGGCCCAGCCGGCCACCGCGCGCTTGCCGATCAGCTACTTCGGCGCCAGCACCGGCGCCGCGGCCGCGCTCTGGGCAGCGGGCGAACAGGGCGACCAGATCGCCGCGGTGGTCTCCCGGGGCGGCCGGCCAGATCTGGCCGGGCCGCGACTGCCCGCGGTCGAAGCCGCCACACTCCTCATCGTCGGCGGCGACGACAGGGCCGTGCTCGACCTCAACCGGCAGGCGATGCGCGACCTGCGCTGCGACAGCCGACTGGAGATCGTGCCCGGAGCCGGTCACCTCTTCGAGGAGCCGGGCGCGCTGGAGGTCGTCGCCGAACTGGCCTGCGACTGGTTCACCAGCTACTCCGGCCACAGCGCCCCGAGCGGCGCGTCGTAGCGGCGGCGGTTCACCGAACCGGTCTGCGCCGACTCCGCCCGGCTGACCACTCGGCGACGTTCACCTACGGTGTTTCCTCACAAACGGCACACGACCTCACCTAAGGAGAAAGCCATGGAGCTCAGCGTCAACACCTTCGTCAGCCTCGACGGCGTCATGCAGGGTCCGGGCGGAGTCCAGGAGGATCCCAGCAACGGCTTCGAGCGCGGGGGCTGGCTCGTGCCCCACGCCGGCGAAGGCCAGCTCGACCCCGTCGACGGGTGGTTCAGGAAAGCCGACGCCTTCCTGCTGGGGCGCAACACCTTCGAGATGATGCGCACCTACTGGTCGCAGGTGACCGATCCCGACAACCTCGTGGCCACCGCCCTCAACACCTGGCAGAAGTACGTCGTCAGCAACACCCTGTCCGACGAGGACGCGGCCTGGGGGAACACCACGGTGCTGCGCGGCGACGTCGTCGAGCAGGTGCGGCGGCTCAAGGAGCAGCCGGGCGGCGAGCTGCAGGTGCACGGTAGCTGGCAGTTGGCGCGCACCCTGCACGACGCCGGGCTCGTCGACACCTACCGGCTGATCCAGTTCCCCGTCGTCGTCGGGGACGGCAAGCGCCTGTTCGCCGACGGCGCCGCACCGGCGACCTACCGGATCACCGAGGCGGAGGTGCTGAGCGGGGGCGCGGGCGTGGTCTCGCTCACTCTGCGCCAGGCCGAGTTCGGCTCCCCCGGCAGCGGCGAGTTCGTGGTGCGCGACGGCAAGGAGGCCATCGCCTAGGCACGGCTGGAGCGACATCGGCAGGCTCTCCTCCGTGATCGTGCCGTGCCGAGCCGCTTTCCGCTGCCTTGATCATTCTGGTCATCGCTGGAATGCTCAGCACGAGCGGTCCGGGCTGGGACCGCTCGACGAACTCCTGGAGCCTCCACCATGTCCACCACCACGACTCACGCCCTGGGGCGGGACCTGCGCCGGGTCCTCACCGGGAAGGTTCACACGCCCGGCGAAGGCACCTTCGCGGCGGCGGCCGCGCCCTGGAACCGTACCGTCGGCCAGGTCCCGCTCGCGGTGGTGGAGGCCGCCGACGCCCCGGACGTCGCCGCGCTCCTCGCCTACGCCCACGGGGCCGGCGTACCCGTGTCCGTCCAGCCCACCGGACACGGCGCGGCCGGCGACACCCGCGGCACGATCCTGCTGCGCACCGGCCACCTGAACCAGGTGACGCTGGACGTGGGCGAACGGCTCGCCCGCGTCGGCGCCGGCGCCGGCTGGCAGGCGGTCCTGAACCACGTCAGCCCGCACCACCTGACGGCCCTGGCGGGCAGCTCGCCGGTCGTCAGCGTGGCCGGCTACACCCTCGGCGGCGGGCTGAGCTGGTTCGGCCGCCGCCATGGCTACGCCGCGCACACCCTGCGCTCCGCCGACGTCATCACCGCCGACGGCACTCCCGCCCGCGTCGACGCCTCCAGCGACCCGGACCTGTGGTGGGCGCTCCGCGGCGGAGGCGGCGGCCACGCCGTCGTCACCGCCCTGGAACTCACCCTGGCGCCCGCACCCCTGCTGTACGGCGGGCGAATGACGTGGGCCGTCGACCGCGCGCCGGAGGTCATGGACGCCTTCCGGCAGATCACCGCCGACGCTCCGGACGACCTCTCGCTCTGGTTCACCCTGCTGCGCCTGCCCCCGGCGGCCGGCGGCCACTCCGTCGTCACGCTCGACGTCGCCTACCTCGGGTCGGCCGACAGCGGGCGTGAGCTGTTAAGGGAGGCCGAACACCTTGGCGACCTCATCTCCGACACCCGCGCGCCGCGCCCGGTCGCCGAACTCGGAGCGATCTGCGCCGAGCCCACCGATCCCCGCCCCTCCCTCTACCGCGGCGAGCTGCTGACCGAGCTGGACGACGCCACCGCGGCCGCCCTGCTCGCCTCCTCGCCGATCGCGCCACTGGCCATGGTGCAGCTACGCCACCTCGGCGGCGCCCTGGCCCAGCCGGTCGCGAACCCCGGGGCCTGCGGACGGCTCACCGAACCCTTCCTGCTCTACACCCTCGGCCTCGCCGCCGACCAGACCGCCGGTGCCGCGATCGCCTGCCGCCAGCAGGAGCTGTTCGAAGGCCTGGCCACCGCCACCGGACGCAAGCCGTACACCTATCTCGCCCCAGGCGAGGAGATCACGCGGGCGTTCGGTGTCGCGACCCTGGACCGGCTCAGGAAGATCAAGCAGGATCGCGACCCCGACGACATCATCCGTGCGGCACACCCCTTCCCGAAGGACGCCTAGACGCCCTCGGTCACCGAGCCGTTCTGCGGCGCCCCCGTGTGGCGGGCGGGTTCGGTGAAGTCCTGCCCGCCCATGAACAGGTTCGCCGGCGGCAGCTCGGTGACGGCGACGCGGACGATGGCGGCCGGTACCCCGAGCGATCTGACGATCGCCTGGGTCACCTCCTCGCCCAGTGCCCGGATCTTCTCCGGGCTTCGGCCCTCGAGGATCTCGATGGTGACATTCGGCATCGTGGGAACTCCTTTCGTGACAGCAGTGGTTCTGCGCACCGTCACGGGGTCGTGCCGGTCTCCTGCCAGGAGTACCTCAGCCGGCCAGATCGCGCGTGGCGACCACCTGTTCCAGGGCGAGCCGTACCACGAACGCGTCCGGGCGGCCGAACCGGGCTGTCATGGTGTCCACGCTTTCCGGCTCGAAGTAGCGCTCGCACACCATACGGGTGACGCGGGCGACGGACGCCGGATCGTCGTCGAGGCTGGCCTTGCCGCGGAGCATCACGAACCGGAACGGGGGCCGCTCGTCGTCGACGCATAACGCGATCCGCGGGTCGCGCCGCATGGCCCGCTGCTTGAGGCGCCCTTCGTGCGTGATGAAGACCACGTCTCCGCCATCGAGGGTGAAACAGACCGGGGTGACGTGCGGGGATCCGGATGCGTCGATGACCGCGACTTTCGCCGTTCTGACTTCGCTGAGCAGAAACTGCCGCCATTCGGCATCGTTCATACGTGCGGGTGCCATGTGATCTCTCCTTCGTCGTCCCCCGAAGTGTGATCATCCTAGGAGCGACGCCACTCCCGCACATCCCTAACCAAGCATCCGAACTCGGACATTTTGCATTGATCGATCGCTAGAGATCGGCACCTGAGAGTCCTACCGAAAAGCAGGTCGCATTCGTCGCCGCCGATACTTACGGGATATCCCTATAAAGCACCAAAAGGGCGCGCCCGGGTTAAAAGGTACGAGTGTGCTCACCCATGTTCGCTCACCTCGATGGCGGCGGTGGGGCAGACGGTGGCGGCCTCGCGGACCCGGGCGGCGTGGTCAACGCCAGGCTCGGGTTCGAGCAGGACGACGATGCCGTCGTCCTCGCGCTGGTCGAACACCTCCGGCGCGATCAGCACGCACTGGCCGGCGCCGCAGCACTTGTCCTCGTCCACGGTGACCTTCATACCGGGTTCCTCTCTGTCGGCCTGGTGTGGCGGTGCCGGGTCACCAGCGGATCGGGACCGTGCGCAGGCCGCCGACGGCCAGCCCTTCCACCCGCTCCAGCTCCTCCACCGATACGGCCAGCTCCAGGGACGGGAGCTTGCGCAGCAGTACCTCCAGGACGACCTGGAGTTCGGTGCGGGCCAGCGCCTGGCCCAGGCAGGAGTGGACGCCGGAGCCGAAGGACAGGTGCGGGTTCGGGCTGCGGCTCAGGTCCATCTCTGCGGCGGACTCGAAGGCGCTCTCGTCGCGGTTGGCCGCGGCCATGCTGCACACCACGGTGGCGCCCCGGGGCAGGACCGTACCGCTGACCTCGGTCTCCTCACGCAGGTAGCGCGGCAGGCCGAAGCCGGAGTTGGCGTCGAGCCGCAGCGTCTCCTCCACCGCCGTACGGATCAGCGACGGGTCGGCCAGCAACCGCTCCCATCGGCTCCGGTCGGCCAGCAGCATGGAGACCATCTTGCCGATCATGTTGGCGGTGGTCTCGTGCCCGGCGACCAGCAATCCCATCCCGGTGACCAGGATCTGGAGGTCCGACAGCCCGCCGTCCTCGGGGCCGCCGACCGCGATCAGCTCGCTCAGCAGGTCCTCGCCCGGCTCGGCCCGCTTGGCGGCGAGGTGGTCGGACATGTACTGGAAGAACTCGCCCTGGGCGGCCTCGATCTCGGCCTGGCTGTAGCGGGTGAGGTTGAGCAGGGTGTCGGACCAGTAGGAGAACCGGTCCCGGTCCGCGGCCGGCACGCCGAGCATGTCGCAAATGACGTACACCGGCAGCGGGAAGCCCAGGCTCGCCTTGAGGTCGCCGGGCGCGCCGCGCTTGACCATGTCGTCGATGGGCCGCTCGGCGATCTGGGTCACCGCGGGCCGCAGGGCTGCCATCCGCCGGGCGGTGAACCACTTGCCGACCAGGCGCCGCCAATGCTGGTGCTCCTTGCCCCCGTCGGGGATGATCGTCGCCAGCTCGCTGCTGAACACCCCGCCGCCCTCCGCCGACAGCCGGGCCGCGTCAGGCGCGTTGAGCCGGCGGGTGAAGCGCGGGTCGGCGAGCACCTGCTTGACGTCCTCGTAGCGGGTCAGCAGCGTCGCCTGGTCGCCGCTGGGCAGTCTCACCTGGGCCACCGGGCACTGCCCGCGCAGTTCCGCCCACTCCGCGGGCGGCTCCAGCGCCGCGTCGCCGGGCGCGTGCGCCGTACCCACGCGGCCCTGGCGAGCGCGCTGATCCAGCTCGTCGAGGAGCGGGACCTGTCCCGGATCAGCATCGCCGACGTCGCCGAACGCGCCGGAGTGAGCCGCTCGACCTTCTACGACCACTACCAGGACGTCCACGAGCTGGCCGAGACCGCCTGCACCGCGATGATCGACGGCTTGATCGGGTCTCTGCCCGCCCCCGGCCCCGATTCGGCGGATCCGGCGCCGGAGGCGACCCAGTCGCTGGAGGCGTTCTTCGCCAGCCTCGCCCAGCACGCCGGGCTCTACCGCGCCCTGCTGGGTCCGCAGGGCAGCGCCCGCCTCGTCGACCACATCCGCCGCCGCATCGCCGCGGCCGTCCACGACCGCGTCCGCCAGATCGCCTCCGGCGGCGAACTCCCGGAACAACCACTGGACACCCCGCACGATGTCACCGCCGCTTTCACCGCCGGGGCGCTCATCGGCGTGGCCGCCGACTGGCTCCAGCGCGGCTGCCCGCGCCCTCCGGCCGAGATGGCCACCCTGACCTGGCCGCTCTTCAGCGCGCTCTACCGCGTCGACACCGGCACGCCCCCGGGCGGCCACGACACCGTCTCGGCGCGCGAGGCGCCACCGCCGACGCCCTGACTCCCGGACGAACAGCGCGGCGGAAATGGTGCGGGCGGACGAAGCCCACCGGCCTCGATGCCAGCAGGATGAACGAATGGCTGACCTCAACCACCTGCAGAGCCTGCTCGACAGCGAGGCGAAGTCCCTCCAGGTCCCCGGTGCCGCCGTCGGCGTGCATCTCGACGGCGTGGACCACGTCCTCACCACCGGTGTCACCAGCGTCGACGCGCCGGTCCCGGTGACGGGCGACACGCTGTTCCATATCGGGTCGACCACCAAGACGGTCACGGCGACAGTGGTCATGCACCTCGTCGAGCGCGGCCGGCTCGACCTGGACGGGCGCGTGCGGCAGTATCTGCCGAACTTCCGGCTCTCCGACGAGCGGGCCGCGGCCGAGCTGACCATCCGGCACCTGCTCACCCACACCGGCGGATTCCTCGGCGACATCGACGACGGCGAGAGCTGGGACGCCTCGGCGCTGGCCGACTCGATCGACGCCTACGACCGGCTGCCCCAGCTCTTCCCGCCCGGCGAGCTCGCCTCCTACAACAACGCCGGGTTCCGGCTGCTCGGCCGGGTCATCGAGGTCGTGTGCGGCGAGCCGTACGAGAACGCGGTCAGGCGCATCGTGCTCGAACCCCTGGGCATGAGCTCCAGCTTCTTCTTCCCCTGGGAGGCCGCGACCCGTCCGCATGCCGTCGGGCACGTCGTACGGGAGGAAGGCCCGCAGGTCGCGCACACGTGGGGGCTGTTCCGCGACGCCATGCCCGAGGGCGGGCTGGCGTCGTCGGTGCGCGACCAGCTCCGCTACGCCGCCTTCCATCTGGGCGCGGGCGGCGAGGCGCCGGTCGGGGCCGCCACCAGGGAGCTGATGCAGGCGGAGCACGTCCGGGTCGGGGTGCCGTGGACCGGCATCGGGCTGCCGTGGCTGCTGGAGGAGCAGGCGGGGGTGCGGCTGGTCACGCACGGCGGCAACATCGGCAACCTGCAGTTGTCCTCGTTCGTGCTGGCGCCCGAGCGCGGCTTCGCCGTCACCACGCTCACCAACTCCGCGCCCGGCAAGGTGCTGGGCAAGCTGGTGACCGCATGGTGCCTGGAGCACCTGCTCGACGCCAAGCCGCAGCCCGTACGGCTGGCGCTGCGCGACCCCGAGCCGGAGTACGCGGGCAGCTACGACGCGGGGCAGTGGAGCTTCGAGGTCGACGAGGGCCTGACGGCGCGATTCGTGCTGCGCCCCGAGCTGGTGGCCGCGGGGGTGGAGGGCATGCCCGACATGCCGCTCGCGCTGGTCGAGGGCTGTGACGACGTGGTGATCGCCGCCGACCCGCAGCATGCCGTCGGCCGCTTCCTGCGAGACGACGCGGGAGAGATCGCCTTCCTGCACCTGGCCGGCAGGGCGGCCAGGCGCGTCCGCTGACTCGCCACTGCGCGGTGCCGTCCGCGGGCCTTCGCGAGAGGGGCGATTTGACCGGTGTTTGTCGATCACGTGATGTGCCCGGCAAAGAGCGGGCCGTAGTGTCGTCTGTATGACGCCGGAAGCAGGGGGCGAGCGGGAGCGGATTCTCCGGGCGGCGACCAAGCTGTTCGCCGCGCTCGGCTACGACGCCACCGAGATCGGGCACATCGCGGAGGCCGCCGGGCTGCCCGCGAAGGCCGTGAACTCGCACTTCGGTTCCAAGCGGGACGTCTACGTCGCGGTCATGGAACGGGTCCACCTGAGCCACGCGGCGGTCGTGGAGCCGGAGATCAAGGAACTCAAGGCCGCGCCGTCCGACGAGAAGATCTCCGTGTTGCACCGGCTGATCGACCGCTACATCGACTTCGCCGCCGAGAATCCCGAGGTCCCCGCCCTGTGGATGCACCGGTGGCTGTCCGACGCCAGTGACGTCAGCGACCTCGAGGCGCAGTATGTGCAGCCGCTGGCAGAGTTCGTCATCGAGGGCGTCATCCCGGTGAGAAGGGAGGGGGACGTGCACTTCATGATCAACTCGTTGATCTGGTGCGTGCACGGGTTCGTCCTCAGCGGGGTGTTCGACGCGGCGGGGCGGCGGCGCGGCCCTGAGGATCCGCGCGCTCTCAGCCGGTTCCGCGCTCACATGCACCACATGGTCCACCGAACCCTGGGACTCCCCGGCTCCCCTCCCTGAGTGCGCCGGTCAGGAGAACGTCATGGCCTGGCGGGCTATCTCCCACTCCTCGTCGGTCGGGATGACGAGCACGGCGACCTCGGCGCCGGGTGGTGAGAGGGCTCGTTCGCCCGCTGAACGGGAGTCGTTGCGTGCCGGGTCCACGGTGATGCCCAGGCGGTCGAGCCCGGCCAGCGCCGCCGCCCGGATCTCGGCGTCGTGCTCGCCGACCCCTCCGGTGAAGACGATCGCGTCCACCCGGCCGAGCACCGCGTAGTAGGCGCCGACGTACTTGCGGATGCGGTGGCAGTACACCTGGCGGGCGAGCAGCGCGGCGGGGTCGCCGTCGGCGGCGTGGCGCCGTACCGTGCGCATGTCGGCGGAGCCGGCCAGGGCGAGCAGGCCGCTCTGGTAGGTGAGCGCGTCCTCGGCCTCCGCGGCGTCCAGGCCGTGGACGCGGGCGAGGTATCCGGGCAGAGCGGGGTCCACGTCACCGGAGCGGGTGCCCATCACCAGGCCCTCCATGGGGGTCAGGCCCATGGAGGTCTCGACGCTCTCGCCCGCGGCCACAGCTGTCGCGCTCGCGCCGTTGCCCAGATGCAGGACCACCAGGTTGGTACGCCTCAGGTCGCGTCCCAGCATCACGGCCGCGCGCCGGGCGACGTAGGCGCAGGATGTGCCGTGGAATCCGAAGCGCCGCACGCCCCACGCCCCGGGGACGGCGTAGGTGTACGCCGACGGCGGCAGCGTCTGGTGATAGGCGGTGTCGAAGACCGCCACCTGAGGCACACCCGGGAAGGCGGCCCGGGTCACCCTGATGCCGGTGAGATTGACCGGGTTGTGCAAGGGCGCCAGCGGGACGAGTTCCTCGATGGCGGCGATCACCTCGTCGTCGATCAGAACAGGATCACGGAACCGCGTCCCGCCGTGCACCACGCGGTGGCCGACGGCTTGCGGACCGATGTCACCGAGAACCTTGATGACCGCGGCCAGCGCGGCCTCGTGGTCGGCGAAACGCCCCTTCCTCGTGTACGGCGAGCCGCCACCGTCGTCGTGGGTGAGCAGGCCCTCGTCCTCACCGATGCGCTCGACCACCCCCCTGGCCGGCCTCTCCCCCGACTCCACCTCGACCAGTTCGTACTTGACGGTGGAGGACCCGGTATTGATCACCAGGACGCTCACGACCAGGTCCAGTCGCTGACCTCGCGGGCGTCCTCGCCGTGCTCCCGGGTGTGCGCGCGGGCGGCCAGCCGCGCGTCGACCATCCGCTGGCGCAGGTGGGAGGAGGTGCTGCCGAGTCCGGGGACGCGGTCGATGACGTCCATCACCAGGTGGTAGCGGTCGATGTCGTTGAGCATGGCCATGTCGAAGGGCGTGGTCGTGGTGCCCTCCTCCTTGTAGCCGCGTACGTGCAGGTTGTCGTGGCCGTGGCGGCGGTAGGTGAGCCGGTGGATGAGCCACGGGTAGCCGTGGAAGTTGAAGATGACGGGTTTGCCGGTGGTGAAGAGCGTGTCGTACTCGGCGTCGGACATGCCGTGCGGATGCTCGGTGGGCGGCTGCAGCCGCATGAGGTCGACGACGTTGACGACCCGTACCTTGAGCTCAGGCAGGTGCTCGCGCAGCAGGGCCGCGGCGGCGAGGGTCTCCAGGGTCGGCACGTCGCCCGCGCAGGCGAGCACGACGTCGGGCTCCTGTCCCGCGTCGTTGGAGGCCCAGGGCAGGATGCCGAGGCCGCGGGTGCAGTGCGCGATCGCCTCGTCCATGGTGAACAGGTCGAGGACGGGCTGCTTGCCGGCCACGATCACGTTCACGTAGTCGCGCGAGCGCAGGCAGTGGTCGCTGACCGAGAGCAGCGTGTTGGCGTCCGGCGGCAGGTAGACCCGTACCAGGTGGGCCTTCTTGTTCATCACCACGTCGAGGAAGCCCGGGTCCTGGTGGCTGAAGCCGTTGTGGTCCTGCCGCCAGACGTGTGAGGAGAGCAGGTAGTTCAGCGAGGCGACCGGGAGCCGCCAGGGGATCTCCTTCGCCGATTCCAGCCATTTGGCGTGCTGGTTGAACATGGCATCGATGATGTGGACGAACGCCTCATAGCAGTTGAACAGGCCATGCCGCCCGGTGAGCAGGTAGCCCTCCAGCCAGCCCTGGCACAGGTGCTCGCTCAGTACCTCCATCACCCGGCCGCCGGGCGCCAGGTGTTCGTCGGTCGGCAGTCGCGAGGCGTTCCAGGCGCGGTCGGTCACCTCGAAGACGGCCGACAGGCGGTTGGAGGCGGTCTCGTCCGGGCCTATCAGCCGGAAGGTCCGCTGGTTGGCGGCGATCACGTCGCGCAGGAAGGCGCCGAGGACGCGGGTGGGTTCGCTGGAGGCCGCCGCGGGCGCCTTCACCTGGATCGCGTAGTCGCGGAAGTCCGGCAGGGACAGCGGCCGCAGCAGTTCGCCGCCGTTGGCGTGCGGGTTGGCGCTCATCCGGCGTGGGCCCTGCGGCACGGTTCCCAGGATCTCGGGGGCAGGGCGCCCGTCGGCGTCGAACAGTTCGGCGGGGCGGTAGGAGCGCATCCACTCCTCCAGCATCGCCAGGTGCTCAGGGTTGTCGCGCACGCCTGACAGCGGCACCTGGTGGGCGCGCCACGTACCCTCGACCGGTACGCCGTCGACCTCGCGGGGGCCCGTCCAGCCCTTCGGCGTACGCAGGATGATCATGGGGAGGCGGCTGGACCGCCCGTTCTTGAAGGCGCTGATCTGGTCGAAGACCTCGTCCAGGGTTCTGGCCATCTCGGCATGGTCGGGGCCGACGAGGTGGGGGCGGTAGCCGTACCCCTCCATGAGTTTGACCAGTTCCTCCGGGGGGATTCTGGCCAGCACGGTCGGGTTGGCGATCTTGTAGCCGTTCAGGTGGAGGATGGGCAGGACCACGCCGTCGGCGGACGGGTCGAGGAACTTGTTGGAGTGCCAGCTCGCCGCCAGCGGGCCGGTCTCGGCCTCGCCGTCGCCGACGACGCACGCCACGACGAGGCCCGGGTTGTCGAAGGCCGCTCCGAAGGCGTGGGTCAGCGCGTAACCCAGCTCGCCTCCCTCGTGGATGGAGCCCGGCGTCTCCGGCGCCACGTGGCTCGGGACGCCGCCGGGGAAGGAGAACTGCCGGAACAGCCGCCGCATGCCGTCCGCGTCCTGGGTGATCTGCGGATAGCGCTCGGAGTAGGTGCCCTCCAGCCAGGCGTGGGCGACCGCGGCGGGCCCGCCGTGTCCCGGTCCCACGACGTAGATCATGTCCTGGTCGCGTTCGGTGATGATCCGGTTGAGGTGCGCGAAGCAGAAGTTGAGTCCCGGGGTGGTGCCCCAGTGGCCGAGCAGGCGCGGTTTGATGTGCTCGGGTGCGAGCGGCTCGGTCAGCAGCGGATTGCGCTGAAGGTAGATCTGCCCCACGGACAGGTAGTTCGCAGCGCGCCAGTACGCGTCGATGGCCTTCATGCTTCCGACCTTTCCTGATGAAGCCGGATGTAACCCGGAGCCTCGACTAGGAGTCGCCGAAGTTCCGTCTGACGGCTGCGGGCGAGCCGCGCCGGCCCAGCCGCCATCCGGCCGTCGCCCAGCACAGCCCCCAGAGCAGGAAGAACGGCGACCACAGCAGCAGATCCCACTGCGCCAAGGTGCGAGCCAGCGCGGCGTGCTCGACCGGCGCCGGGCGTACCCCGGTCAGCAGCAGCGCGTCGCCGACGAAGCCGAACCCCAGCACCCCGATCGACCGGGCGATCATGAAGATCCCCAGCGTCCAGACGATCGCGAGCAGCGGCCCGCGCGGGACTCTCGCCCCCCAGGGACGCACGGTGGCCAGCGCGACGACGACACCGACCACCGCGGCACCGGCCAGCCCCCAGTGGCTCGCCACGAACAAGGGATCACGGGCGAGCAGTAGCTCGCGCAGATGCGGCGGCAGCGGGTCCTTGTCGGCCAGCGCGTTGGCCCCCAGCGCCTGGGCGAGCTTCATCGATCCGTACGCCGCGGCGCACACCGCTGCCCCGTACGCGCCCAGCCGCGCCCGGTCAGGCCGCGACATGTCTCGTCGCCGCCGCGTAGGACCGGATCATCTCCAGGAACAGCCCGATCACGAGGAGGCCGAGGACTCCGTGGTACCACTGCCAGCCCACACCCATGCCGACGAACCCGTCCAGGATCATGATCCCCGCGCCGCCGCCGACGGCCAGCAGCATCCCGGCCAGCACGAGCAGCATCAGCGTTCTCGGCACCCTGCGCCCCAACGCCGTGACCGTGGCGACGGCGACGCACGCGCCCAGCACGCCGGACGCGGTCGCGAACCACTGTGCGGTGGCCGCGTCCATGAAATAGCCTCCCGCTTCGGCGGCCGACACGGGCGGGCCGCCCGGGAACCCGAGCCGGGACTGCAGGGCGAAGGCGGCCTTCCCCGCGGCGTAACCGAGGAACAGCACCGCCACCGCGTAGGCCGGCCAGCTTCGCCGGCGATCAGAATCAACCATGACTCCGACAGTAGGAGCCGCACACCGGGCATCACTCCCCACAGCGAGGGAGGCGCCTCCCCTCCAAGGGGGAACTCGTACGATGGCGTGGACGTGGGGATCGTCGTCCGCGAGGGGTTGGACGAGGTCGCGCAGGAGAGAACGGCAATGTGCTGGAGGCCTGGCGATGAGCGAGAAGCTGGCGCGCAAACCGTATGAGAAGGAGCTCTTCCGCCTGCAGGGTGAGCTGGTGAAGGTGCAGGAGTGGGTGCGTGCCGAAGGGCAGCGGGTGGTGGTGCTCTTCGAGGGCAGGGACGCGGCCGGTAAGGGAAGCACGGTCAAGCGGGTGGCCGAGTACCTCAACCCGCGCGCGGCCCGGATCGTGGCGCTGCCCGCGCCGACCGAGCGAGAGCGCTCGCAATGGTACTTCCAGCGCTACATCCAGCACCTGCCCGCCGCCGGGGAGATCGTGCTGTTCGACCGGAGCTGGTACAACCGCGCCGGAGTGGAGCGGGTGATGGGCTTCTGCACCCCGGAGGAGTACGCCAGGTTCCTGCACCAGTGCCCGATCTTCGAGCGGTTGCTGGTGGAGGACGGCATCCTGCTGCGCAAATACTGGTTCTCGGTGAGCGACGAGGAGCAGGCACGGCGCTTCGAGGCCCGGCTGGCCGACCCCATGCGGCGCTGGAAGCTGTCGCCGATGGACCTGGAGTCGGTCACGCGCTGGGAGGAGTACTCCAGGGCCAAGGACGAGATGCTCGTGCACACCGACATCCCCGAGGCGCCTTGGCACGACGTCGAGAGCGAGGACAAGCGGCGGGCGAGGATCAACATGATCTCCCATCTGCTGTCGACGCTTCCCTATCGCGACGTTCGGCTGCCGAAGCTGGAGATCCCGCGGCGCCCGCCCGCCACCGGCTACCGCCGCCCGCCGCGCAGGCCCGACACCCATGTGCCGGACGCCGCCGCCGACCTCGCCTGAGACTCCGTACGCGTGCGCCTGGAGGTGACGGGCCACCGCCGCGCCGCAGGCGTATTGTCCATATATGGGTGGTTTTCGGCGTAGCGTGCGCGGCTCGTCGACGGCGTCCACGGGGAGAAGGTGAGAGCGTGCGGGACCCCGCCGACGTCACCGCTGCCGCAGGCTCAGGCCTGGAGCCGCTGGAGCCCGTCGTGGCCCAGGCAATGAGAGAGAGCGACGCGTACGCGTGCCTGGTCTTCCTGCTGGCGCCGGGTGGGCGGGAACTGCATATGGCGTTGCTGACCGGGATCAGCCCGCGGATCGTCGCGTCATGGACGCGGGTGCCGTTGACGACCCCGGTCCCGGTGGCCGACGCCGTACGCGAGCGGCGCCTGGTGTGGATCAGCGGCCAGGAGGAGATGGCGCGCCGCTACCCTCGGTCCGCCCTCGTGCTGCCCTACCCCTTCGCGGTCGCCTGCGCGCCGATCACCACCGGCACCACCGACTGGGGTGGCCTGGTGGTGCTGTGGCCCGGCTCGCACCCGCCGCGACTGGCCCCGCACGAACGCGACGCGGTCTACGCCGCCTGCCACCGCCTGGGCCTGCTCCTGCGGCAAGCGGCCGACGACGGCCATCCGACGCTACCCGGCCCCCGGCCGCGAGTACTGCCCCCACCCCCAGCACCCGCCCGGGGATCGGCCGAGGGAACGGCCGCGGCCGACTTCACCGAACGGCTCCCCGAGGGGTGCTGCGCGCTGGACCTGGAAGGCCGGATCACCTTCATCAACTCCACCGCCGCCGAACTCGTCGGCGTCCGCGCTCCCGGCCTGCTGGGCGCGCTTCCCTGGCAGGCACTGCCCTGGCTGAACGACCCCGCCTACGAAGACCGCTACCGGGCCGCGGCGATCAGCCGTCAGCCCACCTCCTTCACCGCCCTGCGCCCACCGGACCGGTGGCTGTCCTTTCATCTCTACCCGGACTCCTCCGGCATCAGCGTCCTCATCGCCCCCGCCGTTCCGGCCCACGCCACGGACGCTCCGGAACGGCAGCCGCCCCCCATGACCGCGACGGGCGGCGCCACCGCTCTCTACCACCTCATGCATCTGGCCGCCATGCTCACCGAAGCCGTCGGGGTACAGGACGTGGTCGACCGGGTCAACAACCAGATCGTGCCCGCCTTCGGCGTCCAGGCCCTCACCCTGATGACCGAGCAGGAGGGCCGGCTGCGGATCATCGGCCACCACGGCTACACCGCCGACCTCGTGAGCCGCTTCGACGCCGCCGACCCGGCCTCGGACACTCCCGCCGCGCATGTCCTGGCCACCGGCGTTCCCAGCTTCTTCGCCAGCTTCGCGGAGCTGAGTCGCGCCTACCCGCCCGCCGTCCTGCAGGACGGCATGGCCGCCTGGGCCTTCCTGCCGCTGATCGCCTCAGGCCGTGCCGTCGGCTCGCTGGTACTCGCCTACGACCAGCCCCACCCCTTCGACCCCGACGAACGCGCCGTCCTCACCTCGATCGCCGGGCTGATCGCCCAGGCGCTGGACCGCGCCCGCCTCTACGACGCCAAATACCAGCTCGCCCACGCCCTGCAGGCCAGCCTGCTGCCCCGCGCCCTGCCCCACATCCCCGGCCTGGACGTGGCCGCCCGCTACCTGCCCGCCACCCTCGGCATCGACGTCGGCGGCGATTTCTACGACCTCATCCGCCTGGACGACGGCGCGGCGGTGACCATCGGCGACGTCGAAGGCCACAACGTGCAGGCCGCCGCCCTCATGGGGCAGGTCCGAACCGCCGTCCTGGCCGCCTCCGGCGCGTCCCCCGGTGAGGTGCTCGCCCGGACCAACCGCCTGCTCACCGACCTCGAACCCGGTCTGTTCACCAGTTGCCTCTACATCCGCCTCGACCTGGCACACCACCGCGCCCTGCTGTCCACCGCAGGCCACCCTCCGCCACTCCTGCGCCACCCCGACGGACACACCGAAGTCCTCGACCTGACGCCCGGACTCCTGCTCGGCATCGACCCCACCGCCGACTACCCGACGACCGACATCCCCTTGCCTCCCGGCGCCGTGCTCGCCCTGTACACCGACGGCCTCGTCGAAGCCCCTGGCATCGACCTCGACTACGCGACCAACGACCTCGCCGACCAACTCACCCGAGCCCGGGGACAGACCATGGACGCCCTCGCCGACACCCTCGTCCACTACGCCAAGCAGTCCGCACCCCGCAGCGACGACATCGCCCTGCTCCTCATCAACCCGCGATAGACGATGGCCGGATCGTCGCCTGGCGGCCTTGGGATCAGTCGGTGGGCAGGGCGCGCCGGCGAGGTTTGGCGCGGACGTGCATGTGTGTGCCCTGGCGGCCGAAGAGGCTGAGGATCTCTACGGGGCCGTCGCCGGTGCTGCCGAACCAGTGCGGCAGCCAGGTGTCGAACTCGGCGGCCTCACCCGGGCTGAGGACCAGGTCGCGGTCGGCCAGGATCAGGCGCAGGCGTCCGGACAGGACGTAGAGCCATTCGTAGCCTTCGTGGGTGCAGAGCTCGGGTGTGTTCCGGGTGGCCGAGATGATCATTTTGAAGGTCTGCAGCGGGCCGGGCTGCCGGGTCAGGGGCAGCACGATGTTGCCGTTCACGCGCTTGGGCGTGAGGCGGATGCGGGGATCGCCGACCTCGGGTGCGCCGACCAGGTCGTCGAGTGGCACCTGGTGGGCCTGGGCGAGCGGGAGCAGGACTTCCAGGCTGGGGCGGCGCTGGCCGGACTCCAGGCGGGACAGCGTGCTCTTGGAGATGCCGGTGACCTCGGCGAGGGCGGCCAGGCTGACGCCGCGCTCGGTGCGCAGGCGTTTGAGGCGGGAGCCGACTTCGGCGAGCGCTTGGGTGACGGCCGGTATGTGTTCCACGCTTCCCATTGCACTCGCTCATCCCGGAAATGGCAACAAGAATTGCCGCTTCCGGCTGCCTGGCGCACCCTGGGAGTGGAGGTGATCGCCATGAAGGACATGGCTGCGAACGATTCGTTGTACGACGTGGTGGTGGTCGGCGCGGGCGCTGCCGGGCTGAGCGCCGCCCTGGTGCTGGCCCGGGCCCGCCGCCGGGTGGCGGTGGTGGACTCCGGCAGCCCGCGCAACGCTCCGGCCGCGCGCATGCAGGGCTTCCTGTCCCGCGACGGGATGGCCCCGGCGGCTCTGCTGGAGGTGGGCCGGGCCGAGGTGGCCCGCTACGGCGTGAAGCTGATCAAGGGGCAGGTGGACCACATCGAGCGCGGCTTCCTGGTGCACCTGGCCGGCGGCCCGGCGATCAAGGCCCGCCGGGTGCTGGTGGCCACCGGGCTGCGTGACGACCTGCCCGAGATCCCCGGACTGCGCGAGCAGTGGGGCAAGGACGTGCTGCACTGCCCGCACTGCCACGGCCACGAAGTCCGCGACGAGCCGATCGGTGTGCTGGGCACCCACCCGGGCGCGGTGCACCAGGCGCTGCTGCTGCGGCAGTGGTCGCGCGACATCGTCTTCCTCCCGCACACCCTGGACCTGACCGACGACCAGCGCGAACAGTTGCGCGCCCGCGGGGTGCGCGTCATCGACGGCACGATCAAGCATCTGGTGGTGGAGGACGACCGGCTGCGCGGGGTCGAGCTGGTCGAGGGCCATGTGGTGCCTCGCAACGCCGTCTTCATTTTCCCGCGCACGGTGCCGTACGACACCCTGCTGACCGATCTGGGTTGCGAGAAGGGCGAGGACGGCTGGGTGAGCACTGATGCCGCGGGCCGTACCAGTGTGGCCGGGGTGTGGGCTGCCGGGAACGTCGTCGATCCGCGGGCGCAGGTGATCGTGGCGGCGGGCAGGGGGGCGGCGGTCGCGATCGCCGTCAACCACGACCTGGTGCAGGAGGAGATCGCACGAGACCTCGAGGACTACCGCGAGCCCGACCCGGGCCCCGCCTCTTCCCGGTACAGCATCCCCATCTCACTCTCGCGCATCGGCTGAGGGGCTTCGAGGAGAGCCGGCCAGTCGAGGCGGGGCCGGGCCGTCACGGCTTGGGCTGGTCGGCCTCCCGTACGTCGTGGAGGTGGATGAGGGCGTCGAAGGAGCGGGCGAGCGCGAGGTCGCTGGGCGGGTAGGGGTACTGCGTGCCGATGTTGCGCGTGGGGCGGGCGATGCTCAGCCAGGCGCGCGCCGCGGCTGGGGCGTTGCGGAGGTCGAGGTAGTAGTCCCGGTGGCGGACCCTGTCGAGGGTGTGCTCGTTCATGCCGGGCTCGGCCGGGCCCACGGTGAACTTCTTCCAGTCGCCGCCGAGAGCGGCCTCCTTCGACAGGAAGGACCCCTGGTTGAAGGTGAAGCCGATGGGGAGGTACTTCTCCCCGAACGCGTCGCGCAGGAACGACCCTTGCGTCTTCGGGTACAGCGCGGGATCGCCGGCCGCGTATCCGACGTGGTCGTTCTGCGCCGACAGCAGCATCTTGTCGCCGGTGCGCCGCTGCCACCAGGCGGTGTTCTCGGCCATCACCTGGTCGCGGTAGCGCTGCGCGACGGGCAGCCAGGCCTTGTCGGTGAGATCGAAGGCGAGGAACGTGGCCGACTGGGCGATGGACCGGGCGTTCTGGACCGCGAGCTCGAACTCGTCTTCGTCCGGGCCCCGCTGGCTCCTGATCAGATCCAAGGCCTGCTGCGCCTTGGCGGCGAGCTGCTGCCGTTCCGCGAGGGGCTTGTTCAGGTAGGCGAACACGTCGTCGATCGGGCGCAGACCGGTGTAGAGGTCCGTGACGCGCGGCAGCGCGTCCGGGTGGGTCCGCTGTACGTAGCCGGTCACCCGGTTGAAGAAGTCGTCGCTCAGCGTGGGGGCGCCGATGTCGTCGCCCATGAGGTGGACCGTACGGCCGGGGTGGCGGCGGTTGTGGTCCCGCATCCACTCGATGAGGCTGACGAACTCCTCCCGGTCCCACGGCGAGTTGGCCAGCGCCGCTTTCGCGATCTTGCGTGCGTCCCCCTTGCCGGTCTGGAGGTAGTCGTCGATCTGGAGCCCGGCGGACCAGCTCAGCTCCAGGACGAAGGTGGTGAAACCCTTCTCCTGGACGAGGTAGCGGAAGACCCGCTCCTTCATGGTGAAGAACTCGTGCGAGCCGTGGGTGGCCTCGCCGAGACCGACCACCTTGGCGTCGCCGATCATCGCGCCCAAGGCTCTCAGGTCGGCCGTGTTCCCCCCGGGCTCGGTCGAGCGCAGCGGGTGGGCCGCCTGCTCCAGTGCGCGGATCGGGTTCTGCTTTCCGCCGCCCGTGTCGGCCAGGGCCGCCATGGGGGCGAGGACCGCCCCCATCGCGATCGCCGCCGCCAGTAGTCCCCGTCGGCCGATGCGCATGTTGTTCCCCTTTACTTGCGTACAGACCTCACGGTGAGATCCATACGTCGACGAGCGTATGGCCGCGCGAGGGCGCCTCCAATGGCGCTGACCAGCATCTTTCGGGTGTAGCAGGCGGGGGCGTCATGGTGGTGCAGGCGCTACCGGGGCCCTACCCACCCTGATCATCGATCTCCGGCATATCTTTCGATTGTGATACGGTCGTTTTCATGACGACCGTTTCTAGAGAGAGCAATTCTGGCGAGGGTTCGCCCCGGCACGTCGATGTGCTGATCATCGGGGCGGGTCTGTCCGGCATCGGCGCCGCGTGGCGCCTGCAGCAGCGGCGTGACTGGACCTACGCGGTTCTGGAAGGCCGGGATAACCTCGGGGGCACCTGGGATCTGTTCCGCTATCCAGGTGTCCGATCGGACTCGGACATGTTCACCCTCAGCTACGCGTTCCAGCCGTGGCGGGAGAAGAAGTCGCTGGCCGACGGCGACAGCATCCGCCACTACATCGAAGACACCGCCCGCGAGTACGGAATCGACAGGCACATCCACCTCGGGACCAAGGTCGTCTCCGCCTCGTGGTCCTGGAAGCAGTCCCGATGGGTGGTGGAGACCCGGCAGGGCGGGGAGTCCCGGGTGTGGACGTGTTCGTTCCTCTACATCTGCGCCGGCTACTACGACTACGATCACGGCCACCAGCCCGAGTTCGCGGGAGTGGAGCAGTTCGGCGGCCGGTTCGTGCACCCGCAGTTCTGGCCCGAGGACCTCGACACCACGGGCAAGCGGGTGGTGGTGATCGGCAGCGGAGCCACCGCGGCCACCCTCGTCCCCGCGCTGGCCAAGACCGCGGCGCACGTCACGATGCTGCAGCGGTCGCCGACCTATCTGGCCGCGCTGCCCGACGTCGACCGGACGGCCGACCTGCTGCGCCGCTACCTCCCCGCCCGCGTCGCGCACCGGCTCATCCGCGAGAAGAACGTGCTGAGCAGCCAGCTGACCTACTGGCTGAGCAGGCGCTTTCCCGAACAGACCAAGCAGCATCTACGCAAGTCCGCGCTCCGCTTCCTGCCGGATCCTGCGTACCTGGACAAGCACTTCACTCCCCGCTATCAGCCGTGGGACCAGCGGCTGTGCGTCGTGCCCGACGGCGACTTCTTCCGGGCCGTGGCCGCCGGGACGGCGTCGGTGGTCACCGATCGGATCACGCGCTTCGCGGAGAACGGGATCGTGCTGGACTCCGGGGAACTCCTGGAGGCCGATGTGGTCGTCTCCGCGACGGGGTTGTCGCTGATACCGCTCGGCGGAATCGACCTGTCGGTGGACGGGCAGCCGGTCAACATGGCGGAGACCACCGCCTACCGCGGGCTGATGCTCAGCGGCGTGCCCAACCTGGCCTTCTGCGTCGGCTACACCAACGCGTCGTGGACGCTACGGGCCGACATGTCCTCGCGCTACGTCGTCCGGCTGTTCGACTTCATGAAGCAGCACGGGTACGCGACCGCGATGCCCGCGTTCCCGCCCGGAGGGGAACGGCAACCACTGCTCGGCCTGACCTCCACCTACGTGCAACGCGCCGCCAACCTGTTTCCGCAGCAAGGCGAGCGCGATCCGTGGGTGGTCTCACAGAACTACCTGGTCGACAGAGTGACGTTCGGGTTCACCGACCTCCGCAAGGGGATGATCTTCGACGGCTAGGAGCTCGCCTCGTGACCGATCAGTCTGATGCCGAAGGGGCCGGCAGGCTTTCCCCGATGAGCGCCTCCGGCCTCTCCATTCCCACCCGAACGCTCGTCCTGGCCATGGTGGACCAGGACGGACGGCTCGACGGCACCGCCCTGTACGAGATGGCCAGGCGGTGCGACTTGACCGACCAGCAGGTACGGCAGTGCCTGCGACGGCTGGTGGCCGACGGGTCTCTCCGGCTGGACGGCGGCCGTGGACGGCGGGCCGTGTTCGTGGCCGCGCCCGGCGTGGCCTCGATGTTGCTGCCGGAGTTGAGGTATCTCCAGCTCGCCTACGGGCAGGGCGCCGGCCTGCTGCCCTGGGATGGGACGTGGCATCTGGTCGCCTTCAGCGTCCCCGAGTTCCGGCGGGTCGCCCGCGACACCTTCCGCGGCCACCTGCGCTTTCTGGGCGGCGCACCCGCGCCGGGCGGGCTGTACGTCTGCGCCAACGATTGGCACGACGACGTTCTGGCCGAGGCGAACCGCCTGGAGATCGCCGCCGGCCTGTCCGTGACAACCAGCCGCGACCTGCGGATCGGCGGGGTGAGCGAGCCACGCGCGCTGGCCGGGAGGCTGTGGGATCTCTCCCGGCTGGAGGCCGAGTGGATCGCTTTCGAGCGGCGGCTGGCCTCCTCGACGCAGTCCGCGCCGGACGCCCTGCTGCGAGTCGTCGAGTTCGCGCAGATCATGGAACGCGATCCGCTGCTGCCGCTGGAACTGCTGCCGCCGGACTGGCCCGGTGCCCGCGCCCGCGCCGCCATGGCCGCCGCCATGGCGGCGGCCGACTCCAGCGACATCCCGCTGACCCGGGCCATGCACGTCCTGCTCGCCCACGCCAGGTGACACGCGAAACCGCGTTGCATAAAACGTTCGTTTTCGATACGTTCGTTATATGAATGAACATCGAGTGGTCGCACTGGGCGGAGCGGGAGCGATGGGCAGGCCCGCGGTCGAGGCGCTCGCCCAGCGCGGGGACGTCGCGGAGCTGGTGATCGCGGACCGCGATCTGGCCGCCGCCGAACGCCTCGCCGCCGACCTGGCGGGCGTCGCGTCCGCCACCCTGATCCCGCAGGCGGCGGACGCGACGGATCCGGTACGGCTGCGCGAACTCTTCCGAGACGCCGACATCGTCATCAACACCACGGGACCCTTCTTCCGGCTCGGCGTGCCCGTACTGGAGGCGGCGATCGACGCGCGCACCCACTACGTCGACATCTGCGACGACTGGGAGCCGACCCTGGACATGCTCGCGCTGGACGCCCGGGCGCGGAGCTCGGGCGTGATCGCCGTGATCGGGGCCGGGGCGAGTCCGGGCACGAGCAACATGCTGGCCGCGCTCGCGACCCGCGACCTGGACACCGTTGACGACGTCTTCACGGCCTGGCCGGTGGACGTGCCGTTCGTCGGCGACGCCCCGGAGGACTCGGCCGCCGGCGCCTCGGCCGCCACCGTGCACTGGATGCAGCAGCTGTCCGGAACGATCCAGACCTGGGTCGACGGCAAACCCGCCGAGCGGCCCCCGCTCGAACCGGTCACGCTGGACTACCCGGGGTCGGGCACGGGCACCGCGTACACGGTCGGTCACCCCGAGCCGGTGACCTTGCCGGGGACCCGCGCGGTCACGCGCAGCTCGGCCTGCGTCATGGTCGTCCAGCCGACGACCGCGGCGTACCTGATGACCCTGCGCGACGACATCGACAGCGGGAAGCTCTCCCTGGAGGAGGCGGCCGCCGCGGTCGACCACCCGACCGCGGGCAACTTCGCCAGGGCCGCCCTCCGCCGGCCCTGGCTGCGCGGCCCTCGTGCGCTGCCCGCCTTCTTCGCGCTCGCCACCGGGAGCCGCGGCGGCCGGCCGTACGCGGTGGGTGCTCGGTTGATCGCCTCCCCCCGTGGGATGGCCAGGGCGACCGGCATCCCTCTGGCGCTGGCGGCGGGCCAGATCCTCGACGGCTCGGTGCGCACCCATGGCGTCCATCCCCCCGACGCGGTGCTCGACCCCGAGCGGTACTTCGACGCGCTGGCCGCCCACTGCGATCCGCCGCGGGCCGATCGCGGTGAGGTGGTCAAGGTGGATCAGGCGCCCGCCACCGCCACGACCTCGTGGCCGGCATGAGCGCGCCAGACGCACTCCGCGGCGACGTCGCGGCCGGCTGGGAACCGGTCCGTGACGCGTTCGCCGCGATCATGAGCGGGCCGGAGGAGCGCGGCGCCGGGTTGCACGTCATTCACCGCGGCAGGACCGTCGTGGATCTCTACGGCGGGAGTGACGGCAAAGGGCCCAACGGCCCGGACACCCGCCAGGTGGTCTTCTCCGCCTCGAAGGGCATCGCCGCCGCGTGCCTGGCGGTGCTCGCCGACCGCGGCGATCTCGACTTCGACGCGCCCGTGACCAGGTACTGGCCCGAGTTCGGCCGCCACGGCAAGTCCGAGATCACCGTGGCGCAACTGCTGAGCCACCAGGCCGGGCTCATCGCCCCCTCGCGGCCCGCCACCCTCGCCGACGTGCTGGACGGGCGCCCGCTCGCGGACGCCCTGGCCGACGAGCGCCCCCGCTGGCCGCTGGGCCGCCCCGGGTACCACGCGGTCACCTGGGGGACACTCGCCGACGAACTCGTCCGCCGGATCACCGGGGCCCGGCTCGGCGAGGTGCTCGCCGAGCTGGTGTGCCGCCCCCGGGACCTGGCGATCAGCATCGGCACCCACCTCGACCCTCCGCCTTCCCCGGTGTACGCCGCCACCCGGGTCCCGCTCCTGGTACGGCTGACCACCGCGGTCTTCGCGCGCCCCGGAACGCCGCTGTGGCAGGCGTTGACCGTGCACGGGGCCCTCACCGAACCCGCCGACCTCTGGGTACGCCGCCCGGAGACCCTCGCCGGGCAGCTTCCCGCCGCCAATGGCGTCGCCACCGCCCGGTCCCTGGCCCAGCTCTACGCCATGCTCCTGCCCGAGGCCGAGGATCCGCTCATCAGCGACCGCACCCAGCGCGCCGCCGTACGGCTTCGCGCCGCCGGGCGGGACCGGGTACTCGGCCTCCCGTCGGCGTTCGGGTGCGGATTCGCCCTGCACAGCCGTGCCTGGCGGCTCGGCTCCCCCACGGCCTTCGGTCACCCCGGCATCGGCGGCGCCCTCGGCCTCGGCGATCCTCGCCGCGGGCTCGCCCTGGCCTTCCTGCCGCGCACCATGCCCGCCGACGCGCTGAGCGACGCCCGTCACCGCATCCTGCTGGACGCGGTGACCACCGTCATCGGCCCGTGATCTACCCGTCGGCACGGCGCGGAGCGCGGGTCAGCGCTGGCGGGTCGCCGTCCCACCCGACGTTCGCATAGTTTACTATCGAATCAAATTCGATAGTTCTGTTTGTGTTAGGCGGGTGGGTGTCTGGTGGCGTCGGTAAACTCGTGCACGCCGGGCGCCTCACCGTCCGCCGCATCGCCCGGAATCGGCGCCGTCCTCGCGGTGCCGCCCGGCCATCCCTGGAAGGCTGCAGCATGACCGCCGCACCCCGTATGCCGGGACCGGACGTCCAGGTCCCCACCCGGATGCTCGTCGAAGCGCTCGTCCGCGCCGATCTCACCGTCGACTCCGGCGAGCTCTACGCCACCGCCAACCTGCTGGGCATGAGCGACCAGCAGGTGCGCCTGTGCATCAAACGGCTGGCCGCCGAGGGACGTTTCACCCAGGAGGGCAGGGGGCGCAAAGCACTGCTGCGGGCCAGCGGCACCACTGAGCAGACCATGGGCCTCGATGTCGAGTTCGTCGGCCACGCCTTCCGCCAGGACGCCGGGCTCGCCCCCTGGGACGGCACCTGGCACCTGGTCGCCTTCGCCGTACCCGAGACCGCCCGCACCGCACGCGACGCGCTGCGCGTCGCGCTCACCGGCTTGGGTGGAGCAGCGATCCAAGGGGGTCTGTATGTCAGCGCCAACCTGTGGGAGCCGTACGTCGAGGACCACGCCCGCCGCCTGAACGTCCTCGACCACCTCACCTTCCTGAGCACCCGGGACCTGCGCCAGGGCGACCAGAGCGATCCCGTCGCGCTCGCCCGCGACCTGTGGCCGCTGGCCGAGATCGCCGAGCGGTATCACCGGCTCACCGCCGTCGCCCGGCTGCGGCGCGACCGCCTCCAGGATCACGCCGGCCTCTCCGAGCCTCAGCGACTGACCATCGCAGTGGAACTGGCGGCCGAATTCAGTCGCGCGATGGAAGCCGACCCTCTCCTGCCGCCCCAGTTGCTCCCGCAGCCCTGGCCTGGCGCCCAGGCCCGCGAACTGGTCGCACAGTGCTGGTCGCTCCTGGACGAGAGCGCCGGCCCGGACGGCGAGCCCATCCGCCTCTTCCGCCTCTACGGCGACATGACCCGCCGCTCAGCCACTCGAACCTGAGCGGCTGAGGCAGGGGCGCCGCTAGATCCTCCAGCGGGTTACGACGCCTCCTCGATCACGACCTTGAGGGGCTTGGCATGCTCCGCCAGGTCGGCAAAGAATCGATCGGGGTCGATCGCCGTTTCCGGCGGGTGGACCCCGGGCTGGCTGACGGTGCCGTCGAGCAGTTGGGCGAGGCCCAGGGCGGCCGGGATTCCGGTGGCCTCGCCCATGTTCTTCATCAGCGCGTCCGTGCCCGTCAGATAGGCCACGACGGTGGTCGGTCGCCCATCCTTGATCCCTCTGGCGGCGGCGAAGAACGACGGCAGCGAGCCGGGCGCCTTGAACTTCACGGCGCGCGCGGCGGAGCGCACGGCGCGTCGCATCGTGGGCTTGGCCAGGTCGGCGGCCGCGGTCTCGTTGGTGAGCCTGCCGCTGTCGATGTCGTTGCGCAGCACGTCCAGGTAGGCCACGGTCCCGGGCGTGATGACCATGAGGTTGGCCGAGTCTCCGGTCAGTCGATAGCTGCGCAGCAAGGTCACCGGCTCGGGGTGGCCGACGGTGTAGGCGGTGCCCTTGCGACCCCCGGGCAGGTCGAGTGCGACCGGCTGCAGGGGCGGCCGCTGTACGACCTCCCCACCGCTCACGATGGCGACCGTGCCGCTGATCTGCTGCATCCAGTGCACGGCCGCCGCCACCGGACGGCCGTCGGGTCCGGTCAGGTCGGTGTCACCGGAGCCCGGCACGTCGACGGGCCAGGCGGTGTAGAGGTCCGTCACGGTGTCGAGTCTGGCCACCGCCCCGGCCGCGAGAAGGTTACTGGCGCCGGGGCTCGCGCCCATGCCGATCACGGCTCGTACCCCCGCGGCTCGGGCCTCGGCGTCGAGGTCGAGCATCTCCAGGGTGGGCTCCCAGTCGTCGCAGATGTCGAGGTAGTGGGTGCGAGTGCGGATGGCCGCCCGCAGCACGCCCAGGCCGAACCGGTAGAACGGCCCGACGGTGGTGAGGACGATGTCGGCCTCGTCGAGCGCCGCGTCCAACTGGGCCTCGTCGGTGACGTCGACCTCGCGCGCGCTCAGCCGTACCCGCGAGCCCTCCAGTTCGCGGACTAATCGCCGCGCCGCGCTCAGGTCGCGGTCGGCGACGATGATCTCCTGGACGCCGGAGAACCCGGCCGCGACGCGGACCGCGACGCGGCCCATCGCGCCGGGCCCGCCGAGGGCGAGTATTCTCATCAAACCCCCTACTAATGGATCGTGACTGGATCGATCGATTGGTTTACGATCGCATATATTATGAACCTATCAGCCACTCCGCTGTTCCGCGAGAGGCCCGCGAGCCGGCTGACCGTCGTCGAGGCGTTCAGCACACTGCCGTTCGCCGTGATGGTCCTGCCTTACAGCTCTCCCGAAAACCGCACCGCGCCCGACTGGGCGCAACTCCTCGGCCTGGCGATGATCATCACGCTCTATACCGCCACGCTGTACACCTGGCGGCTGGTCATGGTCAGCGGCCTGCGTCCGATGACCCGCCAGCAGCTCCGCGACGACCGCCGCCTGCGCCTGCTGGTGCTGGGCTACCCGTTCCTGGTGGCCTTGCTCCTGCCGGTCCCGGACACCTGGATGACCTTCTGGTTCTGGCTCACGCTGATCAGCACGGCCGGCGGGGCGGTCTCCCTGGTCCGGCTGGTGGTGATGCTCAAGGGCCAATCGACCCCGGCAACCGCCCCCCAACCCCTGCGGTCCCGCACGCCCTGACATCGGGAAGTTGTCACCATGAGGCCGACTCCCCTATATCGATCAAAAAGCAAACTATCACATAAGATGCGATCGTTCATAAACTGACTGGCAGGAGGGTCTTGTGATCCGGGAGTTCACGTCGAAGCCGGACGGACCATACGAACGGGGTCTGGAGTTCGGGGCCGTCCACGCCGCGCAGGTCGCCGCCACTGTGGCGTCGTACCGCGTCATGTTCGACGGGCTGGCGGGGCGGCCCGTCCCGCTCGACGATCCGGGCGCGCGGGCGCTCACCGCCGTCGAGGGGTGGGCTCCCGATCTCGCGGAGGAGATCAGGGGAATCGCGGACGGGGCCGGGTTGCCGGAGACCGAGGTGGCCGCCATCAACGCGCGGACCGAGATCCTGGCGACCCTGCTCGCGCCGCCGCGCGGCGAGTGCTCGGCGGTCGTGGTGCTGGGCGAACCCACGGTCGCGGGGCAGACCTGGGACTGGGTCGGCGCGATGGCGGACAACTGGCTGGTCTGGACGATCCCCCATCCGTCGGGGCGGGTCGTCCGGACGATGACCGAATACGGCGTCGTCGGCAAGATCGGGGTCAACTCCGAACGGCTCGGGCTGCTCTTCACCTTCCTGTCACACGAGCGGGACGGCGTGACGATCGGCGTACCGGTGCACGTGGTGGCCCGCCGGGTGCTGGACGAGGCTTACGACCTGTCCTCGGCGACCTCCTTGCTGACCTCCCCCGGGGTCTCGGCCTCCACGTCGGTGACGCTGGTCGTGCCCGGGAGCGCGATCACCGCCGAACTGCATCCGGGCGGCCCGGCATGGGTGCTGCCCGACGGCGACGGAATCCTCGTCCACACCAACCACTTCCTCGACCCGACGGCCGCCGCCGGAGACCAGGTGCCGAAGGAGTTCCCCGACACTCTGCTGCGTCACGACGCCCTGCGTCGCCGGCTGAGCGCCGGAGAGCCGATGCGGCAGGCCATGACCGACCACTCCGGGGGCAGCAAGAGCGTCTGCTGCCATGTGCCCGCCTCCGCCGCGCTTCCCGAGTGGGAGCAGCAGACGCTGGCCACGATCGAACTGCACGTGGAAGCCGGCGATCTCACCGTCCACGCCGGCGGGCCATGCGGCTCCGCGGAGCCACATGGGCCGGTCGCGGAACACTGACTGGGCGTGCCGCGGGTGGGATCCGTGGCAACGTGGCAGTGCGTCCAGTTCGCGGACGCGCGTCCGGTGCGTGTTCGCGCGCACGGTGTCACACGGTGAGGAGTCAGGGATGGCGACGCGTAAGCAGGAGATGTCCGAGGAGACTCGCAGGCGTTTGGTGGAGGCGGCCTTCGAACTCGCCGCGGACGGCGGCGCGGCGGCGATGTCGATCCAGGCGGTGGCCACCCGGTCCGGTATCAGCCGGGGTTCCGTGGCCTGGCATTTCGGCTCCAAGGACGGACTGCTGGTGGCCGTGGTCGAGGAGGCTTTCCAGCGCGGCGTGGAGTTCCTGCGGCAGCGCCTCGACGCGGAACCGCGCGGCGTCGCGGCACTGACGCGGGCGAACTTCGCGTTGATGTCGCGACCCGAGGCCCGGATCTACTCCACCCTGCTGCTGGAGGCGATCACCCGGGAGTCCGCGGTCGGGAGAGCTTACGCGGAGCAGTATGTCGCCCTGCGGCGGTTGTACTCCGACTACCTGCGTGAGGCGGCTCCGGGGCTGGCCGCCGTGTTCGATCCCGACGCCCTGGCGGTCGCCATGCTCGGGGCCACCTTGGGCATCAACATCCAGCACCGGCTCGACCCGGCCACAGTGGATCGCGGTGGCGCGGTCCGCGCGATGGAGGCGATCTACGACGCGGCCCTGACACCGGCCGAGGGAGGTGCCCCCGCTTCCTAGGGTGTACTTGCTGTGTTGAGCGTCCAATAATAAGTTGGACGTACAACACAGAACGGTGGTGCCACCCATGGAACTGATCGACCTCACCAGGACACTGGATCCAGCCGACCGCGAGAAGCTGCCGCCGGAGCTGCGCGCGCTGGGACGCGTCCTGGCCCCCGAGATCACCTACGCGCATCCGGCCGGCGCGGGCGGAGAGGAGTTCGCCGCGGCGATGGCGTGCCGCGTGGAGGATCTGCCCGACGGCGAGGGGTGGGGCTCGGAGACGCTGAACGACTTCAGCTCGCACCTGGGCACGCATGTGGACGCGCCGCTGCACTACGGGTCGACCTGCGAGGGCCGCCCGGCGCGCACCATCACCGACATCGCCCTTCAGGAGCTGTGGTGCGAGGCGGTCGTGCTGGACCTGCACGGCCGCTGCGAAGCGAACACCGCGATCACGGTCGAGGCGCTGCAGGCCGCCGTGGAGCAGGCCGGCGTCGGTGTTCCGCAGGGCGGGGCGGTCCTGCTGCGCACGGGTCAGGAGCGGTTCGGGCCGCAGGACCCGGAGTTCTTCCGGTACCCGGGGATGAGCCGCGAGGGCACCCTGTTCCTGGCCGAACAGGGTGCGAAGGTGCTCGGCACCGACGCCGCCGGCTGGGACCTGCCCTTCCCGGTGATGGCCGAGGCGTTCCGGACCGGCGGCGACAACGCGGTGCTGTGGGACGGGCACCGCGCGGGCCGGGAACGAGAGGTGTTCATCGTCCAGCAGCTGGCCAACCTGGCCGCGCTGCCCCCGTCCGGATTCCGGGTCGCGTTCTTCCCGCTGAAGCTGGCGCGGGCCAGCGCGGCCCCTGCCCGCGTCGTCGCGTTCGTCTGAGCGGCTGATCCCACCAGAGGAGGCTTCTGATGAAACTGGCCACCGTTGTCCACGGCGCGAGCGAGCACGCCGCGGCCGTACTCGAACCAGAGCGCCGCGTCGTCCTGCTCGGCCCCGCCGCCCGCATCCGGTCGGATGAGCAGGCCCCCCTGCTGCGATCGGTGCTGGACATCATCGAGGGCGGGGCGAAGGCACGCGCCGCCGCCGACCGTGTCCTCGCCGATCCGCCCGAGGCGGCCGTGGTGGGGATGGACGAGGTGCGGTGGATGTCGCCGCTGCCCCACCCCCCGCAGATACGGGACTTCGGCGGATTCATGGACCACTTCCGCAACGCCCGCGCCCGCATGGAGGGGGTGGCGGCCGAGAGCGTCGAGCTGCCGGCCATCATGCGGGAACGCCCCCTGTACTACGTCGCCAACCGGCTGGCGGTCGCCGGCCACGACACCGCGGTGCGCTGGCCGTCCTATTCCTCGGTACGCGACTACGAACTGGAGTTCGCCTGCGTGCTCGGCCGTGGGGGCATGGACATCCCCCGCGAAGAAGCCGAGTCCCACATCTTCGGCTACACCATCTTCAACGACTTCACCGCCCGCGACACCCAGCGGGAGGAGATCTCCACCGGCCTCGGGCTGAGCAAGAGCAAGGACTTCGCCGACGCGAACGTGCTGGGCCCGTGGATCGTCACCGCCGACGAGCTGGCCGCCCCGTACCGGCTGCGGCTGGTGGCGCGGATCAACGGCGTCGAGGTCAGCAGCGGCACCAGCGCGGACATGGACCACACCTTCGCCGACATGATCGCCTTCGCCTCCACCGGCACCCGGCTGCACCCGGGCGAAGTGCTGTGCTCCGGTACGGTGCCCACCGGTTGCGGGCTGGAGCACGGCCGGTTCCTCCAGCCCGGCGACACCGTCGAGCTGGAGGTCTCCGGCATCGGTGTGCTGCGCAACACGGTGGTGACGGCGTGAGCACCGCACCCGACGGAGTCGTGATCCTGGGGGCCGGCTGCACGCCGTTCGGCCGGCACACCGACCGCTCCGCCTCCGACCTTGCCCAGCAGGCGGTGACCGAGGCGCTCGCCGACGCGCGGGTCTCCCGCGACGAGATCGGCGCGGTGTTCTACGCCACCGTCAGCCAGAAGGCCCTCGACGGCCAGCACATGATCCCGGGCCAGGTGTCGCTGCGCCCCCTGGGGCTGTCGCACGCCCCGCTCGTCAACGTGGAGAACGCCTGTGCCGGCGGAGCCAGCGCACTGTGGCTGGCCGTCGCGCATGTGCGCGCGGGCTTGTCCGAGGCGGCCCTCGCCGTCGGTGTCGACAAGCTGGTGTGCGCCGACGCGGCGCGCGGGCTGGCCGTCTTCGACGGGGCCCTGGACGTGCACCGCCGTGAGGAGACCCTCGCCGGTCTCCGCGCCCTGTCCGGCGCCGAGGCTCCGGCCGGCGGTTCGGATCGCTCGGTGTTCATGGACGTCTACGCCTCGCTGGCCCGCGCCCACATGCGGCGCTTCGGCACCACCCGCGAGCAGCTCGCCGCCGTCGCCGCCAAGAACCACGCCCACTCGGTCCACAACCCCTACGCCCAGTTCCGCAAGCCGCTGACCGTCGAGGAGATCCTCTCCGCGCGAGAGGTGGCGTGGCCGCTGACGGTTCCGATGTGCTCACCGGTCAGCGACGGGGCCGCCGCGGTCGTGGTCATGCGCGCCGAGACCGCCCGCTCCCGTGCCGGGTACGCGCGGGCGGTGCGGGTGCTGGCCAGCGCCCTCGTCTCCGGTGGCGACCGCACCGCCGACCAGGTCGAGCAGCACATCGGCCGCAGGGCGGCGCTGGCCGCCTACGAGCAGGCGGGCATCGCGCCCGGCGACGTCGACGTCGCCGAGGTGCACGACGCCACCGCGTTCGGCGAGATCCAGCAGATCGAGAACCTCGGCTTCTGCGCCATAGGCGACGGCGGCCCCTGGTCCCTGTCCGGCGCCGGCGCGCTGGGCGGAACCCTGCCGGTCAACCCGTCGGGGGGCCTGGAGTCACGCGGGCACCCGGTCTCGGCCACCGGACTCGCGCAGATCTTCGAACTCGTCACCCAGTTGCGCGGCGAAGCCGGGGCCCGCCAGGTCGCCGCCGCGCGGATCGCCGCCGCGGAGAACGGCGGCGGCCTGTACGGCATCGAGGAAGCCGTCGCCTCGGTCACCATCCTGGGCGGGATCCGATGAGCGCGCCCGACGCGGTGCTCGGCGGCCCCGGCTACGCCCAGCTGATCCTGTCCGCGCTCCGCCGCCGCCCCGACCGGCTGGCGTTCCGCTGGCGTGAAGACGGTCAGCCGCGCACCTTGACCTACCGCGCCACCGCGGAGCGCATCGAGCGGACCGTCGCCGCCTTCGGCCGTCTCGGGCTGGCGCCCGGGAACGCGGTGGCCCTGCTCACCGGCCCCCGCCCCGAGGCGTTCACCATCATGGCCGCCGCCTGCCTCGCGGGCATCCGCTTCGCCGCCCTGCACCCGCTCGGCGACGCCGGGAACGACGCCTACGTGCTGCGTGACAGCGGCGCCGACCTGCTCATCGTCGACGACGCCCGATTCGCCGACCGCGCCGCCGCGGCCGGCGCCACCACCAGGGTCGTCACCCTGTCCGACCTCGCCGGCCTGGCCGGCCGTACGGCCCCGGCGGCGGACGACCCGCGCGGCCCGGCGTGCTACCTCTTCTACACCGGCGGCACCACCGGCGAGCCCAAGGGCGTGATCCTCGGCGACCGCTCCCTGACCGCGAACGCCTGGGCCTCCACCACCTGGGCCTGGCCCGAGAAGACGACCTTCCTCATCACCACGCCCATGTCCCACGCGGCGGGCCTGCTCATCGCCCCCGGCCTCCTGCGCGGAGCGACCTTCGTGGTCCATCCCGGTTTCGATCCGGACCGGGTCATCGACGCGATCGAACACGACGGCGTGGACACCACCTTCCTCGTGCCGACCATGCTCTACACCCTCCTCGACCACCCCCGCGTCCACACCGCCGACCTGTCCGGCCTGCGCTGGATCCTCTACGGCGCCGCCCCCACCGCGCCCGCCCGCCTCGTACAGGCGAGAGACCGGTTCGGCCCGATCCTCAGCCAGCACTACGGGCAGGCCGAGGCCCCCAACGCGCTGACCGTGCTCGACCCCGACGAGCACCGCAGCGACGACCCGGCCGTCCTCGCCAGTTGCGGGCGGCCGATGCCGGGAACCGAGATCGCGCTGCTCGACGCCGACGGCCACCCGGTCGCCGACGGCGAGCCAGGCGAGATGTGCGTACGAGGCCCGCTGGTGATGGACGGCTACTGGAACAAGCCGGACCAGACCCGTGCCGCGCTCCAGGGCGGCTGGCTGCATACCGGCGACATCGCACGGGCGGACCCCTCGGGCCGCCTGACCATCGTCGACCGGATCAAGGACGTCATCATCACCGGAGGGTTCAACGTCTACCCCCGCGAGGTCGAAGACGTCCTGGCAGGCCACCCCGCCGTCGCCCACTGCGCGGTGTACGGAGAGCCGGACCCGCAATGGGGCGAGGCGGTCGTCGCCGCCGTCGTCCTCCACCCCGGCCACGACGCCTCCAGCGACGAACTGACCGCCTATGTCCGGCAGGCGAAGGGCGGTATCTGGACCCCCAAGCGCATCCGGCTGTGTCAGGCGCTGCCTCTGACTCCTCTCGGGAAGATCGACAAGAAGGCGCTGCGCGTCAGGTGACGCAGGTACGCCAAGGCTGTCCTGAGGGCCGGCGCCCCCGGCCCGGCCCTCAGGAACCACTCACGCCGCGGCGGCGACGCCGAGGTCGGCCAGCAGCTCGTCAGCGGCCCGAAGCCCCGAGTCCGCTCCCCCTTCCATGTAGCCCGAGGCGACGGAGGAGGTGTGCTCACCCGCGAAGTGGACGTTGCCCTGCCGGACTCCCTCGTAGCCGCCGTAGTACTGGTAGTAGGCGGTGGGCAGTCCCCCATAGGCGCCGCGCGCGTAGGGGTTGAGGTGCCAGGCGGCCAGGGTGGCCTTGCCGTTCCACTGGTGGGCCAGGCCGGGGAAGACCGTGTTCAGCTGCGCGAGCACGATTCCGGCGTACCCCGCCGTCTGGGGGGTGCTCGAGGTGGAGAAGGCGCAGGGCGGGTTGAAGTCCGCGGCGTGGTCGCCGCCGGCGTAGGCGAGCAGGATGCCCTGCGTGCCAGGCTGGGCGCGGGTGGACTCCCACGAGGTCTGGTAGCCGCTCGAGGACATGCCGCTGCCGCTGGAGCGGCCCCACGGGCCGGAGGAGTTCCACAGGCGCCGCTCGAACTGGAGCGCCAGCTTGGTGTTGCGTCCCATCGGCAGGGCGGCGATGGCCGCTCTCTTGCGTGTGTCGAACCCGGCCGCGGAGAAGTCCAGATGCTGCAGGACGCCCTGCGGCAGGGCCAGGACCGTGTGGTCGGCGGTCACCGTGCGGGTCACCCCGTCGACGGAGAAGACCAGGGTCTGCCGTCCCGAGCCGTCGACCGCCAGAGCCTCCAGTTCCCAGCCGTGCCGTACTGTCCCGGCGGGGAGGGCGTTCTTGATGGCGCGCGGGAGGAGGTCGTTGCCGCCTCTGATGTGGAAGCGGGTGTCGCTCTGCCCGAAGAGGGAGAACCTGCCCTCGGGCTGGTCGACGAGGACGACCAGGATGCCGAGCGCGCTGCTGGTGTCGGTGTCCATGCCGAACTCGGTGGTGAAGGCGATGTCGAGCAGCTTGCCGATCCGGGAGGAGTGGCCGCCGGGCACCCTGGTCGCGATCCACTCGTACGTCGTCAGGTTCGACAGCGCGACGACCTGGGGAGAGGTGGGGGTGTCCCAGCTCGGCCAGGAGAACCCGTCCAGGTCCGCCAGGATCGCCTGGTAGACGGGGGCGAAGTCGGCGCTGGCGGTCGCGTAGGGGTAGTACCCGCCGTCGATCCAGTAGGTCTCCGTGGTGCCGGCCGGCTCGGCGGCCCGCAGATCGTCGAGCGGCAGCCCGAACCGCGCGGCCAGCCCGCGGATGATCTCGTGACCGGTGTCGATCAGCTCGCCGCCCCACTCGCTGACCTGCCCGGCTCTCCAGTAGGTGCCGGAGCGGTTGGAGTACATGCGGCCGCCGACCCTGGTGTCGGCCTCGTAGACGGTCGCGCTGATCCCCTTGTCGGCCAGCCGCAGCGCCGCGGTCAGGCCGGCGATGCCGGCGCCGATGATCGCCACCCGAGGTTGACCGGCCGCGTGGGCGGGGCGGGCGTTTAAGCCGAGGACGCCGGTCGCGGCGCCCACGCCCAGCGCGGCCGCGCCGCCGAGGATGGCCCGGCGGGACACCATGCGCTCCGCGGCCACGCCTCGGACCTCGTCGACGGGTACGCGCAGCCGCGCGGCGGCCCGATGCTCCTGGAACAGCTTCTGCACCAGACGGGCCAGTTCTGTTCTTGCCATGGCGGATCTCCTTGTCATGAGTGGGGGTTCATCCCAGGAAGGACTCGGGGCGGCGGAGCGGCCAGCGGTCCAGCTCTTCCAGAGCGGAGGCCAGCCGGATGAGCACCGCCTCGTCCCAGGGCCCGCCGATCAGCTGGCTGCCGATGGGAAGCCCGTCGGGCGAGGTGTGGGTCGGCAGCGTGACGGCGGGCAGACCGGTGATGTTGCAGACGGCGGTGAACGAGATCATCTGGGTCTCGGTGAGCCTGGGACCCCCGGGGTCGGCGTTGGCCTCCGCCAGGACCGTGCCGACCAGCGGGGGCGGGCAGGCCATGGTCGGGGTGAGCAGGACGTCGAAGTCCCTGCCCCACTGGGCGCGGACGACGACGGACTCCTCCTGCAGGAGGGCGGCGGCCCGGGTGTAGGTCCCCGAGTGGCGGCCCGCGGCGCGCTCCATCCGGTACCGCAGATGCGGCTCGGCCAACTCCGGCCGATCGTACGGCGACGCCCACAACGCCGCGTCGAGAACGGTCTGGGTGTAGCCGACGATGGCCTCCCCGCTGAAGAACCGCGGCGACACCGGGAAGACGGCGTGCCCGAGCGACTCCAGCAACCGCGCGGTGTGAACGGCCGCCGCCGCGCACACCGGGTCGACCGGCAGCCCGGTCGGCGCGTCCAGCAGCAAGCCGATCCGCAGAGGCCCGCAGTCGCGGCCCACCTCGTCGGAGAACGGCCGCTCAGGGGCGGGCGCGCGGTACATGACCAGGTTGTCGGGCACGCTCATGACGTCGAGCAGCGCGGCCGCGTCACGCACCGTGCGGGTGATCGCGCCTTCGACGGTCGCGTGCTCCCAGGACGCCACATACTGCGGCACCCTGCCCCGGCTCGGTTTGAGACCGACCAGCCCGCAACACGACGACGGCATGCGGATCGAGCCGCCGCCGTCGCTGGCGTGGGCAACGGGCGTGAGACCGGCGGCGACGGCGGCCGCGGCGCCACCGCTGGAGCCGCCCGAGGAGTAGGCCAGGTTCCAGGGGTTGCGGGTACTGCCGTAGCGGGAGTTGTCGGTGGTGGAGAGCAGCCCCATGTCCGGGCTGTTGGTCCGGCCCATCAGCAGGAATCCCGCGTCCAGCAGCCTGGTCACGACCGGCTCCGTGACCGTTCGCGGGGTGTCGTGCACCCCGAACGTCCCGTAGGTGGCGGGCTGCTCCGCCACCTGGGTGAGGTCCTTGACGGGAATCGGCACACCGTGGAAGGCGGGCAGGTCGCGGCCACCCGCCATGACGGCCTGCTCGGCCCGCCTGGCGGCCGAGCGCACCTGCTCGTCGTTCCGCCAGACGAAGGCTCCGACCTCGGGGTCGTACCGGTCGATGCGCGCCAGACAGGTGTCGACGATCTCGACCGGGCTCAGCTCACGCTTACGCACCGCCTCGGCGAGATCCGACGCGGAGTCAAAAGGGTCCATAGTGGCTCCAGAAGATGGGAAAGAAAAAGGGGTCAGCCGACGGCGAGCAGGCGGTCGAGCTCCTCGCGGGTCCCCGGTGTGCTCGGGCCGTCGAACACGACCCGGCCCGCCTCCATGACGAGCGCGCGGTGGCTCCGGTCCAGGAGAAGCCCCGCGTGCTGGTCGACCGCCACCACGGCGACACCGGTCGCGGCGATGCCGGCCAGCGCCTCCAGCACGTCGCGCACGACGGACGGCTGCAGGCCCTGGGTCAGCTCGTCCACCACGATCAGCGACTGCCCGGAGAGGATCGCCCTGGCGATGCCGAGCTGCTGCTTCTGCCCGCCGGACAGCGTTCCGGCGGGCTGCTGACGCCGCTCGGTGAGCAGCGGGAAGATCTCCCGCGGATCGACCGCGGGGGCGAAGCCCTTCCGCGCGGCCAGCCGGAGGTTCTCCGCGACGGTGAGGCTGGGGAACACTCCTCGGTCCTCCGGCATCAGCGCGGCCCCCCAGCGGGCGAGCAGCTCCGGACGACCGGGCGGCACGGTACGGCCCGCCAGGCTCATCGTGCCGCCCTGCCGGTCGGCGAGCCCGAAGACGGTACGCAGCAGGGTGGTCTTGCCGGTGCCGTTGCGGCCGAGCAGGGCGACGGTCTCACCCGCCGCGATCCGGAAGTCGACGTCGCGGACCACGGCGGCCTGGCCGTACCCTCCGCAGAGGCCGTGCAGTTCGAGCATCAGTGCGCTCCCAGGTATGCCTCGCGCACCGCCGGGTCGGCGGTGATCTCGTCCATCGGGCCGTGCGCGATCACCCCTCCGTCGTGCAGCACCACCACGTCGTCAGCCAGCTCGCGGACGATCGTCATGTCGTGCTCGACGACGAGCATCGCGCAGCCCGTCCGGCGGGAGACCTCCTTGAGTTCCCTGATCAGCGCGCGGGCGTCGTCCGGTCCGAGCCCGGCCGCGGGTTCGTCGAGCAGCATCAGGCGGGGCGCCCCGGCCAGCACCATGGCCAGTTCCAGCCGTCTGCGGTCGGCGAGCGGCAGCGCCCGGGTCTCGTTCGTCTCGTCGCGGACCAGGTCGTCGTACTCGGCGGGCAGCTCGACGTGCTCGGGTGCGTCCATGCGGGCCAGCCGGAGGTTGTCGGCCGGCGACAGGTCCGTCAGGACGCTCGGGATCTGGAACATCCGGCCGACGCCCAGCCGTACCCGGTCATGGATCGGCACCGCGGAGGCGTCCGCGCCGAAGATCCGCACCTCACCTCCGTCGGGGGCGAGCTGGCCCGCGATGATCGCGAGCAGGGTGCTCTTGCCCGCGCCGTTGGGGCCGATCAGGCACACGCACCGGCCGTCCTCGACGGTCAGGTCCACGCCGCGGAGCACGTTCACCGGGCCGAAGGACTTGTGAATCGCCGTGAGGGCGAGCGCCGCCGCTCCCCTGGCCTGGCCGCCGCCCCCCTTCCGAGGCCGGCGCGTCGCGGCGGCGGGGGGCAGCTTCACCGCGGGGCCACGCGTCCAGCGCCGGGCGATCCCCGCCAGACCCGCCGGGGCGTACTGGACGACGAGGACGAACAGAGCGGCCAGCCCCAGGACGTACCAGCCCTGCCAGGTGCTGCCGAGCATCTGCTCCCCCATCGTGACCAGCGCCGCGCCGAGGAACGGGCCCACGGTCGACTCGCGCCCGCCCAGGGCGAGCCAGACGAGGACGCTGGTCGACAGGCCGAGGCCGAAGATCTGCGGGGACACCAGCCCTGCCGCGAGCGCGTACAGGGCGCCCGCGATCGTCGACACCGCCGCGCTGACCGCGAAGGCCGTGGAGCGGACGCGGACCCCGTCGATGCCGGTCTGGGCGGCTCGCTCCGGATTGCGGGACGCGGCGGTCAGCCGCGCGCCGAACCTGCTCCGGACGACCGTCAGGGTGGTCACGGCCACCACGACGGCCACCACGACGAGGGTCAGGTAGTACGTCGTGACCACGCCGGGGCTGCTGATCGACAGCCCGTTGGTGCCGCCGGTCAGGCCCGTGAGGCTGGTCGCGGCGTGCTGGAGCAGCAGGCTCACACCGATCGTCAGCAGGATGAGCGGGGCGTCGGGCACGCCGGAGGCCAGTCCGATGCGGACCATCGGCAGTGCGACGGCGACCGAGAGGGCCAGCGCCGCCACCAGCAGCACGGCGAGCGACCGGTCGTGCGCCTGGCTGAGCGCGACGGCGTAGGCGCCCAGGCCGAAGAAGGCCGCGTGGCCCACGCTGAGCAGTCCGGCCCGGCCCCAGGACAGGTCGAGCCCGTAGGCGAACAACCCGTAGCAGAGCCCCAGGGTGAGGGTGGCCACCGCGAAGGTGCCGAGCCCGAAGGGAGCCGCCACCAGGACGGCGACGAGCAGGCCGAGCCGTACCGTCATGCTCATGCGCACCCCGTCTTCGGGGTGGTGTCGGGGATCCGGCCGAGCTTCTTGCTCACCTCGTACGCCCCGCCGGGCTTGATCGTCACTTCCAGCATGTCGGCCTGAAGCCGGTGGTTGGCGGACTCGAAACGGGTGCCCTTGCCGAGCGGCGAGTCGAAGGTGAGCCGCCCGATCTCGGTGTTGATGGCCGGACCTTCGAGGCCGTCCGCCTTCCGCGCGGCGGCGAGGAGGAACTGGATGCCGAAGTAGGCGTTGCCCGCCACCTCGGGGATCGGGGCGTCGAAGTCGTGCGCCGCCCGGTAGTCGGCCACGAACGTCCGGCTCTCGGCGTCGTCCAGGCGGTCGGTCCAGCGCACGGTGTGGGTACGGCCGTCCACCAGGGCGCTGAGCGCCGGGTAGTAGTCGGTGTCCAGCGGCGCGCCCTCGAAGCCCAGGCCGGGGGTGAGCAGGCCGAACTGGCTGGCCTGCTGGCTGAACGTCACCGCGTCGGCGCCGACGACCATCGACAGCGCCACGTCCGGCTTGGCGTCCTTCAGCCGCGTGATCACCGGTTGCCAGTCGGCCTGACCGAGAGGGCTGTACTCCTCGGCGACGATCGCGCCTCCCGACTGCTTCACGAGGTCCTTGGCGACCCCGGCGTAGAAGCGCGGGTAGTTGTAGTCGGAACCGACGATCGCCACCTTCTTCCCGTACTTCTTGATCAGCTCGGGGATGGTCGGGGTGAGCATCTGCCGTGTGGTCTCGCCGAAACCCCACTGGTAGGGAAAACAGCGCTCGGTGTCGCCGAGGATGGCCGTGCCGAAGGGGACCTTCGCGTCGTCGGCGACGCGGGCCACGGCTTCCGCGGTGTCCCCGGTGATCGTGCCGAAGATGATCGACACCTTGTCCTGCTGGATGAGCCTGCGGGCGAGCTGGGTGGAGGTCGCCGGGTTGCCCGCGTCGTCGACGACGACGTACTCCACCTTCGTGCCGTTGACGCCGCCGTTGTCGTTGACCTTCTTCACACCGAGCTCGAACCCGCGCCGGAGGGCCGTGCCCGTCGCGGAGACGGGTCCGGTGAGCGGAACGATCACCCCGATCTTCAACGACCCGCTCCGGTCGTCCTGCCCGCCCGAGATCGCCGAGCCGCCGCACCCGGTCAGCACCAGCAGGGCGGCGACGGTCAGGATGCCCGTGCGGGGACGAAAATGCGGCTGAGCCATGAGGAGAACCTCCGAATCCAGGGGCGCGAGCGCAGCGCCGCGACCCCGATCACGATCAGATAGAAGAGGACTTCGGCCAGGACGTCGCTCATCCAGACGCGCAGCAGCACCGACAGGGCGGCGATCAGCAGCGCGGCGCCCGCCGCCGTCCCGAGCGCGCCCGGACGGCTGAACAGCAGGCCGAAGAAGACGGGGACCAGCAGGCTGAAGCCCATCGTCGGATTCACCGCCAGCACCGGGCTGTACAGCGCGCCCGCCAGGACGGCCAGCAGCCCGCCCAGGACGAAGGCGACGGTGCGCACCCTGCGCGGGTCGGTGCCGAGCAGCGCCGCCATGGTCGCGTTGTCCGCGACGGCGCGCAGGGTGAGGCCCCAGTCCGTCCGGTACGCCACGAGCAGCACCAGCCCGATGACCGCCAGCGCGATCAGGCCGCAGGCCAGGCGGTAGGCCGGGTAGGGCGTGGTCAGCACGGTCACGGTCCCGGCGATCGGCGGTTCGACCGCGCGGGAGGTGGAGGTGAAGAGCAGTTCGACCACCTGGCGCAGCGCCATGCCGACGCCCCACGTGACGAGCATGGTCGCCAGTCCGTCCGCGAGGGGCCGCCGTAACAGGAGCCGCTCGACCAGCAGGAGCAGCGGTGCGGTCGCCACCAGGGCGAGCACCGCCCGCCAGCCGAACGCGGGGCCGGTGACGACCGCGGCGGTATAGGCCCCGACCATCACGAGATCGCCCTGGGCCAGGTTCACCACCCGGGTCGCCGCGAAGATCACGGCGATACCGACGGTGATGAGCCCATACAGGCCGAACAGGCTGAGGATTGCCAGAAGTACATCCACCTGTGACCGTCTTTTCACTTCCAGGAACCGGGAGACGAGTGCGAGCATCTGCCAATCGCGGCGCGCGTGCTGACATCGCAGCGCAGGCTTCTGGCGCCGCAGTGCGGAAGGAGGAGCCGTGCGTCTGGAAAGCCGGCATGACGGCACGCTCGTCTTCGGTTACCTGGACACCGATTCGCCGGACCGCTTCCGGGCATCCGACACGGTCCTGGTCAAGGCGGCTACGCCCTATGCCGCCGAGATGCGCCCCGAGCGGTTCGGCGCGCTCAACACCTGCGACATCAGCGGCGAGCACGGCGTCCAGGTCAGCCCGCACGCGACGGCGGCGGCCCGCGACGGCGCCCAGCTGCTCGGACTGCTGCTGTCCGGCGACGGGACGCTCGAACAGGACGGCCGCCGTTGCCCGCTCTCTCCCGGCGAGTTCGCCCTCTACTCAGCGGAGCGCCCGTTCCGCCTGGACCTCGGCGGCAACTACCGCTGGTTCGTCCTGCACCTGGACTACGGCACCGCCAAACTCATGCGGCTGGCCCAGGACGCGACGGCGAACCAGGAACTCCCCCGGTCCCCCAGCGGCCGTATCCTCGCCTCGATGCTGACCGAGCTCGCCTACCGGGCGCGCGACCTCGGCCCGGTGTCCAGGAGCGAGATGGGCGAGCACGTCGCCGGCGTCATCCGGACCCTCGTCCGCGAGTCGGGCAGGCGGAGATCGCCGGCCGACCAGGCGCACGTCCTCGACCGGATCCTCGACCACATCGACCGGCATCTGGCCGACCGGCTCGCACCGGCGGAGATCGCCTCCGCCAACCACGTCTCGGTCCGCTCCCTGCACGCGCTCTTCCAGCGGCAGGGGGAGACGGTCGGCGACCACATCCGCCGCCGGCGACTGGACCGCATCCGCCGGGACCTCACCGATCCCGCCCTCGATCATCTGCCCGCGTACGCGGTGGCCGCCCGCTGGGGCATCCAGGGCCCCAGCCATTTCAGCAAGCTCTTCAAGGCGGAGTTCGGCCTCTCACCCCGCGAGTTCCGGGACCGGTTCCGCCTGAGCGTCACCCGGGGGTGAGCGGGGACACCGCCGGCCGTGGTGGCCGCTGGTCGGGGAAGGCCGAAGAGGCGCGGATCTGGAAGTCGGCCGAGAGGAGGCGGCCGGGGTCGCCCTCGCGCCCTTCGAGGCGGTCGACGAGCAGTTCCACCGCCACCTGGGCGGTCTCGACGGGCAGGAAGCTGAGCGTGCTGATCGGCGGGTCGGTGTAGGAGGCCGCCGGATCCTCGGTGGTGCAGACGAGCAGCAGGTCGCCGGGGACGGAGCGGCCGAACCTGCGGATCGTGTCCAGCAGGAGCGGCGGGCTGACCTCGACCAGGGTGAAGATCGCATCCGGCGGGACCGGGGCGGCGAGCAGGTCCTTCACGGCGTCGAGCGTGTGCTGCACACCGGGGCCCGGCATGTAGACGATCCGGGGTTCGCGGCCCCGTTCGGCGCACCAGTCCTGGTAGGCGCCGACGGACTGCTGGTGGAAGCAGGCGGTGGCCTCGGCGGCGACGACCGCGATCCGTTCGGCGCCGGCGTCCTCCAGGTGATCGAGGACCTGGCGTACGGCGCCGCCGTAGTCGAAGTCGACCCATCGGCCGGTCTCCCGTGCCGCGCTCCCGATCTCCGCCAGGGCCCGGCGATCGGAGACCACGGGGACACCCGCCGCGAGGAAGTCCCCGACCATCGGGTCCGCCTCGACCGGGTCGACGACGAACACGCCGTCCAGCGGTATGTCCAGCCAGCAGTCCTCCGGCCCGGAGGTAGGCAGCAGGACGACCCCGTATCCGTGGGACAGCGCCACCCGGGTCGTGGCGATGGCGAGCTGCGAGAAGTAGGCCAGGTCGGCGTAGACCCACGGCGTCTCGACGTACTCCCGTGCCGCGAGGCCGAGCAGCCGGGTGTGCCCGCTCCGCAGCAGCCGTGCCGTGGCGTTCGGGCGGTATCCGAGCGTTCGCGCCACCTGCCGTACGTGCTCACGGGTGGACGCGGGAAGCCGCCCGGTTCCGTTCAACGCGTCGGACACGGTGGTCTTGGACACTCCTGCGACGCGGGCCACATCCACGAGGCGAACCCGGACGCTGCGGTCTGACTGGCTCATGAGCGGGATCCTGTCATCTGGCCGGATGGTCCGCCACACAGCCCCCCAGCTTTGCAGAATCGTTCCGCCAACCCCTTGTGCAGGAACGTTCCTTCACGAATACTCGCAGCCACCTCCGCCGCATACCCGATCGGTGCGGCCCGTTCAGAAAGAGGGGGTCTGATGCGCACCTCCCGTTTCGCTGCCGCAACGGCGCTGCTCGCACTCGCGGTCGCCGCCTGCGGCGCTCCCCAAGCCGTCAAGGGTGGCGGCTCCGCCGCTTTCGAGATCACGAAGGACACCCCGCCGGCCAGCGGCCCCGTGGACTCGGTGACCTGGTCGCTGTACGCCGAACCGCAGTCCCTGGACTACGCGTACGCCTTCGACTACCCGCCCAACACGGTACTCGCCAACGTGTGCGAGCAGCTCATGCGCGTCACCCCCGACCTGAAGCTGGAGCCGGGCCTGGCCAGCGCCGCGAGCTCGCCCGACCCGAAGCGCTGGGTCTACACGATCCGCTCCGGGGTGACATTCCACGACGGCTCCGCGCTCACTGCCGACGACGTCGTGGCCAGCCTGCGCCGCCACCTGGATCCCAAGGTCGGCTCCTACTGGGTCTCGGCCTACCAGAACGTCAAGTCGATCGAGAAGACCGGGCCGATGGAGGTCACGGTCCACCTGAAGAAGCCCGACCAGCTCTTCAACGAGGAGATGGGCACCTCCGCCGGCAGCGTCGAGAGCGCCGCGTTCCTGGCCAAGGCCGGGACCGGCTACGGCACCCCGGACGTGGGCGTGAACTGCACCGGGCCGTTCACTCTCGACGACTGGCAGAAGGGCCAGTCGATCACTCTGAAGAAGTTCGACGGCTACTGGGACACGACGCTGACCCCCAAGGTGAACACGCTCAAGAACGTGTTCATCCAGGACCCGTCCGCGCGGGTCAACACGATGGTCGCCGGCGAGGTCGACGGCGGCTACCTGCTGCCGTCCACCGGCTTCGCCAAGCTGCGTGCCGCCACCAACGGGAAGCTCTACTTCGGTCCCAGCACCACGGCGGTGAGCCTGATCCCCACCGATCTCCAGGGCACGCTCGGCGACGTGCGGGTCCGCAAGGCGCTGTCCCTGGCGTTCGATCGCGAGGGCGTCATCAAGGCGGCCGCGGGCGGCGCCGCCAGCCCGGCGAAGGCTCCCGCCGCGATCGGCGCCTGGGGCATCGCCCCTGAGGCGGCCAAGGAGTACTACGCCAAGCTGCCGGCCCTCACCCGCGATCTCGACGCCGCCAAGAAGCTGGTCCAGGAGGCCGGCGCCGGCGGCAAGAAGATCGTGATGGCGACCAGCACGGTGTCCCCCGAGATCGGCGTCATCGCCAACGCCGTGCAGTCGGCGGGGCAGGCCATCGGCCTGCAGGTCGAGCTGAAGGCGATCGCCCCGGACGCCTACACGGCGCTGTTCTCCGACCCGAAGGCCCGCGAGGGGATCGACCTGGTCATGACGATCTGGTACGACTCCACCCCCGACCCGCTGGAGTTCTACAGCATCCTGCGGACCGGCGCCTTCCCCAACTACGGCGGCTACTCCAACCCCGAGTACGACGCCCTGCTCGACGAGGCCGAGGCCCAGGCCGACCCCGCCGCCCGCGCCGCGACGGTCGCCAAGCTGCAGGAGATCGCCCTGCGCGACATGGTCTGGATCCCGCTGTACGAGGTGCCGCACACCATGTTCCTGAACAAGCGGCTCACCGGCGCGCCGACCAGCATCGCCCAGCTCCAGTACCCCTGGGCCGCCCGACTCGGCTCGGCCGGCTGAGTCCGGCCATGGTGCGTTTCCTGCTCCGCCGGATCGCCGGCATCATCGCGACGCTGGTCGTCACCTCGTTCGCGGTGTTCGGCTCGGTCCACCTCGCCCCCGGCGACCCGGCGTCCTTCCTCCTGGGCGGCCGCTCGGCCTCGCCCGCGGCGGTCGCCGCCATCCGGGCGCAGTACAACCTGGACGACCCGTTCCTCGTGCAGTACGCCAAGTGGGTCGGCGGCGTCCTCACCGGCGACTTCGGCCGCTCCGTGCAGTTCCGGCAGGACGTGGCCGGCCTGATCACGGCCCGGCTGCCGACGACGCTGTGGCTCGTCGGCTACGCCGCCCTGCTCATCGTCGTCGTGGGCCTGCTGCTCGGGGCGCTGGCCGCGCTGCGGCCGGGCGTCGTGGACCGGCTGGTCCTCCTCGGCACGGGCATCGCCACCGCCACCCCCTCGTTCGTCGCCGCGATGGGGCTGATCTCGCTGTTCTCCCTGCAACTGGGCTGGTTCCCCGCCTTCGGCAACGGCTCCGGTGTGGGTGACCGGATCTGGCATCTGACGCTGCCGGCCGCCGCGCTCGCGCTCACCTTCGCCGGTCTGCTGGCCCGGGTCACCCGGGCGTCGATGCTGGAGGAGCTGGGACGCGAGCACGTCGAGGTGTCCCGCTCGCGGGGGGTGCCGGGCCGGGACGTGGTGCGGCGGCATGTGTGGCGCAACGCCCTCGGCCCCATCGCCACCGTGACCGGGACGGTCGTGGCCGGCCTGCTGGTCGCCACCTCGATCGTGGAGACCGCCTTCGGTCTCTCGGGAGTCGGCCAGTTGCTCGTCGGCTCCGTGACCGTCAAGGACTTCCCGGTCGTGCAGGCCGTCAGCCTGCTGGTGGTGCTGGCCTTCGTCTCCGTCAACCTCCTCGTGGATCTGCTCTATCCGCTCATCGACCCCCGTCTGACCCATGCGAAGGGAGGTGCGTCGTGACCGCCCTGCCCATCCACCGGCGCAAGATCCTGGCGCCGCTGACCCGCCTCGCCGGAGGCGACAAACTGGTCACAGCCGCCCTCGCCGTCCTGGTCGTGCTGATCATCGCGGCGGTCTTCGCCCCGCTGATCGCGCCGCACGATCCGGAGGCCATCGATCTGTCCGCCACTCTGAGCGGTCTCACCCCCGATCATCTGCTGGGGACCGACCAGTCGGGCCGGGACATCCTGTCCCGGATGCTGTACGGCGCGCAGACCGGCCTGCTCGGGCCGCTGCTGGTGGTGGTCATTTCGACCGTGCTCGGCACGCTGCTCGGCGTGTCCGCCGCCTGGCTCGGCGGGGCCGTCGACGCCCTGCTGTCGCGGATGATGGATCTCGTCTTCTCCTTCCCCGCCCTGCTGCTGGCCATCACCCTGGTGGCGGTGTTCGGCGTGGGGCTGACCGCCCCGGTGATCGCGATGAGCGTCGCCTACGCCCCGTACGTCGGCCGGCTCGCCCGCAGTGTGGCGCTCCAGGAGATGACCCGGCCGTACATCCAGGCGTACCGGGTGCAGGGCTGGTCCGGCTGGGCGATCTGCCTGCGGCACCTGCTTCCCAACATCGTTCCGCTGATCCTCGCCCAGTCCGCGATCAACTTCGGCTACGCGCTCATGGACCTGGCCGCGCTGTCCTTCCTCGGCTTCGGCGTGCAACCGCCCGCCGCCGACTGGGGCGCCATGGTCAACGAGGGGGCCGGCGCCATGCTCCAGGGCGCGATGCTTCCCGCCCTCGCCCCCGGCGCCATCATCGTGATCACGGTGGTCGCCTTCAGCATGGTCGGCGAGGCCATCGCCGACCGCGTCGCCCTGCGGGAGAACTGATGCCCCGTCACCTGCTGGAGGTGGAGAACCTGACCGTGCGGCTCGCGGCGGGCAAGGCCGCCCGCCCGATCCTCGACGGGGTGTCCCTGCACGTCGCCCAGGGTGAGACCGTGGGCCTCGTCGGCGAGTCCGGGTCCGGCAAGTCCGTCACCTGCCGATCGGTGCTGGGGCTGTTCCCCGAGGGGGCCGAGGCCGACGGGAGTCTGCGGGTCGACGGGAACGACGTCCTGACCATGCCCTCCGCGCGGCTCCGCGAGCTGCGCCGCCGCGACGTGTCCATGATCTTCCAGGACCCCCGGGCCTCCATCAACCCGATCCGCAGGATCGGCGACTACGTCACCGAGGGGATGCGCGCCGGCGGCGTGTCCCGTGACCTCGCGCTCAAGCGGGCCGAGGAGCTGCTGGAGTCGGTCGGCATCCGCGACTCGCACGCCGCGCTGCGCCGGTATCCGCACGAGTTCTCCGGCGGCATGCTGCAGCGCGTGATGATCGCCGGCGCGCTCGCCGGCGAGCCCCGGCTGCTGCTGGCCGACGAGCCCACCACGGCGCTGGACGTCACCACCCAGGCCGAGGTGATCTCGATCCTCACCGGGCTGCGCACCGAGCGCGCCATGGCGATGCTCTTCGTCACCCACGACCTGGAGCTGGCCGCGGCGATCTGCGACCGCATCTACGTCATGTACGCGGGCCGGATCGTCGAGGTCCAGTCCGCCGAGGGACTCTTCAACCGGCCTCGCCACCCGTACACCATGGGGCTCCTGGCCGCGACGCCGCGGCTGGACGCGGACCGGCCGCGAGGGGTGCCGGGTCGGCCGGTGTCGCTCGCCGACGCGCTGACCGGGTGCGCGTTCGCGGCCCGCTGCGCGCACGCGCGGCCCCGGTGCGGCGAACAGGAGCCCGTCCCGCAGGTAATCGACGACGCCCAGGTGGCCTGCCTGCGAGCGGAGGAGCTGTTCGATGAGTGAGCACGCGCTGGAAGTCGAGGGGCTGCGCAAGTCGTTCGGCGCCCACGTCGCCGTGGACGACGTCTCCTTCTCGCTACCGCCCGGCGGCTCCCTGTCCATCGTGGGTGAGTCGGGTTCGGGTAAGACGACGACGGCGCGGATGCTCGTCGGGCTGGAGCGGCCGGACGCCGGCCGGATCCGTGTCGGCGGGCGGGACCGCTCGGACGCCGCCCGCGGCAAGGCGACCCGGCTGGCCCGCGCCCGCGAGATCCAGATGGTCTTCCAGGATCCCTATCTCTCGCTCGACCCCCGGGTCACCGTCGCCGCGTGCGTCGAGGAGCCGCTGCGCCTGCACTTCGCGCTGACCACGCAGGAGCGGCGAGCCCGCCGTGACGAGCTGCTGGCGCGGGTCGGCCTCGGCGAGCGGGAGGCGGACGCGCTCCCCCGGCGGCTGTCCGGCGGCCAGCGCCAGCGGGTCGCCATCGCCCGCGCGCTGGCGACCGAGCCGAAGGTGCTGATCCTGGACGAGGCGACCGCCGCCCTGGACGTGTCCATCCAGGCCCAGATCCTCGACCTGCTGGCGGAGATCCGTCGCGACACCGGCGTCGGGTATCTGTTCGTCACGCACAACCTGGCACTCGTCCGGCACATCGCCGACGACATCCTGGTGCTCTACCAGGGGCGCGTGGTCGAGTCGGGCCCCACCCGAGAGGTGCTGGCCGCTCCCGAGCATCCGTACACCCGCCTGTTGCTGCACTCCGTGCCGCGTCCCGGCTGGGATCCCGCCCGGATCGCCGCCGACCGGCGCGCCCTCGCGGCCGCCCTGGGGCAGCCCCCGCTTCAGCATGACCCTGCGACAAGGAGTGTGACCAAGTGACCGATCTGGCCTATCTGTCCGCGACTGAGGCTCTGCGGTTGTTCCGGTCTCGACAGTTGTCTCCCGTTGAGTTGATGAACGCCGTCGTTGAACGTGCCGAGGCCGTCGAGCCCGCGGTCAACGCGCTCAGCGAACGCACCTTCGAAGAGGCGCTCGTACAGGCCAAACAGGCCGAACGCGCCTACCGCGACGGCGGCACGCCCCGGCCGCTGGAAGGACTCGCGGTGGCGGCCAAGGACGAACAACCGATCGCCGGCCGCCTCGCCACCGACGGCTCACTCGCCTACGCCGACCACGTCGCCGAGGTCACCCACCCGGTCATCGAACGGATCCTGGCCGCCGGCGGCATCATCCACGCCCGCACCACCACACCCGAATTCTGCTGCGCCGGCTTCACCCAATCGAAACTATGGGGAATCACCCGCAACCCCTGGAACCTCGACTACTCACCCGGCGGCTCCTCAGGCGGATCAGGCGCCGCCCTCGCCTCCGGCACCACCACCCTGGCCACCGGCTCCGACATCGGCGGCTCAATCCGGCTACCCGCCGCCAACACCGGCACAGTCGGCTACAAACCCCCCTACGGCCGGGTACCCGCGATGGCACCCTTCAACCTCGACCACTACTGCCACGACGGCCCCATGGCCCGCACCGTCGCCGACTGCGCACTCCTACAGAACACCATCGTCGGACCACACCCACACGACGTCGTCTCCCTGCGCCCCGCCCTCCACCTCCCCGACCAACTCGGCCAGGTGAACGGCCTGCGCATCGCCTACGCCCCCAACCTCGGCGACTGGGAGATCGAACCCGACATCATGGCCAACACCCAAGCCGTGGCCGACGCGCTACGACAGGCCGGCGCCATCGTCGAAGAGGTCGAGGTCGGGCTGCGCCGCGCCGACGTCATGCGCGCGGCCTTCACCCACTTCGGCGCCATCTTCGGCCCCATGGTCGCCCGCGTCGCAGCCGAACACGGCGACAAACTCACCCGCTACGCCACCGCCTTCGCCGCACACTCCCACACCGTGCACGAACAAGCCGGCGGCTACCTGGCCGGCCTGGAAACCGAAGCCGCGATCTACACCCCGATCGGCGAACTCCTCGACCGCTACGACGCCCTCATCTGCCCCACCACCGGAGCCCCCGGCCTGCGCGCGGGCGAGGACTACCTCGACACCAAACTCACCGTCAACGACGTCGAACTCGACCACTACCTCGAATACTCCATGACCACGGTCTTCAACATCGCCAGCCGCTGCCCCGTCCTCAACGTCCCATCCGGACGAGCATTCAACGGCGTCCCAACCGGCGTACAGATCGTCGGCCGCACCTACGACGACCCGACCGTCTTCCACATCGGCGCCGCCCTCGAACACACCCGCCCATGGGCCTTCCGCCCCGAGTCGCTGTGATCCCCCCGATCTCATCTCAAGGAGAGTCCGCATGACCACCCCCGCCGATCTCGTCTTCCGTGGCGGCCCGGTGCACACCCTCGGACCGGCCCGTACGGCTGCCGCGGCGGTCGCCGTCCGCGACGGCCGGATCATCGCCGTCGGCGAGGACTCGGACGTCCGGCCGTTGATCGGCGCCGCCACCGAGGTCGTCGACCTGGCCGGTCGAGCCCTGCTGCCCGGGTTCCAGGACGCCCACGTGCATCCGGTCCTGGCCGGCCTCACCATGATCCGGTGCGACCTGCACGAGGCCGGCGACGCGGGCGAGGCCGTCGCCGCCGTCCGCGCCTACGCCGAGGCGAACCCCGAGATCGCGTGGATCAGCGGAGGCGGCTGGTCCATGGAGTGGTTCCCGGGTGGCACGCCGAGTCGGCACCTGCTGGACGCGGTGGTCCCCGACCGGCCCGTCCACCTGATCAACCGGGACGGACACGGGGCCTGGGTCAACAGCAGGGCCCTGGAGTTGTGCGGCATCGACGCGAGCACCCCGGACCCGATCGACGGGCGCATCGAGCGGGAGGCCGACGGCGCCCCGCAGGGCACGCTCCACGAAGGCGCGTCGGGCCTGGTCGGCCGGCACGTCCCCGAGCCGACCGCGGACGCGATGCTGCGCGGCCTCCAGGCCGGCCAGCGGCGGCTGCACGCGGCCGGCGTCACCGCCTGGCAGGACGCGATGGTCAATCCCGAGGTGCAGCGGGCCTACCTGACCGCGGCCGAGTCCGGGCTGCTCACCGCCCGGGTGGTCGGCGCACTCTGGTGGGACCGTGAGAGGGGCGAGGAGCAGATCCCTGAACTGCTCGCGCGCAGAGGTACGACGGGGCGGTTCCACGCCACCAGCGTCAAGATCATGCAGGACGGGGTCGCGGAGAACTTCACCGCCGCGATGACCTCCCCCTACCTCGACGGCTGCGGCTGCCGGACCGGCAACCAGGGAATCAGCTTCGTCGACCCGGAGGCGCTGCGCGCGTATGTCACCCGCCTGGACGCCGAAGGCTTCCAGGTCCACGTGCACGCCGTCGGAGACCGCGCGGCCCGCGAAGCCCTGGACGCGTTCGAGGCCGCGCGCGCGGCCAACGGCATGAACGACCACCGCCACCACATCGCCCATCTCCAGGTCGTGCATCCGGACGACGTGCCGCGGTTCGCCGCGCTCGCGATCACTGCCAACATGCAGCCGCTGTGGGCGGCGCACGAGCCGCAGATGGACGAGCTGACCATCCCGTTCCTCGGCCCGGAACGGGCGCTCCTGCAGTACCCGTTCGGGGATCTGGTCCGCACCGGCGCTTCGCTCGCGGCGGGCAGCGACTGGCCGGTCAGCAGCCCCGACCCGTTCCTGGGCGTGCACGTCGCCGTCAACCGGATGATCCCGCGCGAGAGCGCCAAGGTGTTCCTGCCGGAGCAGCGGCTCAGTCTGGCGGCCGCGCTGGCCGCCTACACGATCGGCACAGCGCGGGTGAACCACCTGGACACCCGGACCGGCACGATCGAGCAGGGCAAGCTCGCCGACCTGGTGGTCACCGACCGCGACCCCTTCTCGATCCCGGCCACCGAGATCGCCGAGACCGCGGTGCTGGCCACCTACGTCGAGGGCGATCGAGTCCACACCGACCCGGCCTTCTGACGGGCCCTCCGTCCGGACGCTGCGCGGTCGGTGGGACCGCGCACGCGTCACGGCCGGAGGGGCAGCTTGTCCAAAACCTCGTCCGCGAGCTTCCGCGCGCTCGGCTCGTACGACCGGGCCAGCGACCGGAAGACCTGCTCGGCCCGGATCGCCGGCCAGTCGCCGGGTAGGTGCTCGGCCGGCAGGTGCGGGTCCTGGCGGACGAGCTGCAGCCAGTCGGTGTGCAGGAGCAGTTGCCGCGCGAGGTCGTCGGGCGCCGACGGGAGTGGGCGGCGGGTGTCCCAGCGGTCGAGGAAGGCGCGGTACCGCCCGGCGATCTCCTCGGTGTCGAACGCCTTCCTGACGACGTCCGCCGACTCCGTGGGCTTGAGCGCCCGCGCCGCGAGCACGGTGACGTGGTCGCCGAGGTCGAGCGGGGCGAGGATCCCGGTGACGTCCTTCACGCCGGGCGCGACCCACAGACCGCTCTGCAGCAGGCCGAATCCGGCCCAGATGAGCTGGGAGCGGAGGTCGTGCCGGGTGCTGCGCCTGTTGTCGGGGAGCGAGAATCCGACCAGGGTCCAGGTGCCGTCCCAGTCGCGGTTCACCGCGCCGGTCTCCCAGACCCGCCTGCGCCCGTCTTCCAGCACCTCCGTCGCGTGCCCGGTGAGCCCGAAGTACATTTTTCGGCCCTGGCGGTGCCGGGCCAGCAGGTTCCGCTTGACCATGCGGGTCAGGGTCGAGCGCACCGCCTCCTCGGAGAGGCCGAGCCGGGCGAACACGTCGATGACGCTTCCCGAGTAGAGGGCGGTGTCGCGCCCCAGCACGTAGATGCCGAGAAGGCTGAACATCAGCGACTGCGGGCGCGCGGACGGCGCCTGCGCCTGGTCGTCTCCTTCGCTGAGCGTCACAGGAAGAGGGTAGACGGATCAGAGATATTGGGCAAAACTTTGACGTGGGTCACGAAACTGCCTTACGTTGGCCGGGTCGCTCATCAGCGCATCGAGAGGGGAAGTCGATGGATCTGTCCGGCAAGGTCGCCGTGGTCACGGGCGCGGGCCAGGGCCTCGGGCGCGCGTACGCCGAGGCCCTGGCCGCGGCCGGCGCGGCGGTGGTCGTGAACGACGTGAACGCCGAAGCGGCGGGCGAGGTCGCCATCGCCATCGCGGAGAGCGGCGGCACGGCCGCCGTCGCCGCGGGCCCGGTCGGCGGCTCCGAACTCGCCGACCGGCTGGTCGCCACCGCCGTCCAGGAGTTCGGCCGGCTCGACGTGATGGTCACCAACGCGGGCATCCTGCGGGACAGGGTCCTGTGGAAGATGTCCGACGACGACTTCGACGCGGTGATCGACGTGCACCTGCGGGGCACGTTCACCTGCGCCCGCGCGGCGGCGGTCCGCATGCGCGAGCAGGGGTCGGGCGGCCGCCTGATCCTGATCTCCTCACCCGCCGGCCAGCGCGGGAACTTCGGCCAGACCAACTACGCCGCCGCGAAGGCGGGCGTCGTCGCCATGGCCCGCACCTGGGCGATGGAGCTGGCCAGGGCGGGCATCACCGTGAACGCCGTCGTACCGGTGGCGGCCACCGAGATGACCAGGACGATCCCCGCCTTCGCGCCGATCCTGGAGGAGGCGGAGCGGACCGGCCGGCCGTTCCCCGAGTGGCTGCGCAAGGACGAGGGCCTCGGCACCGTCGAGGACGTCGCCGGCCTCGTCGTCTTCCTCGCCTCGGACGCGTCCGCGGGCGTGACCGGGCAGGCCATCGGCATCGGCGGCGACCGGCTCGCGCTCTGGTCCCACCCGAGCGAGAAGGCCGTCGCCTACGCCGACGGAGGATGGACGCCCGGCGCCATCGCCGCGTCCTGGCAGGCGGGCGTCGGCGCCGAGCCGGAGACGTACGGGATCCCCGCGCCCAAGGTCCCGGAGGCGTGAGATGACCGATCGCGTCATGAACGTCGCCGACCTGGTCGCCATCGACGTCCACACGCACGCCGAGGTCGGCAAGGACGGGCACGGCTCCCTCAGCCCGGAACTGTTCGGCGCCTCCGAGGAGTACTTCAAGGCGCACGGGCACCGCAAGCCGACCATCGCGCAGATGGCCGACCACTACCGCGAGCGGAAGATGGCCGCCGTGGTGTTCACCGTCGACGCCGAGCACGCCACCGGGCACCGCCGCATCGCCAACGAGGAGGTGGCCGAGAGCTGCGCCGAGCACGCCGACGTGCTCATCCCGTTCGCCAGCGTGGACCCCTGGAAGGGCAGGGCGGGCGCCCGCGAGGCGCGACGGCTCGTCGAGGAGTACGGCGTGCGCGGCTTCAAGTTCCACCCGAGCCTCCAGGGCATCGCGCCCAACGACCGGACGGCCTATCCGCTCTACCAGGCCATCGAGGAGCTCGGCGTCCCCGCGCTGTTCCACACCGGCCAGACCGGCATCGGGGCGGGAGTCCCCGGCGGCGGCGGCGTCCGACTGAAGTACGGCGACCCGATGCTGGTCGACGACGTCGCCGTGGACTTCCCCGAGCTGCGGATCATCCTGGCCCACCCGTCGTTCCCCTGGCAGGACGAGGCCCTCGCCGTCGCCACGCACAAGCCGTACGTCTACATCGACCTGTCCGGGTGGTCGCCGAAGTACTTCCCGCCGCAGCTCGTCCGGTACGCCAACTCGCTGCTCCAGGACAAGGTGCTCTTCGGATCCGACTACCCCGTGATCACCCCGGACCGCTGGCTCGCGGACTTCGACAAGCTCGAGATCAAGCCGGAGGTCCGTTCCAAGATCCTCAAGGACAACGCCGTACGCCTGCTCGGGCTCGGCACCGAATAGCACCGACAGCACCGAACACTGCCGGCCGGCAGTGACGAGAGGAGAACCCCGCAATGACGATCAGCGTGCACGGACTGGACGAGATCAAGGCGCTCACCGGCAGGGACCTCGGCCGCAGCGGCTGGCTCGAGATCACCCAGGACCGGGTGAACACCTTCGCCGACGCCACCGGCGACCACCAGTGGATCCACGTCGACGCGGAGAGGGCGGCGGGCGGGCCGTTCGGAGGCACGATCGCCCACGGCTACCTGACCCTGTCGCTGGTCATCCCGCTCTTCACCGGGTTGCTCGACATCCAGGGCGTGACGATGAGCGTGAACTACGGCCTGGAGAAGGTCCGCTTCCCGAGCCCGGTCAGGGTGGGCGCGAAGATCCGCCTCGCCGCCACGGTGGTGTCGGTGACCGAGGTGGACGGGAACGGCGTGCAGATGCTGCTCGACTTCACCGTCGAGGTCGACGGCTCCCCCAAGCCCGCCTGCGTCGCCCGGGCGGTCTACCGGCACTACGCCTGAGGGCGACGCGGCGGGCATGTCACGAGGTCGTCCGGTAGGAAGTCCCACCACCCATCCGAAGATCTGACCCCGGAGGTCGTACACCGATGCAGAACGCTGGAGTGGGAGGGTGGCCGGCTCGCCGGGCCCTGATGACGCCGGGGCGCACGGCGTTCGTCTTCCGTGACCGGTCCCTCACCTACGCCCAGGTTCACGAACGCACCACGAAACTGGCCTCGCGGCTGCGCGAGGCCGGGGTGCGGGCCGGTGACCGGGTCGCCTACCTCGGCCCCAACCACGTCGCGTTCGCGGAGACCATGTTCGCCACGCACCTGCTCGGCGGGATCTTCGTCCCGCTGAACTTCAGGCTGGCGGCGCCCGAGATCGCGTACATGCTGGAGCAGTCCGGCGCGACGGTCCTGATCTACGCGCCGGAGTGCGCCGAGGTGGTCCACGCGCTCCCGGACCCCTCGGCCCTGCTCGCGATCGTGGCACTCACCTCTCCCGCGCCGGGAGAGCCGGAGTACGAGACGTGGCTGTCGGAGGGGGATCCCACGCCGATCGACGTGCCGGTGGCGCTCGACGACGTCGCCCTCATCCTCTACACCTCGGGCACGACCGGGCGTCCCAAGGGGGCGACGCTCACCCACGCCAACCTCGTCTGGAACACCTTCAACCTCATGATCGGCGTCGATGTGGCGAGTGACGAGGTGACGCTGATCAGCGCCCCGCTCTTCCACGTCGCGGCCCTCGACCAGACACTGCTGCCCACGTTCATCAAGGGCGGCCGGTCGGTGATCATGCCGTCATGGAGCGTGGACGGGTGCTACGACCTCATCGAGAGGCACGGCGTCACCTGGATGTTCGGCGTCACCACGATGTTCGCCGCGTTCGCCCGGTCGTCTCGGTGGGATGGCGCCGACCTGTCCTCCCTGCGCAAACTCATGGCCGGAGGAGCGGCGATCCCGGCCGCGCTGATCCGCACCTACCAGGAGCGCGGCCTGGTGTTCTGCCAGGGTTACGGGCTCACCGAGACCGCGCCCGGCGCGACCTTCCTCGAGGCGAGCGAGAGCACCCGCAAGGTCGGCTCCGCCGGCGTCCCGGTGTTCTTCGCCGGCGTGCGCGTGGTCCGTCCCGACCTCACCGACGTGGCGGCCGGCGAGCCGGGAGAGGTGCTCATCAAGGGGCCCAACGTGACCCCCGGCTACTGGCGGAACCCGGAGGCGACCGCCGCGGCCTTCTCCGAGGGCGGCTGGTTCCACTCCGGCGACCTCGCCACCCTCGACGAGGAGGGACACCTCTACATCGCCGACAGGGTCAAGGACATGTACATCTCCGGCGGCGAGAACGTCTACCCGGCCGAGGTCGAGAAGGTGATGTTCGAGCACCCCGCCGTCGCCGAGGTCGCCGTGGTCGGGGTGCCCGACGCCACGTGGGGCGAGGTCGGCCGCGCGTTCGTCGTCCGCCTCCCTGGCTGGCACGTCACCGGCGCCGAACTGCGTGACTTCCTCCTCGTACGGCTGGCCAAGTACAAGATCCCCCGCTATTTCGACGTGGTGGACGACCTGCCCAAAACGGGTTCAGGAAAGATCCACAAACCCGAACTGCGTCACCGCGGCCTGCCGTAGCACCGAGAGTCCTGGGTCACTTTGCCGTAACTCGTGCCATCGCCTGGAACAGGCGGGGGAAAGCGCGCCGCCCGGCGCCACCGCCGGGCGCGCGACCTCACCAGATCGGGACCCGCTTGCGGGAGCCGGCCAACGCGTCGACGAAGCCGTAGGCGATGGCCTCGTTCGCGTCGAGGATCTTGTCCCGCTCGATGTCGCGCCGGACCCGCTCCTCGCCCTGCCCCGTGTGCCTGGCGAGCAGTGTTTCCGTGAGCGCCCGCGCGCGCAGGACCTCTCGAGCCTGGATCTCCAGGTCGCTGGTCTGCCCCCGCCCCTCGCTGGAGGGCTGGTGGATGAGGACGCGCGAGCGCGGCAGGGCCAGCCGCTTGCCGGGGGTTCCGGCCGCCAGCAGGACAGCGGCGGCGGAGACGGCCTGCCCCATGCAGACGGTCTCCACGTCCGCGGAGACGTGCTGCATGGTGTCGTAGATCGCCATCATCGCGGTGAACGAGCCGCCGGGAGAGTTGATGTAGAGCGACATGTCCTGCTCGGGGTTCTCGTAGTCGAGATAGAGCATCTGCGCCATGACGTCGTTGGCGCTGGTGTCGTCGATCGGGGTGCCGAGAAAGATGATCCGCCCTGCCAGGAGCTTCGAGTAGGGATCCATCACGATCGTGCCGCGGCTGGTCCTTTCCACGACCTCCGGCAGCACGTAACGGCTGGTGGGGTGGATCACGAGCGCCTCCGTTCTGTACAGAATATACAGAACGTACATGACATGCAGACTGCTATGTTGGAGCCATGGCGGAAGAGATCCCTGTCACCCAAGCTCGCGCCGACTTCGCCGAGCTGGTGAACCGTGCCGGGTACGGCGGGGAGCGCATCGTGATGACCCGGCACGGAAAGCCCATCGTGGCCCTGGTCCCCGCCGCCGACCTCGAACGGCTGCAGGAGCTGGAGGAGGCGGAACGGCAGTCCCCGGACACGATCATCCGCCTGGGGGCCGCGACCCACCACACTCTGGAGTCTCACCCGGCCGAGCCCCGCCGCATCGGCATCGCCGCGGAGCACCGGCCACCGGGTAAGTCCTAAGTCAATCGCAGGGCCCGCCCGCGACGTAGACCACCTGGCCGGAGACGAACGAGGCCTCCTCGCGGACGAAGAACGACACCATCGCGGCGATGTCCTCAGGACGGCCGACCCTGCCGACCGGGATCTGCCCGGCGGCCGCCGCCTTGAAGTCCTCGAACGGCACCCCGACTCGCGCGGCGGTGGCGGCGGTCATCTCGGTCTCGATGAACCCCGGCGCGATCGCGTTCACGGTGACGCCGAATCTGCCCAGCTCGATCGCCAGCGTCTTGGTGAACCCCTGGACTCCGGCCTTGGCCGCGGCGTAGTTGGCCTGCCCCCGGTTGCCGAGCGCGGACGTGCTGGACAGGTTCACGATGCGCCCCCATCCGGCCCCGGCCATGTACCTCTGCGCCGCTCTGCTCATCAGGAACGCGCCGCGCAGATGGACGCCCATCACCATGTCCCAGTCGTCCGCGGTCATCTTGAACAGCAGGTTGTCCCGGATGATCCCGGCGTTGTTCACCAGCACGGCCGGAGCGCCGAGCTCTTCGGCGACCCTCGCCACCGCGGCCTCCACCGCCTGCTCGTCGGCGACGTCCACACCGACCGCCAGCGCCCTGCCGCCGGCGGCTTCGATCTCCGCCACGACCGGCTCGCCCGCCGTCTCGTCCAGATCCAGGACCGCCACGGCGAATCCGTCCCGGCCGAGCCGCCTCGCGACCGCGGCGCCGATGCCACGCGCGGCCCCGGTGACCAGCGCGGTGCGGCCTGACTGCTGATTCTGCTGCTCGTTCACTACTTCTCCTCTGCGAATGTCCATCTCCGTCGCTCCTCCGGCCTTTCGCGCGGATCGCGTGCTCAGCTCAGGCGCTCCAGGATCATGGCCATCCCCTGCCCGCCACCGACGCACATCGTCTCCAGGCCGAACTGCTTGTCGTGGAAGCGCAGGGAGTTGATGAGCGTGCTGGTGATCCGGGCGCCCGTCATGCCGAACGGGTGGCCCACCGCGATCGCGCCGCCGTTGACGTTGAGCTTGTCGAAGTCGACGCCCAGGTCGCGAGCGGACGGAATCACCTGGGCGGCGAAGGCCTCGTTGATCTCCACCAGGTCGATGTCGCCGATGGTCATCCCCGCACGCGCGAGCGCCCGCGTGGACGCCTCCACCGGGCCGAGCCCCATGATCTCCGGCGACAGCCCGGAGACGCCCGTCGCCACGACGCGGGCGAGCGGGGTGAGCCCGAGTCGCCGCGCCTTGACGTCGCTCATCACCACCACCGCGGCGGCTCCGTCGTTGAGCGGGCAGCAGTTGCCCGCGGTCACGGTTCCGTCGGGCCGGAACACCGGCTGCAACCGGGCGACCGCCTCCATGGTCACGCCCGCCCGCGGGCCGTCGTCCCTGCTCACCACGGTGCCGTCCGAGAGCGTCACGGGGGTGATGTCGCTCTCCCAGAACCCGTTGGCGATGGCCTTCTCCGCCAGGTTCTGGCTGCGAACGCCGAACTCGTCCTGCTCGGCCCGGCTGATCCCCTTGAGCTGGGCGACGTTCTCCGCGGTCTGCCCCATCGCGATGTAGACGTCCGGCAGGCCGCCCGAATCCCGGGGGTCGGACCAGGTCCGGCCGCCCTCGGCGAACCGCCCGGTACGCGCGACGGCGTCGGCGAACGCGGGGTTCTCGGTGTCGGGGAGTCCGTCGGCGTTGCCCTTGGCGAACCGGCTGACGGTCTCCACCCCGGCGGAGACGAAGACGTCCCCCTCGCCCGCCTTGATCGCGTGCATCGCCATCCGGGTGCTCTGCAGGCTCGACGAGCAGTACCTGTTGACCGTCGTACCGGGGACGCCGTCCAGGCCGAGCAGCACCGCGACGACGCGCCCCATGTTGAACCCGGACTCGCCGCCGGGCTGGCCGCACCCGAGGATCAGGTCGTCGATGTCCGCCGGGTCCAGTTCGGGCACCTTGTCCAGCGCGGCGCGCACCATCCGGGCGGTGAGATCGTCTGGCCGCATCTCCTTCAGCGAACCCTTGAACGCACGGCCGATCGGCGAACGGGCCGTGGCGACGATGACTGCCTCGGGCATGTGTCTTCCCTCTGCTTCCCAGATTCGTGTCGTCGGTCAGAGACCGAGGTCCCGGCCGATGAGCTCTTTCATGATCTCGTTGGAGCCGGCCCAGATCTTGGTCACCCGGGCGTCGCGCCAGGCGCGGGCCACGCGGTACTCGTTCATGTAGCCGTAGCCGCCGTACAGCTGGACGCAGGCGTCGAGCACGTCGTTCTGCACCTGCGCCGTCCACCACTTGGCCTTGGCCGCGTCCACCGCGGTGAGCCGTCCCTCGACGTGCGCCATGACCGCCTGGTCGACGTACGCCTGGGACACCTCGATCTGCGTGACCAGTTCGGCCAGCAGGAACTTGTTGTGCTGGAAGGACCCCACCGGCTGCCCGAACGCGTGGCGTTCCTTGGCGTACTCGATGGTCTCCTTGAGGATCTGCGCGGCGTGGGCGATGTTGCTGACCGCCGTGCCGAGACGCTCCTGCGGCAGGCGTTCCATCATGTGGACGAAGCCGCGGTCGATCTCGCCGACGACGTTCGCGCCGGGCACGCGGACGTCGTCGAAGAACAGCTCGGCGGTGTCGGACTCCGTCTGGCCGACCTTGTCGAGTTTGCGGCCGCGGGTGAAACCCGCCATCCCCGCCTCGACGGCGAAGAGCGTGATCCCCTTGGCCCTCTTGTCCGGGCTGGTGCGCGCGGCCACGATCACCAGGTCCGCCGAGTAGCCGTTGGTGATGAAGGTCTTCGCGCCGTTGAGCACCCAGGCGTCCCCGTCGCGCACCGCGGTGGTGCGCAGCGCGGCCAGGTCGGACCCGCCGCCGGCCTCGGTCATGCCGATGGCCGTGACCAGCTCTCCGGAGCAGAACCGGGGCAGCCACCGCCGTCTCTGCTCCTCGCCGGTGAGCTCCACCAGGTACGGCGCCACCACGTCGTAGTGGATGCCGAAGCAGGAGGACAGCGCCGCCGTCACCTTGGCGAGTTCCTCGCCGAGGACGGCGTTGTAGCGGTAGTCCCCCGCGGCGGAGCCGTCGTACCGCTCCGGGATCTCCAGGCCGAGAAAGCCCTGCTTGCCGGCCTCGATCCACAGCTCCCGGGGGAACCCCGCGGCCTCGACGAACCGATCCGTGTGCGGGATCACGTGCCGGTCGAGGAACTCCCTGACCGAGCCGCGGAACGCCTCGTGGTCAGAGTCGTAGATGCTGCGTCTCACCGGTACCTCGCACGGAAAGGAGTGACTAAGCGCTTGCTTATCGCTAAGCGCTTGCTCAGGGTTCCCCAAGTGCGACATTCTTGTCAACGCCCTGGCCGTACGGACCGAGGAAGATCACAGAAGGCGAGAACGTGCCGAACGCCCGTCCGAAGACGAGGGAAAGCCACCCCGAGACCGCCCGCGACCGGCTGATCGCCGCGGCGGTGGAGTCCTTCGCCGCCAAGGGGTTCCACGGGACGACCACCCGCGACATCGCCTCGGCGGCCGGGATGAGCCCCGCCGCCCTCTACGTGCACTACGCATCCAAGGAGGAGCTGCTCTACCAGATCTCGCGATCGGGACACGACGTCACGCTGCGGCTCCTGCGAGAAGGCGCGGCGAGCTCGGACGACCCGATGGAGCAGCTCCTCGCAGCCGTCCGAGGGTTCACCACGTACCACGCCCGCGGCCACACGAGCGCACGCATCGTCAACTACGAGCTCTCCGCGCTCAGCGCGGAGCACTACGAGGAGATCCGCGCCATCAGGCGGACCATCAACCAGCAGATGCGTCGGATCGTGGAGGCGGGCGTCGCCGCCGGTGTGTTCCACACCCCCAACCCGCGCATGACCGCGCTCGCGCTGCTGTCACTCGGCGTCGACCTCGCGCGCTGGTACCGCGACGACGGCGAATGGAGCGACCAGGAGATCGCCGACCACTACTGCGAGCTGGCCCTGCGCATCGTCGGGGCACGCCCGTAGGAAGATCTCACCGAACCGCGCGGCCAGGCTGGTCGTGGCGGCGCGCGGTCCACTGCCGCACCTCTCGGGGTGAGCGCAGCCGGACGACGCGGAGGCCGGGGTGCCGGGCTATCCGGTCGGCGGTCTCGTGTCTCTTTCGGTCGTATTGCGACCAGGACCAGCGAATCGGATGTCCGGCGTCGAGCCAGTCACGGAAGCTCTCGCGGTTGCCGTTCCACAGCTCACGCCGCGTCACCGCGCGGACGATCGAGCGCCACACGACCCGCCACATGACCGTACGGCGGGGCAGATCAAGCCAGATCACCGTGTCCGCCCGTTGCCACAACAGATCGCCCAGGTCACGGTGATACTGGTCCTCGGTCACCCAGCGAGGCCGCCCCGAGAACGCGTCCACCTCGGAGGCGAATTCCGGCCGCTTCACCCAGCCCGGGCCGTGGTGCAGGGCGTCGAGCTCGAACCGCGGCACGTCGAGCGCCGCCGACAACACCGTGGCCAGAGTGGTCTTCCCCGACCCGGTGGCCCCCGAGATCAGCACCCTGTTCATGGCACCCAACGACCTACCTCCGATAGCCCAGAACTCTCCTGCCGGCCGCTCGCCGCCGTCCGCGAGCGGGTCGGCCGATCGTTCAGCCGCCGGCCGTGGAGGCTCCAGGCGAGGTCAGGACCCGAGCGGCCGACGCGTGCCCCAGCACAGCGGCTTCTCGAAGATCTCGCGTACGAAGGTACCCGCTCAGGAAGCCGGCGGCGAACGCGTCCCCCGCCCCTGTCAGATCGCGCACCTCCTCGACGGCGGGGACCTCGACTTCGTCCTGCGGTTGATTCGGCACGTCGATGATCGTCGCTTGAGGCCCCGACTTGGTCACGACCGTTGTCGAGGGGAGCCGCCATCGCTCTGTGCCGGTCACCCCGTCGACGAGCAGTCCGAGAAAGGCGGACTCGTCGCTGTTGGCCAGCAGGAAGTCTGGTTCGAGCTCCGCCATGAGGTCGAGGAACCGCCCACGGCCGTAGCGCGTGAGCATGCCCGTGGAGGACGCGTCCACGGAGACACGACCACCGACGTCCTTCACCCGCCGGATCGCGTCGATCACCGCCGCCCCCAGGGGCTCCGCGCTGAAGGAGTACGCGGGTACGTGGAGCAGCGAGAGCCCGGACAGCCACTCATCCGGAACCGCGTCGAGCAGCGTCGACGCGCCCCGATTCGGAAACATCGTCCGCTCGCCCTGGCCGTCGATCAAGACCACGATGGTGCCCGTCTCACCCCGTCGAACCACGCGCACGTCAACGCGCTCGCTTTCGAGGTCCCCGATGACCCGGTCACCGGCGGGATCCGCACCGACGCAGCCCATGAATCGCGTCGGCCCAAGGTCCGCGGCGAAACTGGCGACGTTCGCGCCGCTCCCACCTCGGCGCCGGAAGACCCTCGACTCGGTGTCGGTACCGTGTCGAACGGGACCTCCGACCCACACGATGACATCTTCGACGAGATCGCCGATCACTCCGAGCATGATCGGCTACTCCTGGTTCCGCTCCGCGGACAGCGCCACGGCGACCTCGGCGCCGAGGGTGACGTTTCCGCGGTAGACGGCCACATTGACTTCCAGGCTCCGGCCGCCCGTTTCGCGCTGAATGAAATCCAGCAGGAACGGCGTCGCGGCGTTACCGCCGATCCCCTGCCGTCCGGCCTCTTCCCACGCGCGGCGCAGCACGTCGTCGAGCACACTCGGCGGCAGTTGCAGGGACTCGTCGACGGGATTGGCGAGCAGGACCGCTTGCTGAAGCCCCAGCGCGTCCCGGGTCGAGACGACCTTCGCGGCCTCCTCGGGGGAGTCCACCGAATACTGGAGCCTGTATCCGGAGTCCGAGACGTAGAAGCCTGGATACCGGCGGGTTCCGTACCCGATGACGGGAAGGTTCAGCGTCTCGAACCGCTCCAGGGTCGCCCCGATGTCGAGGATCGACTTCACTCCCGCGCTGATCACGGTGATGGGTGTCACGGCGAGCGTCGTCATGTCCGCCGACTCGTCGAACGACTCGGAAGCTCCGCGATGGACGCCGCCGAGCCCTCCGGTCGCGAAGACCCGCACGCCGGCCAGGTGTGCCAGGTAGGCGGTCGCCGCGACAGTCGTTCCTCCGTCCCGGCCGAGGGAGGCGACGACCGGGAGGTCCCGCAGGCTCACCTTGTCGATCCCGTCCGCGTTCGAGAGCACCGTGATCTGCTCGGTGGTCAGCCCTACCGTGGGGACGCCTCGATAGACCCCGATCGTCGCCGGTACGGCTCCCGCCGCACGGACCAGTTCCTCCGCTTCCAGGGCGACCGCCAGGTTCCGGGGGCGCGGAAGGCCGTGCGTGAAGATCGTGGATTCGAGTGCGACGACGGGCGCGCCGCTCTCCACCGCGTGGGTGACCTGGTCGGAGACATGGACCGCAGGATGTGACATACCTTCAGACCTTCCGTAACGCGAGCATGTGCCTCACAGGCTAGAAAGAGGCTGGGCTCAAGAACCAGAATGAATAAGCGATGCTGCGATAGCTTTAAGCTATGAAGTTCACGCTCAGGCAGGTCGAAGTCTTCCTGGCGGTCGCCGAGGCCCTCCATTTCGGACGCGCCGCGGAGAAGCTGCACATCTCACAGCCCACGGTGAGCCAGGAGGTCGCCCGGCTGGAGCGGGCCGTCGGCGTCGCCCTCTTCGACCGCAGCCACCGAGCGATCGCCCTGACCCCGGCGGGAAGGGTCATGACGGCCGAGGGGCGCGTGCTCCTCGACCAGGCCGGCTCCCTCCTCGGGAAGGTCCACCTCCACGAGGAGTCGAGAATGAACACCGCTCGTCTCGTGGCGTCCCCGAGCATCGTGAACCGTCTGCTCCCCGCCGTCATCAGCCAGGCAGAACTCGAACTTCCCATGCTGAAGATCGACGACATACCCGTCGAAACCGGCGGGGTCTCAGCGGCTCTCGCGGCAGAACTCGCCGACATCGGCCTGGGACGGTTCCTCGACGACATGGCCGGTTTCCAGAAGGAAACGATCGCCGACGAGCCGGTCTTCGTCGCGATCAGCCGGGAGCATCCGGCAGCCGGGCTGCCACGCGTCGCACTCCGCGACCTTGCGGACGTTCCCCTGCTTCTGTGGCCGAGAGAGCAGCATCCGAGGTACTACGACTGGGTCCTCACGATGTGCTCCGATCGAGGGCTCGAACCGCACATGATCATGAGTCCGCCGAGGATCGTCGGCTCCCGCCTCTACCTCCTGTCCCAAGGCCGGGCGTTCTCCCTCGTCCCCGGATCGACGACGGGCCACCTGTCCGAGAACGTCGTCGCGGTCCCGCTCGCGGAGCGGGCGACTCTCCCTCTGGAGATGCAGTGGCGGATGGACGACGGGCGGGCACGACTACTCGCGCTGCGCGAGCTCATCCGTCGAGCGGGAGCGGAGCTGGAGGACCGCTGAGGCGACCCGCCGGTGTCCGCGCGGCACGGTCCTCAGGCCACGTCGACGACGTTCAGGCGAACCACGTCCAGCGCCGCGAGGACCTCCCGCCTGCTCTCCGCCGCTTGCCACACCACGTCCACCGAGGCCGTCGGCCCGCCTTGAATCGCGCGATACCGCACACCAGGCTGCGGGAACGCCGCGGCCTGAGACGGCAGGACGGCGACCGTCTCACCACTCGCGATCTCCGCCACCCGGGTCGTCGCCCTCCGAAGCCGCGTGTCGACCACCGGATCAAGACCGGCGTCCCGGAACGCCCCCACGACCAGGTCGTAGTACGCCGGAGCCTGCGCCCGCTGCCAGATCAGGAGGCGACTGCCCGCCAGGAGGCGAAGGTCGACAGGGCCCGGCGGCAGAAGAAGTCACCCGTGATGTCAGCCACCCGGTCTCACCATGAGTTCGATGTCGCGATCGTCGGCGGAGGATGTGCCGGGGCCGTGGCGGCACTGTCCGCCGCTCGCGCCGGAGCACGGGTCGCGCTGATCGAGAGGATGGGCTACCTCGGCGGTACGGCGACATCCGTCCTCGACAGCTTCTACGGATTCTTCACGCCGGGCGAACCACCCTTCCGGGTCGTCGGAGGCATCGCACAAGAGATCGAACGCTCTCTCGTCGCCGAGGGGCACGCCTTCTACCGTGAGAACGCCCACGGCGGCGGCATCGGGATCGGCTACGACCCCGAACACCTGAAGGATCTGTTCGACGACATCACCGAACGCGAAGGCGTCCAGGTCTATCTCCACACCGAGCTGACGGGTGCCCGCACCAGCGCCGGCCGGGTGGAGCGCCTCTCCCTCATCGCGCGGGGAGAACCGCTGGAACTGAGCGCGGCCGGCTTCGTCGACGCTTCCGGGGACGCCTCGCTCGTCCGCCTCGCGGGCGGACCGGTGGTGAACGCCGCGCGAGGCGGCTTGAAGCAGGCCATGACCACCACGATGCGACTGGCGAATGTCGACAACGAACTCGCACGCTCCTTCCCCCGAGAACACCTCGCCGAGTACGTCCGGCAAGCACGGGCGAGCGGGCGATACGAGGTCCCCCACGACGACATCCACGTCCGCCGCTCCTCGACAGGGGGCGGAGCACACGCTCTCCTCACCCGAATCGGCGGCTACGACGCGACCGACGTCCTCGAACTCAGCGCGGCCGAGAGAGCGGGCCGCCGACAGGCTCGCGAGTATCTTCGCTTCCTCCAGGACCAGGTACCCGGGTACGCCCGTGCCGAGCTTGTCAGCTACGGCGTGCACATAGGCGTCAGAGACTCCCGGCGGGCGGTCGGCGACTACGAACTGACGTCGGACGATGTGCTCAACGGCAGGAAGTTCCCCGATGTCATCGCACAAAGCGGGTCGCCCGTCGAGATCCAAGGGAGTGACGATGCCGATTGGCGCTATCTCAGCGATGAACGCGTCTACGACATACCACTGAGAAGCCTGATCGTTTCAGGCTTCGACAATCTCCTGGCAGCCGGGCGTTGCCTCTCGGCCGACCACGAAGCACAGGCGAGCGCCCGCCTCATGGCGCAGTGCATGGCGATGGGCGAAGGGGCCGGAGCCGCGGCCGCGCTGTCCGTGAGTCTGGGCGTGTCACCTCGGACACTCCCTCTGCCAGAGCTCCAGGACCGGCTGGTGCGCGCGGGAGCCATCCTCTTCGACGACCAACATGTTCCCTTCGACATCACCTCCGCTCCGCGGAGTCCGGGTGAAGTCGATCGTGGTGGCGGCGCCACCGGCGCGGAGAACGCCGTGTAGCACCGCCGCGAGCTCGCGCCACGCCGGGGGGTTCTCGGCCCGAAACCGGATCAGCGCACGGTCGGCAGGTCGACCGCACCGTCCTCGAGCAGGGTGTGGGCGTCGACCATCTGGCCGTCACGTTCGACGTAGCCCATGAGGTTGACTCCCGAACCCCACCCCAGCAGCCGCTGGACCTCCTCTGACAGGCCCGGCAGCTTGTCGCGCGGAATCGACAGGTACTGGTTCTCCTCCTGCCGCAGGCAGGCGAGGTCGAACGCCATCGTCAGACCGGTCCGGGACGCCTCGGAGGAGTTGTCGCCGCCGCCATGGTAGGTGGATCCGATCCAGATCAACGCCGACCCCGCGGGCATCACCGTGGAGACGGCCTCCTCACGCCTGGGCCCGCGCTCGTCGTCCCACAGGTGGCTGCCGGGGATGACCAGCGTTCCGCCGTTCTCCGCGGTGAAATCGGTGACCGCGACCATGATCTGGACCCGCCCCTCGCGACCGTAGTCCGGGTGCCGCCAGAGGAAGCTCGTGTCATCGCGGTGCAGTCGCTGGTCACCCTGCCCGGGGTGGATCTGGATGGCCTGCGTGACGCCGACCTGGATGTCCGGGACCATCTCGATCCGGTCGTCCCCCACCCAGACCCACAAAGGCTTCTGCAGGATCTTCTTGGCGGCGCCGTAGTACAGGGGATGCAGGGCGATCTCCGGCATCATGTCCAGCCTGCCGAACAGGCCGCCGGCACGGCGGGTCTTCGTCCCGGCGAAGTACGCGTCCTCGCCGTAGCGGGTCTCGTCGAGGATCGGCTCCAGCTGCCGGCGCAGCTCGGCGAGAACGGACGGCTCCAGGAAGCCCTCGAGGATGACGCCCCCGTCGCGACGGATGACGTCGACGACCTCGTCGACGCTGGTGGTGGCGGCGGGCAGAGTCGTCAGGCTGGTCGTGGTGGTCATGTGGTGCCCTTCAGTTGGGGGTGGTCTAGGAGGGGGTGGTCTCGGAGGGGGTGGAAAGGACTTCGATCTGGGCGAAAATCCCCATGTCGCCGAACCCGGCCGCGCAGGCGCGTTCGAGGTTCTCCAGGTTCGCCGCCATCAGGGAGGCACGCTGGCCCACGCGGAGCATCGACTGATGCCATGACTGCGCGGCGGCGGTGTAGATGTCGAGCGTCGCCTGGTCGGTCGTGTAGTCGCCGGACTCGAAGGTGTCGATGGCTTCCTGGAGCAGTTCGAGCAGCTTTCCGGTCCACAGATGCAGGCAGTGGCGCATCTCCGAGACCGCGACGCCCTCGGCCTTCACGTAGGAGGCCGCCTCGTGGAAGGCGCCGAGCGCGACGTTGAAGAACGCGCCCGCCATGGCGGCGTCGATCACGTTCGCGGCGCCGGGACGGGTCCCGACGAAACGCGACTGCGCGGCCAGGGGAAGGAGAAGGTGGCTGAGCGCTTCCCACGCCTCCTGGGAGCCGGAGTAGTTGATCGCGGACGTTTCGGTTCCGATGTCCTCCGGGTAGGCCGCGATGGCGCCGTCGAGATACCGCGCGCCCCTGCCCTCGACCCACTCGGCGAACGAGGCCGCCTCGTCGGGAGACCCGGTGGCCGTGTTGATGATGATCTTCCCTGTCAGCGAACCGCATTCTTCGAGAACCGCCTGGGCGACGTCGTAGTCCAGGAGGCTGACGATGGTGACCGGGCTCGCGTCCACCGCGGACCGGGGTGACACGGCCACGGCGGCGCCGGCGGCCGCGAGCGGTGCGAGTTTGGCGGAGGTGCGATTCCATACGGTCACCCGGGCGCCGTTCCGGATCAACGCGTGCGCGAGCGCGGATCCCATGAGCCCCGTGCCCAGCAGTGATACATCCATGTCGATCATCCTTTGCGGGTGCTCAGCCGGTGGTAGTCCGACATTCGAAAGAACTTCGTGCGCAGCCAGTACTCGACGGTCGTCGCCGGCCAGAGAGTGTCGATGCGGCCGTCCGCTGACTGGTACCAGCTGGTGCAGCCGCCGGAGGCCCATACCGTCCGCCGCATGCGCTTCTGGGTGTACGCGTAGCCGCGCCTTTGCACTCTGCGGTCCAGGTCGATGGCGCCGGCGCCGGCCCTCCGCATGCGGCGGACCGCCGACGCGATGTACCTGGCCTGCGCCTCGATCATGAAGACGACCGAGTTGTGTCCGAGCCCCGTACTCGGCCCGTTGAGGAAGTAGAGGTTCGGGAATCCCGACGTGGCGATGCCGAGCTTGGTGGCGGCCCCCTTTCTCCAGGCGTCCAGCAGTTCGACGCCGCCGCGGCCGAACACCTTCATCGGGGCCAGGAAGCTGGTCGGGGTGAATCCGGTCGCGAAGATGATGGTGTCGACCTCGTGCTCGGCGCCGTCGGCGGTCACCACCGATCGCGGCCGGATCTCCGAGATCCCCTCCGTGACGAGGTGCACGTTGTCGCGCTGGAGCGTCGGGTACCAGTCGTCGGACACGAGTCGCCGCTTGCAGCCGGGGTCGTAGTCAGGGGTGACCTCCGCCCGCAGCTTCGGATCCGGTATCTGCTCATTCAGGTACTCGAGCGCGGACGCGCGATACCGCTCGATCAGCCGGCGGTTCCCGAGGAAGGCGTAGGCGAGGGACTCGAACTGCCAGTAGGTCTTCCACCTCCGGAGTCGTTGCCGCATGGGGCTTCTGGCGAACAGCGCGCGCGTCGACGCGGGCAGCGGAGCGTCGCCTCGCGGCATGATCCAGTGTGGTGTCCGCTGGAAGACGTGCAGCGCCTCCGGGTGGGGAGCGATCTCCGGAACGAACTGGATGGCGCTGGCGCCGGAGCCGATCACGGCGACGCGCCTGCCGGCGAGGTCGTGATCGTGCCTCCACTCCGCCGAATGGAATCTCGTGCCCTCGAAGGACTCCAGGCCGGCCAGCGGGGGAACGAACGGCCGGCTGAGCCCGCCCGAGCCGTTGACGACCACGGCGACGTCGACGGATTCGCCGGAGGTGAGCTGCAGGTCCCACCTGAGGGTGCGCTCGTCGAGGCGCATCTCGGCGACCTCGGTTCCGAACCGGATGTGCCGCATGATGTCGAACCGCTCGGCGACGGACCGCAGATAGGTGTGCAACTCCGACCACGGCGGGAAGACGCGGGTCCAGTTCGGATTCGGCGCGAAGGAGAAGGAGTACAGAACGCTGGGGACGTCGCAGGCCGCGCCCGGATAGGTGTTGTCGCGCCAGGTGCCGCCGAGGTCGTCCGCGCGCTCGAACAGGGTGAAGTCGTGGATGCCCTTCTTCTTCAGCGCGATCGCCATGCACAGGCCGGAGAACCCTGTCCCGATGATCGCGATGTGGCCGCTGTTGTCACTGGTTGCCATGGTGCGCCTTCGGTCAGAGCCGGATCCACGTCGTCTTCGTCGACGTGAACTTGTCGAGTGCGTGGATGCTCTTGTCCACGCTGTGGCCGGACAGCTTGCGACCACCGAAGGGAACCGAAAGGTCTCCCTCCTCGTAGCAGTTCACCCAGACCAGTCCCGCGTCGATCTCCCGGGAGAGGCGGTGCGCGCGGGAGAGGTTCGAGGTCCACAGCCCGGCCCCGAGTCCGAACGAGGAATCGTTCGCCAACCGGATCGCGTCGTCGGCGTCGGTGAAGCTCGTGACCGAGAGGACCGGCCCGAACACCTCCTTCCGGAACAGGTCGTGCTCCGGCCGTACATTCGTGCACACGATCGGATCCAGATACGCGCCGTCACCGGCCGGCGCGTCCAAGGACCCCAGGGCCAAGGTCGCCCCCTGGGCGACAGCGGACCTGGCGTGCGCCAGGATGTCGGCGCGGTGCCGCGTGCTCGCGACCGGGCCGATCCCGGTGGACGGGTCGAACGGGTCGCCGACCGCGGTGTTCTTGATCTCGGCGATCACTTCGGCGACGAACGGCTCGGCGATGCTCTCCTCGACCAGGAGCCGGGAGCCCGCCGTGCACATCTGCCCGGCGTTGAAGGTGATCGCCCAGGCCACTGTCCGCGCGGCTTCGGCGAGATCCGGCGCGTCGGCGAACACCAGTTGCGGGCTCTTGCCGCCGAGTTCGAGGTGGACCGCTTTCGCGTTCGACTCCCCGGCGTAGATGAGCAGCCGTTTGCCGACCTCCGGAGATCCGGTGAAGGTGAGGCAGTCGACGTCCATGTGCCGGGCCAGGGCCGCTCCGGTGCTGCCACCCGCCCCGGTCACGACCTGGAGCACCCCGTCGGGCAGTCCGGCCGCGGAACCCAGCTCGGCCAGCCAGAGGAGAGACAGCGGCGACTGGGTCGCCGGCTTGACCACGATGCTGTTCCCGGCGAGCAGGGCCGGCGCGATCTTCCAGCCGCTCAGTGTCAGCGGGAAGTTGTACGGCGTGATGGCGGCGACGACTCCGACGGGTTCACGGGTGACCAGTGCGACGGCGTCGGGCAGCCCTCGTGGGGCTTCGTCGAGCAGCTTGTCGGCGAGCTCGCCGTACCAGCGGAACGTCGCCTCGGTGGCGCGCAGTTCGATGTCCCGCGCCTGGACCACCGGCTTCCCCATCTCCAGGGTGATCAGCGCGGCGAGTTCGTCGCGGTGCTCCTGGATCAGGTCCGCCCAGCGTCGCAGCACCGCTCCCCTGTCCCGGGCGCTGATTCCGGACCACCGCCCGTCCCGGAAGGCCGCACGCGCTCCGGCGACGGCCCGGTCGACGTCCTCGGGAGTGGCCAGGGGCACGCTCGCGACGGCCGTCCCCGTGTGCGGTGACACGACGTCCTGTCTGGCGCGGTCGGCGGCGTCGAACCACGCCCCGTCCAGCCACATCGTGGACGGCACGATGAGCGCTGACGCGAACCGTGCCCACTCGTCTCGGGTGTTCATCTGGCCTCCGTTTCTCTGATCTCGGGTGAGGGGTGGCCCGCGGGACCACCCGCGTGGACGGCTGGAACGCGTCCTCGCCAGGGGTCCGCCTCTTCGAGCTGGGCGGCCACCGCCAGCAGCACGTCTTCCTGTCCCGGTGCCGCCGCGAGCTGGACCCCGATGGGCAGTCCCTCAGACATTCCGGTGGGTATCGAGATCGCCGGCTGGCCGGTCGCGTTGTAGACGGCCGTGAACGGCGAGTATCCGGACAGCGTGTCGACCCAGCCACGGGCGTCGATGCCGGGCCGGTTGGCATCGAGCTCACCGATCGGCCAGGCCGTGGACCGCGTCGTCGGGGTCAGGATCAGATCGAACCGGTCGAGGAAGCCGGCCATGGATCGGGTGAGCTCGTTCTGGTAGCCGCGCGCTCGGGACACGTCCTCCCAGCGCAGTGCCAGGCCGTGGCGTACCATCGCCGCGGTCGCGGTCTCCACGAGCGCGAGTGCCTTCTCCACGTCCCGTCCGCCGGTCAGCGCCTGGATGGTGTCGGCGATCGAGGCGGACCAGAACGTCAGGTTGAGCTCGCGGAAGCGTTCGTCGTCGACCACCGGAGCCGCCCGTTCCACCTGGTCGCCGAAGTCCTCCAGCAGCCCGGCGACGCGGAGGACCTCGGCCGCGACGGCCGGATCGGCGCCGCCGCCCGGCGAGTCCGTGGACACGGCCACGCGCAGGCGCCGCGGTCGGAGCCCGACCGCGGCGGCGAACTCGCCCGGAGCCCGGCGCCGGACGTGGTAGCGGTCGCCCGGGGCGCTTCCGTGCACCAGATCCAGCAGTGCCGCGGCGTCCCTGACGCTTCGGGTGACGGCGAACTCGGCCGTGAGGCCGAACAGCGGTTCGTCCGAGTCAGGTCCGGGAGGCACCAGGCCGCGCGTGGGTTTGAGCCCGACGACACCGCAGAGCGCGGCGGGCGTACGGATCGACCCTCCCGCGTCGTTCGCGTGAGCCCAGGGCAGGGCACCCGCGGCGACGAGGGCCGCCGAACCGCCACTCGACCCCCCGGCCACACGCTCGGGATTCCAGGGGTTGCGGGTCGGACCGTTCGCCACCGGCTCGGTCGTCGCACTGAACCCGAACTCCGGCGTGCTCGTACGGCAGGCCACGGCGAGCCCGGCCGCCCGCCAGCGCACCATCAGATCCGAGTCGCGTCGGGCGACGAACCCGGCCGTCAACGCGCTGCCGTTCTCGTTCCGCACCCCCGCCGCCGTACACATCAGGTCCTTGAGGGCGAAGGGAACACCGCTGAACGGACCCGCCTCGGAGTAGGCCGGGGGCTCGTCGAACACCTCCCCGACGACGGCGCCGAGCACCGGATCCACCTGCGCGATCGCGGCGCGCGCCGCCTCGAACACCTCACCGCGGGTGACCTCGCGCCGATCGAGCAGGTCTTTCAGCCCGGTGGCGTCCATGCGGGCGTATTCACGCAACTCCATCGAGCGCCTCCTTGCGCGTCGAGGCCACCCGGACGAGCCAGGAGAAGATCGGGTCGTGTGCACGCCATTCCGGATGCCACTGCACACCGACCACCGGTGCGCCGCCCAGTTCGACGGCCTCCACGACGCCGTCAGGCGCCCATCCGGTGGCGGTCAGTCCCGTGCCGAGACGGTCGACGGCCTGATGGTGCAGCGAGTTCACGGGTGCCCGGTCTCCGTAGATCCCGTGCACGGTCGATCCGGTGAGGAAGCGGACGCCATGGGTCTCGTCGGAGACCTCCTTTCCCGGCGACCGGTGGTCGATCTCGCCGGTGCGGAGGTCGGGAACCAGCGTGCCCCCGAGCGCCACATTGAGAATCTGCAGTCCGCGGCAGACTCCGAGCAGCGGCGTCCCCAGTTCGATGGCGCACCTGATCAACTCGATCTCGTGGCGGTCTCGGCGGGGGTCGCTCTCGGCATCGACGGGCGGGGCGTCGATGCCCAAGGTGGCGGGGTGGACGTCCTGGCCACCGGAGACGACGAGAGCGTCGAGCCGCTCGACGAGGTCCGGGCCGATCGCCTCATAGGGAAGCTGCACCGGGATGGCGCCCTGCTCGGCCAGCCGCGTCGCGAAATCTGCGTAGTGCATGTCGAACTCGCGGGACCGGTACCTGGCCTCGACGTCGAGTCGTCCGGCGCTCGCACGCCGACCGGTCACCCCGATCAGCGGCCGCCGCGCCCGCTCAGCCGAATTCCACGACGACACGGTTCACCCCTCCCGCGCGAAGGGCGGCCAGACCTGCGTCGATGTCGTCGAAGCCGACCCGCCGCGAGATCATGCCGTCGAGTTCGAGGCGCCCCTGCACGTACAGCTCGGCGAGACGGGGGATGTCGGTGGGGAACTGGTTGGATCCCAGGAGCGAGCCCTGCAGCTTCTTCTCGTGGAAGAACAGCTCCGACGCGGTGATGCGCAGTGGTTGATCGTCGGGCACCATTCCCAGCACGGTCGCGACGCCACCCGGTGCGAGCATGGCGAACGCCTGCTCGACGGTGGCGGGCCTGCCGATGGCCTCGAACGCGTAGTCGACACCGCCCGATGACAGGCGCCGTACGGCGTCCACGGCGTCCTCGGCCGTGGCGTTCACGGTGGCGGTCGCGCCGAGCAGGCGCGCCTGCGCCAGGCTGTGCTCGTCGACGTCGACCGCGATGATCCTGGCGGCGCCGGCCAGGCGGGCGCCTTGCACGACGGACAACCCCACTCCGCCGCACCCGATCACGGCCACTGACGCCCCGGGCTCGACGCGAGCGCTGCGCCAGACGGCCCCGACGCCCGTGATCATGGCGCAGCCCAGCAGGCTGGCACGATCCAGGGGGAGGTCTCGATCGATGGGGACCACGCTGTTCTCGTGCACCAGCATCTGCTCGGCGAACCCGCCGATCCCGCCCATCCTTCCCACCGCGGCACCATGCCGGTTCAGCAGCGCCGGGCGTGGGCGGGTGCGGAGCCTGGAATGGTTGACGCACAGCGTGAGCCGTCCGTCGACGCAGTATCGGCATCGCCCGCAGAAGGCCGTCATGCAGGTGACCACATGGTCGCCCGGGGCCGTGGCGGTGACCTCGGAGCCCACCGCCTCGACGACGCCGGCCGCCTCGTGCCCGAGCACTTCGGGCAAGGCCGTGCTCCAGTGCGCGTCGATGTAGTGCAGGTCGCTCTGGCACAGGCCGACCGCGGCCGTGCGGACGAGGACTTCCCGAGGACCGGGTGCGTCCATGTCGAGCTCTTCGAACTCGAGCTGTCCGGGCGCGGTGTTGAGTACTGCGGCCCTCATCGGTGTGCTTCCTTCCTCTGGCGTCAGATGTGTTCGAAGTAGCGCTCGAGTTCCCAGTCCGAGACACCGGCCTCGGGGTCTCCCCCGGTGGTGTGGAACTGGAGCCACTCCCAGCGGCGGGTGCCGATCCAGTAGCTCACCAGCTCCGGCCCGAGGACCTGCGTGAGCTCGGAGTCCGCGGCCAGTTCCGCGATGGCCTGCGACAAGGTGGCGGGCAGCCGCGGGGCGCCCTCGGGAAGCCCCCAGGCCATGACGGTGCACTCAGGGCCGGGATCGACGCGCTCCCGCAGCCCGACGAGGCCACCGGCGAGGAACGAGGCCATCGACAGGTAGATGTTGACGTCGGCGGACGGCACCCGGTACTCGACGCGGGTCAGTTTCGGGGTACCGCAGACCGCTCGCACCGCGGTGCTCTTGTTGTCCACTCCCCAGGTCGCCGTCGTCGGCGGCCCGTCGAACTCGGCGATCCGCCGGTAGGAGTTGACCGTCGGGTACTGGAAGGAGCTCGCCGCGGGCAAGGTCCGGAGCACGCCGCCGATGAAATGCCGCATCGTCTCGGACGGCCGCCGGGGCGACGCCGGGTCGAAGAAGACGTTCTCGCCGTCACGCTGGAGGGAGAGGTTGATGTGGGCACCCTGACCGAACTGGTCCGGCGACCAGCGGGCCATGAACGTGATCGTGCGGCCGTGTTCGTAGGCGACCTCACGCATCAGCTGCTTGGTCCGGACGTACAGGTCAGCGGCGGTGAGGATGTCGGTCGGGGGAAGGTTGACCTCGATCTGGCCGTGCGCCGACTCGTCGGCCCAGCCTTCCCACGGAATGCCGGCCTCGTCCATCCGTACGGCCATCGCGTCCAGCAGCGTGGTGAAGTCCCTGGAACGGCTCAGGAGGTAGATCGCCCCGTGTGCGCCGCCGAGGGGATGAAGATCCTTGAATCCCTGCGCCCGGGCCTGGTCGATCGACTCCTCGAACACCGTCGCCTCGATCTCGACGGCGGCCTTGCCGGTGTAGCCCAGCTGGGTGAGCTGCCCAACCACCCGCTTGAGCGCGGATCGCGAGCAGACGGGAAGCGGAGCCCCCGTCTGGTCGACGAGGTCGCACAGCACCGACGCGAGACCGGGCAGTGACGAATCCGGCGCCATCGTGCCAAGGTCGGGCCGCAGGATCACGTCGCGCATCTCGCCGCGCCAATCGCCGAAATCGAATCCGAGCTGGGTGACGTTGCCCAGGTCCACGGCGAGGGCGATATCGGCGAATCCCCACCCGGATTCCGCTCCGGACAGGAACTTCTTCGGCGACAGGTGCTTTCCGACGAGTACGCCGTCCAGTGTCACCGTCTGGGCGCGGACCACCCGGGTGGAAGCGGCGTCGATCCAGTCGGCGACGGTGGTGGAGTCAGACATCGTAAACCGCCTTCATCGACGCCCCGGTCACCACGGACAGTTGACGGTGCGTCCCTTTGATGGAGAACTTTCCGGCACGGAGGCTGGGGATGAGCCAGTCGAATCCCGACATCAGCCGCCGCAGGTCGATGTCGCCGCCGTGGATCTCGTACGGCTCCTCCTGCGGGCCGAGCCGTACCACCTCACCGGTGTCGACGGCGACCAGGACGAGACCTGGCATCCCGGGCATCGGGGAGGACAGCGCCCAGAAATCCTCGGCGGCGGCGGCGAGCGCGGGCGGATCCGGGTGCAGCAGGGCTGACACGGCCTCGACGGCGGGGGCTTCGCCGTTCGCGGACGAAACCGTCAGCGAGAGCGGGTCGATGTCGAGCGTCGCGGCAGGCGCGCCCGAGCCGAGCGTCTCGACGTGCACGCCGTCGGATGTGCGGGTGATCGTCGCGCGCTGAGCGTCGGAGACGGAGCGGAGCGCGATCGGGCCAGGTAGACGCTGGAGGGCCTGCCTCCCGCTGTCGGTGCGCACCGCCACGCGCACACGGGTCGCGACAGCTCGGACGATCGGCGGCGCATCAGGCTCGACGGCCACGACAGGACCAGGACATGGAGGTTCGTGGTTGCCGTCCGGGATGGGCGGATGAAGATCCACCACTTCTCGGGTATGGGTCATGAGGCCTTTCCTCCAGTCTTCTGCTGCGGCCGCGGGGCGAGGTCGACTCTGCGGATGAGGACGATTCGCCGGCACCTGGCCGAGGTGTGATCCATGCGTCGAGCTGCCGAAAGAGGATGGCAGTCATATGATTAAGTCGCTTGACTGACATTAGGTTGGGCGTCGGAGTTCCGTCAAGAGGTGACGGGCAACAGGTGCGGCGCCGCTCGGTGGGCCGTGAGCCAGACGCGCCCGCGTGGGGCCGACGCCGGCATCCGCGTGGATAGGCTTGCTCCGGCGCTCGATCGGCACGACAGACAGGGCGAGGAGTGGACGAACGGTGGCGACATGGCTTATCTGACGGCGGCCGAACGGCATGCGCGTATCGTCGAGGCGGCTACGCGTGTCATCGCCCGTGACGGGCTCGCCGCCGCGACCACCCGGCGGATCGCCACCGAAGCCGGGGTGAATCTGGCGGCCCTGCACTACAGCTTCAGCGGCAAGGACGAGATCTACGCGGCGGTCGACGAGTCCCTTCGCGCCCTCATCATCGGCTCGCCCCCCGAACCGGCGACAGCTCGTACGTGCCAGGAGGTCGTCCACTCACTGATCAGCCGCTTTCAAAACCTGCTGCGAACCGATCGGCAGATCGCGATCGCGCAGTACGAGCTGCTGCTGTGGGCGCTGCGCACCTCGCACAAGGTGGAACTCGCGGCCAAGAGCTATCAGGCGTTCATCAGCATGTTCGCCCGAGAGCTTGAAGGGGCAGTCGACATCGGGGACAGGGACGCCGCCCTGCTGGCGCGCTACGCGGTGGGCACGATAGACGGCATCTACATGCAGAACCTCGCCGCGGGGACGGACGGCGTGAGCGAGTCCGAACTCGACGCGATCTCCCGCGCGATCCTCGACATCGCCGACGCCGTCAAGCCGCGCCAGTAGACCGCCGAGCCCGGCGGCCATCGACCGCGATTTCGTCGACCGCCCAGCCGGGTTCGGCGAGATCGCGGATCCTGAGGTCATTGACGGAGGCGCCGCCCGGGGTTAATGTCAGCCAACCGATTCAGTCGCTCGACTGACACCACTCGATGCCGCCGCGAACATCACAGGCAACGAGCCCCGCATCCACCTCTCGGTCGCGCTCGCCGACGCCGCGCCACGGATCGTGGCGTACCCGGTACCCGGCTCGATCACCTGAGCGCCCCCGCCGTCCGACTTCCCGTACCGCCCGCGCTGTGGCGTGCGCCGTCGTCCTCAGGCGGTTTTCAGCCGCGCAGATCAAGGACCCCCCACATGACCTCTGCGACATCTTCCGCCGAACCGGAAATCGACGGCCTGGAATCAGGCCGCCTCACCCGGTTCCAGCTCACGTCCCTGTCGATCTCTTCCATGATTCCCGCCGTCGGGATGGCCTCGTTCCCCATGCTGTTGGTGATCAATGCGGGCGCCGGCAGCTGGCTCGCCGCGCTGATCTCGGCGCTCACGATCGTCTGCGTCGGACGCGCGGTCATCGCCTTCGCCAGGAGGTACGTCGCGTCCGGCTCCCTCTACTCCTATGTCGGCGAGGTGTTCGGCGCCTGGGCGCGATCCCTCACGGCCGCGTCGTTGCTCCTGGGCTACCTGGCCATGGTCGCGAGCATCCTGCTCGTCATCGGCGCGTACACCGGCAGCTTCCTGTTGTCGATCGGCGTCGACAGCGGCCTCGACCCTGCCATGCAGATCGCGCTCTACGCGGGCGCGTCGATCGTCACGGCGCTGATCACCTACCGCGGTCTCGACGCGTCGGTTCGGATCGCCGTCGCTCTCACCGTCGTATGCCTGCCTCTCCTGCTGGTCGTCACCGGGGCGAGCGCCGCCCACACGGGCCTCCACCTGCAGGAGCAACTCACACTCGACGGTTCGTCCGTGAGCGGAATCGTGGCGGGCATCGCGTCGGGATCCGCCTTCCTGGTCGGTTTCGAGGGAAGCGCGGCCTTGGCGGCGGAGACCCGCGACCCGAAACGCAGCGTCCCGGTCGCCGTGATGAGCGTGCCGGTGATCCTCGGCGCGCTCTACCTGATCGCGACGATCCTGCAGGCGCCGGGCATCATCCTGGTGTCGGACGCGATGGCGGCAGGGGCGTCGCCACCCGCGGCGCTCGCGCACGCGGCGGGCCTGCCGGACGGCGTCGGCCGCGCGACCGATCTGGTGGTGGCGGTGTCGACGTTCGCGGCGCTCATCGGGTTCGTGAACTACGGCTCACGTTTCGCGGCGACACTCTCGGCGGAAGGACTGCTTCCGCGGAGACTCGCCCGCGTGCATCCGCGATTCCACAGCCCGGCGTACGCGCTCCTGCTCACGATCGCGTGCGGTCTGGGAGGCATCGTGACCCTCGTGCTCGCGTCGTCGGGCCCGATGCAGACGATCTACAGCGCGATCTCGACGCTGGTCGTCTACTTCTGGGTCATCCCCTACACACTGATCTGCGTCGGCGCGGCGGTCCTCCTGTTCCAGGAGGGCAAGCTCACCGCCGGGACCGTCGTGTGCCTCCTCATCGGCACCGGATCGGTCGTGTGGGTATACATCAGCGGAATCCTCTTCCCGCCACCGTCGCCGGCCGACGCGATGTCCTATGTCGCGGTGTCGGCGACAGCCGTGCTGGCCGTCTCGTTCGCCTGGGTGGCCCGCAGACGGCGGCGCGCCGCGACGGCCGGGCGCGAGGGCGGCGAGGCCGACGCGCGGGCTTCGACCGGCCGGCCGTGAGCGCCCGATCATCGGCGTCGAGGTTCGACACCCGGTGGGCGCACGCGGCCGACCTCGTGCGTCACGTCTTCTGCGATCGGTGACGCGAGATCATTCGGTCGAGAAAGATGGTCAACATGGCGGCTACGGCCAGGCCGGCACCGATCCATGTGACGGAGGTGATGCCGGCGCCGGCGTTGAGGGCGGCGCCGGCGAGCGCGGGGACAAGGCTGATGCCGAGTTGAAACGCGGAGACGGTGGTCGCCCCGGCGAGCGTCGGCGCCTCGGCCGCGATGGTGAACACCCGCCCGTAGATGGCCGGGTTCAGAACGAATCCAGCGATCCCGAGGAGCAGGACGAGAGGGACGACGGCCAGCGCGTGCCGGGCGAGGACCGCGAGCAGCACAGAGCTGACCAGTATCCCGACTGCCCCGATCAGGAGCGCGTGATAGGGGCGTCTGTCGCCGATCCTGCCTCCGATGGACAGACCGACGAAGGCGCCGACGCCGAACAGCGTGAGAATCGCGGGAACCCAGACCCCGGGGATGCCGGTGACGTCGGTCAAGAAGGCCGCGAGGTAGTTGAACGAGATCATGTAGGCGGCGGTGCTCAGGAGGGTGACGGCGTAGACGACCCACAGCTGTGGTTGTCTCATGGCGCGAAGCTCACGCCGTACAGCGGGTTTCTTGTCCGCGCTCGTCGACGGCAGCACGAGGAGCGTCAAGATCGCGCCTGCGACAGTGAGGGCGACCACGATCCAGAATCCGCCCCGCCATCCGGTGAAGTAGCTGAGCAGCGCGCCGGCCGGGCCACCGGCGATCATCGCGAGGCTGAGCCCGCTGACCACGACCCCGGAGGCGCGTGCGTTGCGATCGGGCGTGACGAGGCCGATCGCGGTGACCGCCGCGACAGCCCAGTAGCCCGCGTAGGCGAGCCCGCAGAGGAAGCGGGTGGCCAGCAGAACCGCATAGCTGTCAGTGAGCAGGCCGATCGTCACGCAGACAGCGAAGATGACCTGGGTGGCCACCAGTGTGGTCCGTCGCGGCCAGCGCAGGGTCATGATGGCCAAGGGGGGCCCGCCGATGACCACGCCGATGGCGAACGCCGAGATCAGCGCACCGGCGGAGGACAGCGTGATCTGGAGGTCGTCCGCGATCGCCGGCAGGACCCCGGCGAGCAGGAACTCGGCGCTGCCCATCGCGAACAGGCTCAACGCGAGCAGGTAGACACCAAGCGGCAGCCTCCCACGAGAGGCCGCCGCCTGCTGTTGTACGGTTTCGGCTCTCACCGAGTGTCAGCCCCGCCCCGCAGCCGAGGAGCCAAGGTAGGCGGCGAGCTTCTGCTCCAGGATGTGCTTGGGCGCCGCGCCGACCCATGAGCCCGCGGGCCGGCCCTCCGCGTAGACGACGAAGGCGGGGACGGCGGTGATGCCGTGCCGGGCCGCGAGCTCCGGCTCCTCGTCCAGGTCGACCTTGACGACGTCCAGGTCACCGGACCTCTCGGCGGCCAACTGCTCCACGATGGGGCTGACCATCCGGCACGGATGGCACCAGGTGGCCCAGAACTGGATCAGGACGGGCCGCTTCGCCTGGAGGACGCGCTCGTCGAAGGTCTGCTCGGTGACGCTGTCCACCGAGCCCGGGGTAGGCGCTTGCATGTACGGATCTCCTTGTTCGAGTGGGATGGTGAGGTAGGGCGCCGTGGTGCGGGTGGGCTACCGGGTGGCGGCGGCCGTGGCGCGGTGCTGCTCGACGGCGGACTCGACGTCCTCCTCCAGCAGATCGGCGTTGAGGGCGAAGGCGGCGGTCGATCCCATGCCGGCGGCGGCGACCACCTGGGCGCGCGGGTCGACGACGTTGCCGGCGGCCCAGACGCCGGAGACGCCGGTACGGCCGGTGCGGTCGGTGACGACCCAGCCGTTGTCGCCCTTGGCGCAGCCCAGGTGGGTCAGCAGCTCGTCGTGCGGGACCGCGCGGGGGAACACGAAGGCGGCGGCGCGGGGTACGGCGCGGCCGTCGGTGAGCTCGATGCCGCGCAACCGGTCGCCGTCGACGACGAGATGCTCGATCTCGCCCTCGACGAAGCGCAGGCCGCGCGCCTCCAGCCGTTCCCGGTCCTGCGCCGTCAGGTCCAGGGTGTGCGGGAAGAAGACGACGTCGTCGCTCCACTGACGCAGCAGCAGAGCCTGGTGCACCGCCCCCGGGTGGGTGCCGAGCACGGCCAGTGGCTGGTCGCGGACTTCGTAGGCGTGGCAGTAGGGGCAGTGCAGCACGTCCTTGCCCCACCGCTCGCGTACGCCGGGGATGTCCGGCAGCTCGTCGCGCAGCCCGGTCGCGACCAGGATGCGGCGGGCCTTGAGCACCGGCCCGCCCACCATGCGGACGTAGAAGCCGTGGTCGATCTGCTCCACCCGGCCCCGGATGAGCTGGACGCCGTACGAGGCGATCTCAGCGCGGCCGAGTTCGAGCAGGACCGAGGGGGGCAGGCCGTCGCGGGACAGGAATCCGTGCATCTGCGCGGCGGGGGCGTTGCGGGGCTCGCCGGCGTCGATCACCGCGACCTTGCGGCGGGCGCGTCCGAGGAGCAGGGCGGCGTTCAGTCCGGCCGCTCCGGCGCCGACCACCACTACGTCGTAGACCCCGTCATCGACGGCGCTCCGCACGCCATTCTTCTCGTCGTTCGTCGCCTTGATCATGGCGATCACCTCCAAGCCCGATGATGCATCCCCTGGCGACGAACTGACAATCTTTGTTGCCATTTCTGGGACAAGGCCCCCTGATCGCAGGGCTCCGGCCTCGAGCTCGTCCATGCAGGGTGGACACGCCAAAGCCGGACGCCCGCGCCGAAAAGGCACGGGCGTCCGGCTTCAGGAGCAGGTCAGGCTTGCCGGGCGAGGCCCTTCTCGACCGCCTCGATGATCTTCGGCCGCAGCTCGGCGCAACTGATGATCGCGTCCACCGAGCCGACGTCGACCGCCCGCTGGATGCTGTGCACGCGGTCGAACTCGGCGGCCACCTCGGTGAGCTTCTCGGCCCGCACGGACGACCGCAGCTCGGCCAGCTCGGCGGCCAACGCGGCTCGCCTGGCGGCCGGCGCCTTCGCGACACGGGCGGCGAGCGCGAGCACGCGGGGATCGTTGCCGGTCCGCTTGTCCACGTCGCGCGCGAAGACCACCGCGGCGGCCGGAGCGCCGCCGAGCACCGAGGCGAACGAGCCCTCGACCGCGAGCACGGTCATGTTCGGGTTGAGCGCCTTGGAGAACACCACGAACGCGCCGCCGTGGTACCGCGAGATCACGCAGAACACGATGGGACCCTTGAAGTTCACCACCGCCCGGCCGATCTCCGCGCCGTACTCCAGTTGCAGCTTGCGCATCGACTCGGGCGACCCGTCGAACCCTGACAGGTTGGCCAGCACGACCAGCGGACGGTTCCCGCTGGCGGCGTTGATGGCCCGCGCGGCCTTCTTGGACGAGCGCGGGAACAAGGTGCCCGCGGTGTAGGTGTCCGGGCCGTCGGTGGGAGGGAATCCGCGCCGCGGCACGGACCGGGACTCGATGCCCAGCAGGCACACCGGCCGACCCCCGAGGTGAACGTCCTGGACCGCGGCGGTGTCCGCGTCGGCCATGCCCGCCCACCGCTCCAGCACCGGGTGGTCCTGGTCGGACAGCGCGCGCATGACCGTACGGATGTCGAACGGCTTCTTGCGGTCCGGGTTGGACTCGGCGGAGAAGATCTGGCCCACTGTCGTGAAGTCGCTGTCCGGCACGGCGTGCGGGAACGTCGACACGTCGCGGTCCACCGGGTCGCTGGTCACAGTCCTGCGCGGCCGGCTCTCCCCCGGCGCGACGTAGCTGTGGTCGTAGTGCGACATCAGCACCTCCCGCGCAGCGCGGAGGTCCGGCGCCCAGTACTGCGCCTGGCCGTTCGGGCCCATGATCCGGTCGTACCCGCCGATGCCGTGGTTGTCCTCGGCCGACACACCGCCGGAGAAGTCGAGCGACTGCTTGCCCGTCAGCACCATCGCGGAGTCCGGCGTCATCACCAGGATGCCCTTGGTGTGCATGAGCATCGTGGCCTCGGCGTTCCAGTACGGCTGGGCGCCGACGTTGATGCCCGCGACCACGATGTTGATCTCGCCGCCGTCCTGGGTGAAGTTCACGATCCGCTTCAGCGCGGCCGCCACCCAGTCCATGTTCTCAGTGCCGGACGACATCGAGATCCGGGCGCCCGCGGAGAGCGCGAACCACTCCAGCGGCACCCGCATCCGCTCGGCCAGGTCGAGCGCGGCGATCACCCGCGCGCACTCGGGCTCGGACAGCGCGCCGAGCGCCTTCGTCGGGTCGCCCAGCAGCACGACGCGGGTCATGCCCTCCGGGTGGCGCGGCGTGGGCGTGCTGACGACACCCGCGACGAGCGCGGCGGTGTTGCGCCCCTTGGGCCGGTTCACCGGCACCAGCTTCGACTGCTCGTCCAGGTCGTACTCGGTGAACGAGCCCAACGGCCCGGCGAGCATGCCGGTGAGCTCGTACGGGTAGTGCGTGCCGCGGCTGTGCGCCCGCAGCACCTCCTGGCGGTAGTCGTCCAGCGGCTCGATGGGCTCGGTCGGCGGCGGCACGATGGACAGCCGCACGCCGGAGCCCACGTCGTAGCCGATCCGGACGGCGATGTCGACGAGCTCGCCGGTGGCGCTGTCGCGGCGCCTGCCGAGGAACAGCACCTCCTCCAGCCCCGCGCCCGCCGTCGTCGGCAGCACGCGCTTCGCCACGGTGTTCAGGTCGTCCGGCGAGAGGTCGGTCGGCGGCCACACGTAGATGACGATCCGGTTCGTGGCGGACGTCTTCGCGCCCGGCTTCTTGGCCCGGCGGATCGCGTCGAGGCAGGTGGTCAGGATGTCCTCGGCCGCGGGCAGCGCGACGAGCCTGCCCTCGTCGTCGCGCAACGGGGTCAGGTCGCGGACCTGCCCCAGGGCGACGAGCCGCTCGTCGGACGGGTTCTGCCGTGCCGCGGCCCGGAAGAGGTAGACCTCCTCGTCGGGCGAGGGCAGCCGGGTGAGGTCGAAGTCGCGCAACCGCTCCAGCTGCATGCGCTCGGCGATGCGCGGGTGCAGACCGCGCACCAGCCGTTCCTCCACGAAGCCGTCCGCGGACGGCCGGAAGGTGAAGTGGTGGTGCATCACGGCGCCGCTGTTGCCCGCGACGGTCGTGGCGATGCGGCGGACCCGGTTCGACGGCTGCTGCGCGGCCAGGACCTCGCCCAGGCGCGCGGCCATCTCGTCGGGGTCGCTCGGACCGTCCGACCAGGTCAGGTAGACGTCCGCGACCAGCTCGCCGTCGCCGGCGAACTCGTCGACCGCCTTGACCGCCTGGGCCAGCGCCGGGAAGTCGACCGCGGTGGTCACGACGCGGCCGTCGCCGCTCGCGGTGCGGTGGTCGGCGACGACGAAGGTGCAGCCCGCCACCTTGCTCACCCGGATGTCGCTGAGCGCGCGGTTGCCGTAGTAGCGGCGGCTCAGCACCTCCAGCAGCGGCACGGGGTCCGCGCCTTCGCGGCCGATCCGCTGGCCGACCAGCCGGACGAGCGGCTCGGGGCTGGCGACCATCGCGGAGATCCGCTCGGCGCGGTCGGGCGCGTCCGGGTGCTGGTCGAGGTGGCGCAGGTGCCTGCGCACGGCCGTGTAGACCTTGGCGCGGGTACGGCGCAGCAGCGGCTGGGCGAACCAGGCGAACACGACACCGCGCGCCAGGTCCGCGACGGCCGGGAACCGGACCTGGGTGGCGGCGACCAGGTGCTCCAGCGCCAGGCCGACGGTGACGCGGTCCGCCTCGGCGGGCGGGGCCTCGTTCACCCACTGGCGCAGCAGGGTCGTCACCACGGCGACGTCGGCGGACGCCCGCTGCTGGGCCAGGAAGATCCGGAAGACCGCGTCCTCCAGCTCGGGCGTGCGGTCCAGGCTTTCGACGCCGTAGCGGGACAGCACGTGGCTGAGCCGCTGCCGGAAGCTCTCCGACAGCCCGGACCGGTCCGGGTCGAGGTACTGCAGGTAGGTGTGGAAGTACTCGCGGGGGCTGTGCACCGCGGACTCGGACTTCGACTCCTCGCCGGCGGGCCGGTTGCGGCTCAGTTCGCTCAGGTCGGCGAACAGGCGCAGCAGCTCCACCTCACCGGCCGGCTCGTGCTCGCCGTCCGAGACGAGTTCGGCGCGCGCGGCCAGGTAGTTGGCGAGCAGGCGCTTCTCGTCCTGCGAGTCGGTGTCGAAGCCCAGCAGGAGGCTGCGCAGGTCCTGCAGACCACGCGCGGCCCGCTCGGCCGCGGGCACGTCCACCGGCTCGTACGGCAGGTCCAGCTCGACTTCCGGCGCCGCGGCCGTGGGACCGGCCGCCTCCTCGCCGTCACCCAGCGGCTCCAGGCGGAGCAGGCGGGCGCCCGCCTCCACCTGGCTGCCGACCGACACCGCGAGCTCCCGCACACGACCGCGGAACGGCGCCCGCAGCACGGTCTCCATCTTCATGCTCTCGACCACGAGCAGCGGCGCACCGGCCTCGACCTCGTCGCCCGCCTGCAGCGGCGTGGCCACCACGAGCGCGGGCACGGGCGAGCGCACGATGCCGCCCTCGTCGCGGCTGATCCGGTGTGTGACGCCGTCGACCTCGACCAGGTGGATCGGGCCGTGCGTGCTCGTGACGACCTTGAAACGGACGCCGTTCACGGTGATCTGGCCGCTGTGCTCGTCGAAGCGCTCGATGTCGACGTCGGCCGCGTGCTCGGGGCCGCCCGCCGAGATGCCGATGCGGAACCGGTGGCCGCCGGTGCGGGCGACCTGGACGCGGTAGCCGACGTCCCGGAGCTTGAGCTCCAGCGCGCGGCCGCTCTCGTGCTGCGACTGCGGACGGCCGCCGTGCGCGGTGGTCAGGAAGCGCTGCCGCGTCACGGCCTCCTCGTCCTCGTAGGCCTCGACGGCGGCGGCGATCAGCGCGATCGCGGAGTGCTGGTGCGACACGAGGGCGCCCTGGGCGCGCACGCGGTCGATCCAGCCGGTATCGGCGGACCCGTCGATCACCGCGCACTCGTCGAGCAGCATGCGGACGAAGCCCTTGTTCGTCACGCCGCCCTCGATGATGACGGTCGTCTGCGTCATCGCGCGGCGCAGGCGGGCCAACGCCTCCGTACGGTCACGACCGTGCGCGATGATCTTGGCGATCATCGAGTCGAAGTCGGCGGGGATCGTGTCGCCCTCGCTGAAACCGGTGTCCACCCGGATGCCGGGGCCGCTGGGCAGCGCCAGCCGCGTGATCCGGCCGGGCGAGGGGGCGAAGTCGCGGTCGGGGTCCTCGGCGTTGAGGCGCGCCTCGACGGCGTGACCCCACTCCTCGGGCGCGTCCCCGTCGAGCTTGCCGCCCGCCGCGATGTGCAACTGGGCCTTCACCAGGTCGACGCCGGTGGTGATCTCGGTGATCGGGTGCTCGACCTGCAGGCGCGTGTTGACCTCGAGGAACGCGAACAGCCGCTCCCCGGGGTGGTAGAGGAACTCGATGGTGCCCGCGCCCTGGTAGTCCACCGCGAGCACGAGCCGCTCGGCCGACGCCTTCAGCTCGGCGACCTGCTTGGCGTTGAGGACCGGGGAGGCCGACTCCTCGATGATCTTCTGGTTGCGCCGCTGCACGGAGCAGTCGCGCACGCCGAGCGCCCACGCGGTGCCCTGCCCGTCCGCGATGACCTGCACCTCGACGTGCCGGGCGCCCGTCACCAGGCGCTCCAGGAACACAACGCCGCTGCCGAACGCGCGCGCGGCTTCCTGGCGCGTCAGCTCGTAGGCCTGGATCAGCTCGTCGGCGTTGGAGACCATCCGGATGCCGCGGCCACCGCCGCCGGCGGTCGCCTTGAGCATCAACGGGTAGCCGATCCGGTCCGCCGCCGCCTTCGCGTCCTCCAGCGTCTCCACCGGACCGCGGCTCCACGGCGCGACGGGCACGCCGACCTCTTCGGCGATCAGCTTCGAGCCGATCTTGTCGCCCAGCTTGCGCATCGCCGCGGCGCTCGGCCCGACGAACGTCACGCCGATCTCGGCGCACAGGTCGGCGAACGCCGGGTCCTCCGCGACGAATCCCCAACCGACCCAGGCCGCGTCCGCACCGGTCTCGACCAGGGCTTTCCTGAGGACCGCGTGGTCCAGATAGGGCCGGTTCGCGGCGGGCCCCAAGTCGTAGGCGATGTCCGCCTCGCGGACGAACGTGGCCGTCCGGTCGGAGTCCGTGTACAGGGCGACGGTCTCGATCCGTGTCCCCGTCTCCGCGGCTAGGTCCCGAACGGCGTGGATGAGCCGCATGGCGGCTTCACCGCGATTGACGATGGCGACACGACTGAACACTAAGCGGGCCTTTCGAAGCCGGTGAACACGGCGGCCGTCCCCGCCCTAACCGGGGTACATACTCTCGGCTGCCCCCCGGATACCGGTATGGCGGGGACTAAGCGTGCTTCGCGGCCGGAGTTGTGGGATTCGCACAAACTCTAACCCGCCCGTCGGCGTGGTGTGACATTCACACCACCTGCTCCACCAGCCGGAGTGTCAGTGCGTTCGGGTAAAAAATGGCCTCTGTCCGTCTGCCGTGTCGATCCGCGGCTGCCCCGTTCGACCTGGGAGTGAGAGGGTCGAGAGGCGACCCCGATGTCAAGGAGATCGAAGATGGCGAAGTACATGCTGATCATGCGAGGCACGGACGAATCCGTCGCGAAGATGATGGAGACGCCCTTCGAGGAGATGCTCGAGACGATGGGTCGCTTCAACGATGAGCTGATCCGGGCCGGCGTGCTCGTCGCCGCCGAGGGCCTGGACGACCCGGCCCAGGGCGTGGTGGTCGACTTCAGCGGCGAGACGCCGGTCGTCACCGACGGTCCGTACGGCGAGACGAAGGAGCTGTTCGGCGGCTTCTACGTGCTCGACGTGGCGTCGAAGGAGGAGGCGGTCGAGTGGGCCAAGCGGCTTCCCGCGGCTTCCGGGACGAAGTGCGAGATCCGCCGGGTGCCGAGCATCGACGAGTTCCCGCAGGACAACGAGTGGATCGTCAGGGAGCGGGCGTGGCGCGAGCGGACCGGCCAGCTTTGATGCCCGCGGCCACCGGCGGCCCGCCGAGCACCGAGTCGGCGCGGCGGGCCGTCGAGGCCGTCTGGCGGATCGAGTCCGCGAGGATCGTCAGCGCGCTGGCCCGCTACACCGGGGACTTCGCGCTCGCCGAGGACGTCGCGCAGGAGGCGGTGGCGGAGGCGCTCGTCACCTGGGCGCGTGACGGTGCGCCGGCGAGCCCGGTGGGCTGGCTGCTCGCGACCGCGCGGCGGCGCGCCATCGACGGCTTCCGCCGCCGGTCGGCACTCGACGAGCGGTACGCCATGCTCGCCGGCCAACTCGCCGAAGGTGAGACGAGCTCGGGCGCGGTGACCCCGCCAGACCGGTCGGACGACCTGCCGTGGGATCCCGACCGGGTCGACGACGACGTCCTCGCGCTGATGTTCGTGGCCTGCCATCCGGTGCTCTCGCCCGAGGGCCGGGTGGCCCTGACGCTGCGCGCTGTCGGCGGCCTGTCGAGCGAGGAGATCGCCCGGGCGTTCCTCGTGCCCGTGCCGACTCTCCAGGCACGGATCACGCGGGCGAAGAAGACGATCGCCGCGGCGGGAGTGCCGTTCGAGCTGCCGCCTTCGGAGGAACGGCGCGTACGGCTCGGCGGCATCCTGAGCGTGCTGTACGTGATCTTCACGGAGGGCTCGACGGCAACGGCGGGTGACCGCCTGCTGCGCCCTGATCTCGCGTACGAGGCGATCCGGCTGGCCCGGACGCTGGCCGCGTTGCTGCCCGATGAGCCGGAGGTGTACGGGCTGCTCGCCCTGTTCGAGCTCACGGCCGCGCGCTTTCCCGCACGCGTCGGGCCCGATGGCGAGGCGGTGCTCCTGGAGGATCAGGACCGGCGCCTGTGGGACCGGTCGGCGATCCGTCGCGGCCTGGCAGCGATCGGCCGCGCCTCAGCTGTCGGACGCGGCCTCGGACCGTACGGCCTGCAGGCGGCGATCGCCGCCTGTCACGCGTCGGCGTCCTCGGTGCCGGAGACCGACTGGGAGCGGGTCGTGCTCCTCTATGAGGCGCTCGGCCGCGTGGCTCCGTCACCCGTCGTCGAGCTCAACCGGGCCGTCGCCGTCGCGATGGCGAACGGGCCGCGGCAGGCGCTGTCCATCGTGGACGAGCTCGTCGCCGCCGACCGCCTGCCGGGATCGCACCTGCTCCCGAGCGTGCGCGGCGAACTCCTCACCCGGCTCGGCCGGACCACCGAGGCACGGGCCGAGCTGGAGCTCGCCGCCCGGCTGTGCCGCAACGTCCGCGAGCGGTCGGTACTGCTGCGCAAGGCGGCTGCGCTGGGGTGATGTCCACCCGCCCGCTGTCCGACGAGGCCAACGGCTGTTCCCAGGTTCCTAGGCCCCGGAGGTGTCGCCGGACGATGGGGGCTTGGCGAAGGCGCCGGCGGATGCGGCGAGGGCGGCGGTCTTGGCCGCGTGGTCGGGCAGGTGCGGGTCGGGGGGCGTACGGAGAAGCACCAGTTGGTGGTACAGCGGCGCGGTGGCGGCGATGAGCAGTCGCCGCGCGTCGGTGTGCGGCGGGAGTTCGCCGCGCCGGATGGCCCGGCTCACGACGATCTCGCAGCGTGCGTACCGGTCCTCCCAGAGCCGCCGCTGGGCGCGGGCCGCTTCCTCGGAGCGGAACGAGGCGGCGATGAGGGCCGCGGTGACCGACGGCTGCGCGGTCAGGGCCGCCTGGATCTCGTCGTTCAGTGCCGCCAGGTCCCCCTGCAGGGAGCCCGTGTCCCGGGGCTGCCAATCGTCGTCACTCGCCGCTTCGAAGACGTCGGCGAGCAGGCCGCCGACATCTCGCCAGCGCCGGTACACCGTGGTGCGGTGCACGCCCGCGCGGGCCGCGACGGCGTCCATGGTGAGCCCATCGTAGCCGTGCTCCGCGAGCTCCGCGCGGACCGCGTCGAGCACCTGCGCCCGGATGCGGCTGGTACGGCCGCCCGGACGGCGTCGGGCCGGTGGAACCGAGGGAGTCATCTGGTAATCCGGTTGCTCAGCGGGACATCGTCATGGCAGCATCTTAATGCAACAGTTGTCGTATTAACGGAGTCGTCGATGCTCTTCCGAAGTGTTCACCCGGCCGCGCGGCCCCTGACGGCCGCCCCGTCCTCGAATGCTTCGGAGTGTCCACATGGCTACACAGATCACCGCGCTCGCCGTCGGCAAGTCCTTCGACGGCAGGCTCGTCCTTGACTCGGTGACGTGCTCGCTCGCCGCGGGTGAGCGCACGGGGATCATCGGTGAGAACGGATCCGGCAAGACCACCTTGCTGCGCCTGCTCGCCGGGCGTGAACGGCCCGACCAGGGAGAGGTCGTCGTCCATGCCGACGGCGGCGTCGGCTATCTCGCTCAGGACGGGCGGCTGCCGCCGCATGCGACCGTTCAGGAGGTCGTCGACCGGGCCCTGAGCGATCTGCGCGCGGTCGAGGAGCGGATGCGCCGCCTGGAGGCGGCGATGGCCGAGGGCGACGAGTCGGGCATGGCCGAGTACGGCGACCTGATGACGGTCTTCGAGCTGCGCGGCGGTTACGACGCCGACGCCCGCGTGGAACGTGCCCTGCACGGCCTCGGCCTGGGGCTTGTGGGCCGAGGCCGTACCGTGGGCGGCCTGTCCGGCGGAGAGCAGGCCCGGTTGCGGCTGGCGGCCGTCCTGGCGGCCGCCCCGGAGGTGCTGCTGCTGGATGAGCCGACCAACCATCTCGACGACGACGCCCTGAGCTGGCTGGAAGAGCACCTGCGCACCCGGCGGGGCACCACGGTGGCGGTCTCCCACGACCGGGTCTTCCTCGAACGCGTCGCGACCAGCCTGCTGGAGGTGGACGCGGACCGGCGCCGCGTCGTCCGATACGGCAACGGCTACGCGGGCTACCTCGCGGAGAAGACGGCGGCGCGGCAGCGTTGGGCCCAGGCGCACGCCCAGTGGCGGGCCGACGCCGACCGGCTCCGCGAGGCCGCCGCGACCACCGCCCGCCGGGTGGCCCCCGGCCGTGCCATGAAGGACGGCAACAAGATGGCGTACGACCGGGCGGCCGGCCGGGTACAGCAGTCGCTGGCCAGCCGGGTACGCAATGCCGAGGAACGGCTGCGCCGTCTCCTTGCGAACCCGGTCCCGCCCCCGCCGGAGCCGCTGCGCTTCACCCCCGCGCTTCGGGCCGGCCGCCTGCAGGGGGTCGTGCTCGACGCCGCCGGCATCGCCGTCGCGGGCCGGCTCGACAGCACAAGCCTCACGGTCACGGCAGGCGAGCGCCTGCTGATCACAGGGCCGAACGGAGCGGGCAAGAGCACCCTGCTCCGCGTCCTGGCCGGAGAACTCGCCCCCGACAGCGGGAACGTCACCCGCCGCGGCGGGATCGGCTACCTCCCGCAAGAGCCGAGACCCGGCAGACCGGGCGAAACACTGCTGGCCGCCTTCGCCCGTGGGCGGGCGGGGGAAGCCGCCCAGCACACCGACCGGCTGCTGTCCCTCGGCCTGTTCGACCGCGAGCAGCTCACGGTGCCGGTCGAGCGGCTGTCCACCGGGCAGCGGCAGCGTCTCGCCCTGGCGCGGCTGGTCAGCGAACCGTCGGATGTCCTGTTGCTCGACGAACCCACCAACCATCTGTCCCCCGCCCTCGTCGAGGAGCTGGAGGCCGCCCTGGCCGACTACGACGGCACCCTCGTGATCGTCAGCCACGACCGCCGGCTGCGCCGGCGCTGGCGGGGTACGCATCTCGCCATGCAGGCGACTCCGGCGTCCGCCGCCAGGTCCTGACGTCCTGCGGGGCCCGCAAGCACCTGCCCCCTGTGTCACACCGCAGTTTGAGAGGAAACAATTCATGAAGCCGCATGCTCCCGCCGACCCGACCGTGATGCATCCCATGCCCGAGCAACAGCGGGTGGTGCTGCTGAAGCCTCTGATCACCTCTCCCCTGATCGAGGCCGGAGAGTTCACCTACTACGACGATCCGGATGATCCGACCGCCTTCGAGACCCGCAATGTGCTGTATCACTACGGGCCGGAGAAGCTGGTCATCGGGAAGTTCTGCGCGCTGGGCACCGGGGTGCGGTTCATCATGAACGGCGCCAATCACCGCATGGACGGTCCCTCGACGTTCCCCTTCCCGATCATGGGCGGTTCCTGGACCGAGCACTTCGATCTGCTCGCCGAGCTTCCCGGGCGGGGTGACACCGTGGTGGGCAACGACGTCTGGTTCGGCTACCGGGCCATGGTGATGCCCGGTGTCCGTATCGGCCACGGATCGATCGTCGCCGCGGGTTCCGTCGTCGTCGACGACGTCCCCGACTACGGCATCGTCGGCGGCAACCCGGCCCGGCTCATCCGTCGCCGCTACAGCGACGCGGACGTTGACCGCCTGCTGGCCCTGGCCTGGTGGGACTGGCCGCTCCAGCACCTCACCGAGCACATCCGCACGATCATGTCCGGCAGCGTCGCCGACCTGGAGGCCGTGGCGCCCAGGTAGCGGCCGGGCCGGCCGTTCCGGGAGCGCCGTGAAATGCGTCGTGCTCGGGGGCAACCGGGGCGGCATGACGATGCGTCACTACAGCGGAAGGTTGTCGGCCAGGAGGCGGTACGTGGCGGATCGGGCGGAATATCGGGAATTCGTGGCGACACGGTCCGATCGGTTGTTACGCACCGCGTACCTGCTGACGCGTGACTGGGCGGCGGCCGAGGACCTCCTACAGGAGGCCCTGGCCAAGTCGTGGTTCGCCTGGTCGCGCGTGGACGAGCCGGAGGCGTACGTCCGCAGGGTCCTGGTGACCACCTACACGTCCTGGTGGCGGCGCAGGTGGCGGTGGGAGTTGCCGATCGACGACCTGCCCGAGGGGCACACGGCCGACGCCACCGGCCAGATCGGCGAGCGCGAGGCGCTCTGGCGCGCGGTGGGCAGGCTGCCTGCCCGCCAGCGCGCGGTCGTGGTGCTGCGTTTCTACGAGGACCTCCCGGTCGCGGAGGTGGCCGAACTGCTGGGCTGCGGGCCCGGCACAGTCAAGAGTCAGACGGCCAAGGCGCTGGCCAAGTTGCGGGTGGACGAGTCGATCGTGACGGAGGTGGCGTGGTGAGCACCCAGGATCTGCGCGATCTGCTGCGAGAGCGCGGCGACGGACCCCCTCCCCACAACCCGGTACGTCAGGCACAGGTGGAGGCGCGTATACGGCGCCTCAGACACAGAAGGATGATGATGGCGGGAGCAACCACGCTGGCGGTGGCCGTAATGGCCTTGTCCGGCTTTTTCGCGATATCTCAGGATCAGACGCAGACGGTGGCGGTGCCGAAGGTGACCGGCTCGGCGTCCGCCACCGCCTCGCCCGCCACGGGCCTGCCGGAGCGGTTCACGGCCGAGGACGGCGTGCTGTACCGGCGCTTGGCCAAGACCACGCTCGACACGGCGCGCCGCAAGAAGGTCACGCTGACGGTGGCGATCAACGACAAGCCTCTGGACATCGCCGTGTCCTGCAGGGGTGACCGAAACGCACCCGTTCCGCAGATCAAGGTCGGCAACCGCATGCTCCCCGGCGCACGGATCGGCCCGTGTGTGAAGAACATGCAGCTCATCGCCCTGCCGTTGCCGAAGGAGCCCGGGAGAGTCACCGTGCTGTTCGACGCCACCACGCACGGGACGTCGTGCGTGAGGTCCAGGAAGGACGGGCCGTGCGAGCCCACTGTCCCCAAGAACGGGGTCTGGACCTTGGGCGTCTACGAGTGGACGCCGCCGGACTCCCCGATCGAGCCGCCCGCCGTCAAGGCGTTCCCTCCGGTCAAGGGATATCGGGCTCTTGAGGTTAAGACCGGCGTGTGGCCCGACGACTCCGTCGCGACTGTGCGGGTACGCGGCGGCCAGGTGATCGGCACCGACCAGCTCTGCACGGGCTCCCTGGCTCGACGCCTGAAGGTCACGGTCCTGCTCAACGGGCGAGCCACCGGCGTCGGCGGCGACTGCGGGGTCTGGGAGAAGGGTTCCTATCCGATGGCCATGGCCGGCACCAAGATCCCACCGGGGAAGGACGCCGAACTCACCATCCGCTTCTCCATGGCGGGGCCGGTGGGCAATCGTCCCGTCCGCTGGTCGGCAGGGTTCTGGGAAGAGACCAAGTAGAGGCGACCCACGCCACCTCACGGCCGAACTGGCAGGTCAGGCCACCTGGCCTGCCAGGGCCTGATTCAGAAGTCGAGCTCCATCTCGGCACGTCGAGAGTCGAGGAGGTCGGGCCGCCTTGCTCCGGTTCTGACTCGAAGCATGCGTCCCCGATGAGCGAGCAGCTCACATTGCGGGGGGCCGGTCTGCAGCGCCGGCAACCACGGCATGGGGTGTGTCGTGGAATAGGGATGGTCACGCATAGCGGGGATCCTGGGCACCGGAGTAGACCACCGTCATGCTCAGCCGGGCCGGGGCGGCGGCCGGGTTGCGGTAGGCGTGCGGGCGGTCGCCGCGCATTCGTAGCGCGTCCCCCTCGGCCAGGGTGAACGTCGCCCCGCCCACGCTCACCTCCAGCGCGCCCTGGTGCAGGTGCAACAGTTCCCGGGTGCCCTGCGGGTGCCCGGCCGAGCGGATCTCGTCGTGCCCGGCGATGGTGAAGTCCCATACCTCCACGAAGGGCGCCTGTCCGTCGTTGACCAGCAGTCGCGCCACGCTGTCGCGCCCGGCCGGGCGGGCCAGGGTCTCGGAGGCCCGCGCCACGTACCCCAGTTCCTCGGGTGGTTCGACCAGCACGCCGATGGACACCCCCAGCGTCGCCGCCACCCGCGCGAGCGTGGCCACACTCGGATTGGTCCGGGCGGTCTCGATCTGTTGCAGCATGTTGCGGCTGACACCCGAGCGCGCCGCCAGGTCCTCCAGTCGCCAGCCCAGCGCCTGCCGTGCGGCGCGCACATTGGCCGCCAGCGTCCGCCCCAAGTCCTCTTGCATCATGAGACCATAATACTGTGTTAAAGGCACAATATCCTGTACGTCGCCTGCTCGCCGCCGGGTTCGTCGACTACCTCGGTGCCGGGCTCTTCCTGGCCTTCTCCGCCGTCTACTTCACCCAGCTCGTCGGCCTGGCGTCCGCCCAGGTCGGCCTCGGCCTCGGCATCGCCGGCGTCCTCGCGCTGGCCGCCGCCCCCTTCCTGGGTCGCCTGGCGGACCGCGCCGGCCCGAGCCGCGTCCTGATCCTGCTCCACCTGCTGCGCGCCGCGGGAACCGCCGCCTACGCCCTGGTCGGAGGCTGGTGGAGCTTCCTGGCCGCCGTCACCGTCGTCACCGTCGCCGACCAGGCGATCGCCTCCCTCACCCAGGCTCTGGTCGCCGACCTGGCCGGAGCCGGCCGCCGAGAACGCGTCATGGCCCTGTACCGCACCGCCGCCAACCTCGCCATCAGCATCGGCGGCCCCCTCGGCGGCCTGCTCACCGCCTCCGGCGGGCGGGCCGCCTACCAACTCGTCCTGCTGGCCAACGCCGCCGCCTATGTGGCCGTCGCCCTGCTGCTGGCCACCCTCACCGCCCGCCCCCGTCCCGGCCCTCATCCGGCAGGGCCGGCCGTACCCGCTCGGCGTGGCCCATTGCGCGACAGGCGACTGCTGGCGTTGGCCGGCGTCGACACCGTCCTGCAACTATGGCTGCCGCTGCTCAATCTCGGCTTCCCGCTGTGGCTCATCGCCCACGACCCCCACTTACGCACCTGGCTCGGCCCCCTGTACACGGTCAACACCGTCTTATGTGTGCTGCTTCAGGTGCCCGCCGCGCGCCTGGTACGCGACCCTGCCGCCGCCCGTCGCTGGCAAGCCGCCGGAGCGCTCCTGCTGGCCGTGTCCTGCCTGGCCTTCTGGGCCGGATGGTTCCTGCCCGCGGTCGTGCTGCTCTCCTTCGGCGAACTCGTCGCCGTCGCCGCGGCCTGGACCCTGTCCTATGCTCTGGCGCCCGGCGAGCGGCGTGCCGAATACCTCAGCGCCTTCGGCATGGGGCGATCCTTCTCCCGTTATGTACTCGGCCCTGTCCTGGTCACCGGGTTGCTCCAGGTCGCCGGGGGCCCGGCCTGGGGGCTGCTGGCCGTCCTGTTCGTGCTCGCCGGGGCGGCCACCTTGGCCCTTCGCCTGCCCGGACCGGGACAGCCGGACTGAGGTGTATGACCACGAGCTTCGGTCACGGCCCGGTGCGATTCACCGAGCTCGAACGGTCCATGACCGGCATCAGCCAGCGCATGGTCACGCTGACCCGGTCACAGTTCGCCGCGGTACCAGGCTTCGGCCTCGGCAGTCAGTGTGTTCTCGTCCGGGAGCTTCGGTGCTCGTGCCTGATCGATCCAGTGGAGCAGGTGCCGCGCGAGTTGGGCCAGGCTCTCTGGTCGCGCGGACCCGTGGACGGCGAAGTACGCGGTGATCGGGCCGGCGATGGGGTCGTGCGCGTCGCAGCGAGCGCACAGGAGGACTTCATCCACGCCCTGGATCTGGATTCCTGATGCGTTCGTCCAGGTGTGGGGTCGGCGCAGGATCGCCAGGATGTTGTCGGTGCGGCATCGGGGACACGCCCGGTCGGGGATCACGCTTGGCCGATCGCGTTGGCGCCGAGCAGTGCTTTGACGTCGCCGTAGAAGGCCGGTTCCGGAGTGACCTGGAAGGGCTGGAGGTCCAGCAGCAAGCTCTTGGCGCCGTGGCGGTGCAAGCGCAGGTGTACGGGTGCCTGACCAGGGTGGGTGGTCAGGATGTGTCTGAGCTCCTGGACGAGTCGCAGGTTCAGCTGGGTCTCCTGGATCGAGATCACTACGGGAGGCTCGGTGTTCGCCCGGGAGACGTCGAGGAGGGTGATGTCCTCGCCGTAGATGCTCAACGTCTCGTCGCGCACGTTGATCCGCCCCCGCACGGAGATCACGCGGTCCTCGGCCAGCGCTTCGCCGTACAGGGTGTAGGTCTTGGGGAAGATCAGGCACTCCACGGCGGCGTCGTGGTCTTCGAGGGTGACGATCGACCACGGGTTGCCCTGCTTGGTGATCTTGCGTTGCAGAGCGGAGACGATGCCGCTGATCCGGGTCACTCCCTCCTGTCGTCCCGAGGCGAGCAGGTCGGCGATGGTGGTGTCGCGGTTGGCGTCCAGGACGCGTTCGGCGCCGTCGAGCGGGTGGCTGGAGACGTACAGGCCGAGCATCTCGCGCTCGAAGGCGAGCAGGGTGGCGGTGTCCCACTCCCCCTGCGGGATCGCGATCGAGAAGGCGCCGCTCGCGCCCGGCTCGCCGAACAGCGAGTCCTGGCCGTGCGCCTCGTTGCGTTTGAGGTCGATGACCGCGTCGACTGCCTGCTCGTGCACGGTGATCAGGGCCTTGCGGTGGTGCCCCAGGCTGTCGAAGGCACCCGCCTTGGCCAACGACTCGATGACGCGCTTGTTGCAGACGATGGAGGGGACCTTGGTGAGGAAGTCATTGAAATCGGTGTAGTGGCCCTTGGCTTCCCTGGTGGTGACGATCGCGTCCACGACGCCGGCGCCGACATTGCGGACGGCTCCCAGGCCGAAGCGGATGTCGGAGTCGACCGCGGCGAAGTCCAGGCGGCTGGCGTTGACGTCCGGGGGCAGCACCTTGATGCCCAGGCGACGGCAGTCGGCCAGGTAGACGGCGATCTTGTCCTTGTCGTCGCCGACGGAGGTGAGCAGCGCGGCCAGGTACTCGCAGGGGTGGTTGGCCTTGAGGTAGGCGGTCCAGTACGACACCAGGCCGTAGCCGGCGGTGTGGGACTTGTTGAAGCCGTACCCGCTGAAGGGCACCAGGACGTCCCAGACGGCTTTGATCGCCTCGCCGGAGAAGCCGCGGCCGCGCATGCCCGTGGAGAAGCGGTCCCATTCGGCGTCCAGGACCTCTTTCTTCTTCTTGCCCATGGCCCGACGCAGCATGTCGGCGGCGCCGAGAGAGTACCCGGCGAGCTGCTGGGCGATGGCCATGACCTGCTCCTGGAAGACGACCAGATGGTAGGTGTCGCCCAGGATGGGCTCCAGTGCCTGCTCCAGCTCGGGGTGAATCGGCTCGACCGACTGCCTGCCGGTCTTGCGCAGCGCGTAGTTGGTGTGCGCGTTCATCTCCATCGGGCCGGGCCGGTACAGCGCGTTCACCGCGGCGATGTCGGTGAACGTGGTGGGCCGCATGAGCCTCAGCAGGACCCGCATGCCGCCACTGTCCAGTTGGAAGACCCCGAGCGTGTCGCCGCGCGCCAGCAGTTCGTACGTCGTCGCGTCGTCGAGCGGGATCTCCAGGATGTCGATGTCGACGCCCTTGTTGGCGTGGACGTTCGCGATCGCGTCGCCGATGACGGTGAGGTTGCGCAGGCCGAGGAAGTCCATCTTCAGCAGGCCCATCTCCTCGGCCTGCGTGAACGGGAAGCCGGTGATGACCGGTCCGGCCGCCTTGGGCTTGACCAGGGGGATCACGTCGACCAGGGGTTCGCTCGACAGGATGACGCCCGCGGCGTGGACGCCGGTGCCCCGGGTGAGGCCCTCGAGACCGGCCGCGGTGTCGATCACCCGTTTGACGTCGGGGTCGAGCTCGTACATCTGGCGCAGCTCGCTCGCCTCGCCGTGGCGGGGGTGGCGGGTGTCGTGGATGGCGGCCAGCGGGATCTCCTTGCCGCCGTCCGCCGCCGGGAACGCCTTGGTGATCCGGTCCCCCAGGGCGTACGGCAGGCCCAGCACCCGGCAGGAGTCCTTGATGGCGGCCTTGGCCTTGATGGTGCCGAACGTGACGATCTGGCAGACCCGGTCCTCGCCGTACTTGCGGGTGACGTAGTCGATCATCTCCTCCCGCCGCCGGTCGTCGAAGTCGAGGTCGACGTCCGGCATGGTGACGCGTTCGGGGTTGAGGAAGCGCTCGAAGATCAGCTTGTGCTCGATCGGGTCCAGTTGGGTGATGCCCGTGCAGTAGGCGACGATCGAGCCGGTGGCGGAGCCGCGGCCGGGGCCCAGGCCGATACCGCTCTCCCGGGCGTACCGGCAGATGTCGGCGACCACCAGGAAGTAGCCGGGAAAGCCCATGGCGTCGATGACCGACAGCTCGTAGTCGATGCGGTCCAGCGTCTCCTGGGGCGGGTGTACGCCGTAACGGCGGCGCGCCCCCTGCAGCGTCTCCTTCCGCAGCCAGCTGGACTCGCTCTCGCCCTCGGGCACGGGGAAGCGCGGCGTCAGGTCCCGGTGGGCGAACACCTCGCCGTAGTCGCCGACGCGCTCGGCCACCAGCAGCGTGTTGTCGGTGGCGCCGGGAACCTCGGCGTCCCACAGCGCGCGCATCTCCTCAGCGGACTTGATGTAGTAGCCGCTGCCGCCGAAACGGAAGCGATCGGTGTCGGCGAGCCGCTTGCCGGTGCCGACGCACAGCAGCGCGTCGTGCGCCTGGGCCTGGTCCTCGGTGACGTAGTGGGAGTCGTTGGTGGCCAGGGGGGCCAGCGCGAGCTTCTTGCCGAGGTCCAAGAGGTCGTCGCGGACCCGGCGCTCGATGGCGAGGCCGTGGTCCATCAGCTCCAGGAAGTAGTTGTCCTCGCCGAAGATGTCGCGATAGCGGGCGGCCGCCTCGACGGCCTCGGCGTACTGGCCGAGCCGGAGCCTGGTCTGCACCTCGCCGGAGGGGCAGCCGGTCGTGGCGATGATTCCCTGGCCGTGTTCGGCGAGCAGCTCATCATCCATGCGCGGATATTTCTGGACATGCCCTTCCAGCCAGGCCCGGGACTGCAGGCGGAAGAGATTGCGCAGGCCCTGGGCGTTCGCCGCCCACATCGTCATGTGCGTGTACAGGCCGCGCCCGGAGACGTCCCCGCCCTCGCCGGTTTCGTCGTCGGAGCGGCGCAACGAGAGGTTGTCGCTGTAGAACACCGGCTTGCGATGGTGCCGCGAGGCGGGAGCGACGTAACTCTCGATGCCGATGATCGGCTTGATCCCCGCCTTGCGTGCCGACTGGTAGAACTCGTACGCCCCATGTACGTTGCCGTGGTCGCTCATCGCCACGGCCGGCATGCCCAGCCGTGCCACCTCGTCCATCAGCAGGCCGACCTTGGCCGCCCCGTCGAGCATGCTGTACTCGGTGTGCACATGAAGATGCACGAAGGATCCCACCGGAAACCACGCCCCCTGCTTGTAGGCTCGACCGCGAACCCGAGCATTCGACCTGAGGGCAGGACCGGTTGTCCAACAATCGACACGCCGACCATCCACAACCAACAGTGGTACAACCGACCGACCTGGACCTCGCCACGGTCCGGGCCTTCGTCGCCGTCACCGAGGACCGCTACTTCAGCGAGGCCGCGACCACGCTCGGCATCACCCAGCAGGCCGTCTCCAAGCGGATCGCGAAGCTGGAGTCCGACCTCGGCGTGCGGTTGCTCTCCCGTACGCGCACCGGGGCCGAGCTCACCAAGGACGGCGGGGCGTTCCTCCACCACGCGCGCGCCCTGGTCAGCATCGCCGACCAGGCGCTAGAGATGCTGCACGGCCGGCGCCGGTCACTGCGCGTCGACGTCCTGGACACCCGGCTGGCCTCCATCGATGTGATCCGGGCGTTCCACCAGACCGTCGAGGACGTGGAGATCGACATCATCACCTCCAACGGGCTCAGGTCCACGCGCGGCGCCCTCGCCCACGGGTCCGTCGACGCCGCCTTCGCCCGGGCCGGCGGACCACTGGAGGACGACCTGCTGTCCATACCGGCCTACCTGGAGCAGGTACACCTGCTGGTGGGGCGCGACCACCCCCTGGCCGGCCTGCCCCAGGTGGAGACGGCGCGGCTGTCCGGGATGACCGTGTGGATGCCCGGCAACGCCGCCGGCAGCGAGTGGGCCGATTTCTGGGACCTCTTCGGCGCCGCCTTCGACATCCGGATCGACACCTCCGGTCCCGACTTCGGCTGGGAGTACTTCGTGGAGGAGATCGGCTCGGGTGCACGCGTCGGGCTCGTGGGCGAGTGGTGCCGCCTGCCCGGCCACCCGCGTACCGTCCAGATCCCGGTGATCGACCCCGCGCCCATGTACCCGTGTTCGCTGATCTACCACCGGCAGAACCATCATCCGGTGCTGGCCCGGCTTGCCCGCTTCATCGAGAGCACCTTCCGGCCGTTCGACCCGAGCCGCCAATGGCTGCCGCCCCCCGACCGTGCCGCCTTCACCATGGATCCCAGGCCGGCATCCCGGGCGGAGACCAAGGCGGGCGGCCGAGCCCACGACGATTACACCGCCGCGCCCCGCGCGGCACCGCCCACCCCGCCATCCTGAAGATCACTCCTTACGGCATGCCCCTCTGTGGCTTCACAGCCGGGCTTGGCTCCGGGGTCATGACAGCGGTCACCGCCCGGCCGGGACGGTTTGGGGCTGCTTGTCGCTTGCCCATACGGGGGTGGCATCGAGGCGCGACAGGCGCCATCCCTGTGGTGAGCGGGTCACCTCGTAACGAAAGCGCGTGCTGAGCGTGAACCGGGGTTCCGGGGCGAGTCGTCCCTCCGGCGCGGCCTCGTCGCTGAAGGTCACGATCACGTCCGCTCGTACGCCGGCGTAATCGCCGTCCACGTCGATGAGGACGTTGTGGACGAAGTGCTGGATTCGTTCCTCGGCTGAGTGGTTGCGCGACGCCTGGGCGATCACGGCGTCCCGCCCTTCCGCTACGCCGCCGGGAGTCCGGGCGGTGGCCTCGTCCGAGAACACCGACCGCAGGTCGTCGAGCCGCCCCTCATCCATGCAGGCGTAGAGCCGGTAGATCAGCTGGGTGATGTCCCCGCGGTCATCTGTCACACTCATCAATCCTCCATGTTGTTGGTCGAACCAATGTTGGCTGAGCCAACTATATAGGGGAGATTATTGGTTGCGCCAACGGAGTTGGTAGGTTTGCTTGCGTGGAGAACGCTGAGGGCACGGTCCCGAACAGGCTGCGCGCCCTACCGAGCCGGTTGATCAACCACGTCGCGACGTCGGCCAACCGGCTCGTCGACCAGGCGCTCGCCGCCACCGGATCACGCCGGTACCACTACGCGCTGCTGGCCGCACTGGAGGAGTTCGGGCCCGCCAGCCAAGCCGCCCTGGGGCGTCGTACCGGGATCGACCGGAGCGACATCGTGGCGACCGTGAACGAGCTATCGGAACGTGAGCTGGTCGAACGCCGCCCCGACCCCACCGACCGGCGCCGCAACATCGTCACCGTCACACCGGCGGGGACCCGGCACCTGAAGTCGCTCGACCGGCTCCTCGCCGACGTCCAAGACGAACTTCTCACGTCACTGACCACGGCCGAACGCGAGCAGCTCGTCGGGCTTCTCTCGCGCATCGTCGACCACCAGCTCGCCTCGACCCCGGACCGGTCGCTTCTCCAACGTCCGCCGAGCTGACCGGCTGCGACTTGCCTTTTGCGTCCTGAACCAAGCTGGTGCCGACCTTCAGCGCTTTCATCTACGCCCTGGAGGCGCCGTACCACGGCGCGCTCGGCGTCTTCGTCGACCACGATCCGGAAACCAGCGCGGCCTGGTCTGCCGTCACCGCACCACCCATCCGAGCGGCTGCGTGTGGGGCGACTACCTCCACCCCCCGCCTGCCCTACCGCTCAGCCTGCGCTATCCGCGAGCGGCCCTGAACAGGAAGGCCAAACAGCCACCACCTGCCGATCGGCCCTCCCCATCGCTAGGTCCAGACAGGCTCTCCGAGGCGCGTCGTCGTCGACAACACCTGGCAGCCCATGCGGCGGGCCGCATCGAACAGGGTGACGCGAGCCCGCTCTTCGTCCTCAGGCGGGAAGGCGACCCGGATCTGGTGGTCGTAGACCGTCTCGTAGGTCAGCGACCAGCCGAGGTCCGTGGCGGCGAAGTGGTCCTGCCGCTCGTCGTCCTCGTCGCTGTAGCAGCCTCGGTCCGCCGTGGGCGCGAGCGCATCGCGCAGGATCAACAGTCGTTCATGGTAGGGCAACTCGCCCTCCGACAGCCTGATGTAGACATGCTCACGCTCGCGAAACGGCTCGAACCACGGCGAGATCTCGACCTCGTCGGGCAGTATCGGCGTGGTGATTCGCCCGCTCAACCAGCCGTGGAGGAATTCCACCGCGCCGACGTCATGCGCGTCGTAGGCGACGCTGCGCGGATTCCAGACCACGACGCTCCAACCGTCCGGTTCTCCCTCGGTCAGCCAGCAGAGCGAGTCACCATTGTCGGTGCCGGCCCACTCCAGCAGACCACCTGGCTCCGGATAGAACAGGTAAGGGCATTCGTCGGGATACTTCTCACGGAAAGGCCGCTCTCTGTCCAGCAGTCGCCGAGCGCTCTGGATCAGCAGGTCGTGAGCGCCGAACGGAGTCAGCGGCGTGATGAGGTCAACGAACTGGCCGCGCCCATATCGCTCGATGAGCGTCTTGAAGTCAGTGGGCAGCCCAAGCCCGAGGGCGGCCTCGACCTCCCGCCAGTCGCCTTGCGCATCGACCGGTTCCGTGGGCGGCGGCACGAGGCGGATCAATTCATCAATCGTCGTCACGGCCCGCAACAATAGCGAGCCAACGCGGCCGAAAGCCCACCCGGCCGCACCCACCCGGCCGCACCCACCCGGCCTACAGCCTGCACGACTCCCCGGTCGGCCAGCCGGCCTGGATCACCGAGAAGTTCAAGGAGTGTACCGACGCCTACCAGGCCGATATCTGCGCTGAGTCGTCCCACCTGCCCGGTAACGCCTGCTATGAGGGGCCGATATCAACCTGGGTCGTTGCTTGCGCGGAACGGGCGGGAGGGGAGGGACGGTGGGCGTCATTCTCCGATGGTTCAGGGGGGTTTGGGGTCTAGCCAGCGCGTCCATGCGTAGGGTCATCGTGGCCTTGTGGATCGCTGGTGGCATCCTGTTCGGGTTGGGGACCGTCGGCGATGTCGCTGGAGTCTGGACGGGTATTCCCTTTCTGACGAACATGATCACGGCCTTGACCGGCTTCTGCTTCGCCGTCCCCTTCGCAGTGCTGGTGCTCCAGGAGCTGGCCCGTCAGCAGGCGAGCCAGGCTGCACGCCGCGCGACCCTGGCGGACGCTCGTCTCCTTGTCCTGCGCCTTGCCGTGCAAGGGGAGAAGCTGCAGAACATTTCGACCCCGTACCTGGGTGCCGGCGAACTCTCTCTTCGTGAACCAGTGCGGGAACACATAGACCGCGCGCTCAATCTCGCGGCCCCAGCACGCAGGCAGGACCTTGAACACCAAGGCATAGAGGAGTTGGCCTCCAGGCTGGCCGGCCTCTGCAGCTTGGTGGTGGAGACATGGGAGGACAATTTCGGACGCTGGCACGACGTGCTGGAAGCGGTGAGGGAGCTCAACACGGTCTGTCTGCAACTCGACCGAGACGTGCGCGGACGCCTCATTCTGCAGGGGATCAACTGGCCTATCGCCGACCAGCTCCAACGTGTTCAACGGGCCAGCGATGACTTGAGCCTGCTGGGACGACCCTTCCACGTCGGCGGCAGCACGGTTTCAAGCCGGAGCGATCACGAACCGTGGATCTCACGTATCAGACAGCAGGAAAGCAACCTGAGGCTTGCGCATGGCGCTGAGGAACTGGGTGAATCGCTGGACTCACTGCACGAAGCCTTTCAGCGGGCAGCCGAGGACCATACCGCCCGCTACCTACTGAATCAGGCGGTCCACGACCTTGTCGGGCGCTGCGACAGGCTCGCCCGCGATCTTCCCCTTCTATAGACCATTAGCGCCGCGAGGCGACACCCTGCACGGGGGTCGGTTTGATGAGGTCAGCGTAGGCCTCGGAACGGGCGTGGTGCTCGTCCGGTGCGGCGGCATGGGGACAAGGAGGGACCAAGGGGTCGTGTCCGGGGGCCGGGAGCGGGGAACGCGCTGGTAGAAGGTGGGTACCGGGGGTGGTGGGAGTTATGTGGGGTGATGAGCGGCAGCGGCGCCGACAGGCTTCTCTTTCGACGGGGATGTTCGTGGCGGGGCTTGTCGGCGTCACCGTGGTGGTGGTCGGCCTCGGGGCGTTCACGGGTACGGCGTTGCGGCTGGTGCCGTTGCTGGTCTTCCTGCCGTCGATCGTCTCGGGGTTGGGCACGGTCCAGCAGACGGCCCTCGCGTCCGTGTGGGTGGTCTTGGTGGTGACCGCGTCCGTGGCCTCTCTGGGCGGCGACCTCGGCGCCAATCTCGTCGCGACCGGGTTCACGGCCGTGTTCGGCGTGCTGAGCGTGCTCGGATGCCGGTACCGGGTGGGGCGCGAGCAGGAGATCGACCGGTTGCGTTCGGCGGCGGCCGCACTGCAGCGCCAGATCCTTCGCCCGCTGCCGCTGCGCACCGGGCAGGTCGCCGTGGACGGCATGTACCAGCCGGTCGAGGAGGACACCATGGTCGGCGGCGACATGTACGAGGTGATCGCCCGCCGGGACAGAACCAGGGTGCTGATCGCGGACGTACAGGGCAAAGGACTGTCCGCGATCGGGACCGCGTTCGCCGTCCTGAGCGCGTTCAGGGAGGCGGCCTATCGGGAGACCACGCTCGTCGACGTGGTGAACGCGCTGGAGAACGCCGTGCTCAGGCACAACGCGTTCGCCGTGGAGACCGGCGAGCCCGAGCGCTTCGTCACCGCCCTCGTGCTCGACATCGGCCCGGAGCAGGTCGAAGCCGTCAACTGCGGGCACATCGCGCCGTACCTCGTCCACGACGGCCGCGCCGGGCAGGTGCCCCTCGGGGAGCCCGCCGTACCCCTCGGCCTGGCCGGACTGACCACCGAGGCGCGACGTGGCGCGTGGTTCGCCTTCCCGCCCGGGGCGACCGTCCTGCTGTGCACCGACGGCGTCACCGAGGCCCGCGACCCGGCAGGCTCCTTCTACCCTCTGGAGGAGCGCCTGCGCGCATGGGCCCGCATCCCCTCGATCCAGCTCGCCGAGACTCTGAGCACCGACCTGCACAACTTCACCGGAGCCGCTCCGCCCGACGACATCGCCGTCCTCACCCTGCGCCGGTGACCTTGCCGACCTGTCGATAAGCCACCCACCCTGGCCGAGCCCGAGCAGGTGGCGGCGCAACAGGGCCGACTTGCCTCCACGCCGTACGGCACGCGCGCAGCCGTCGAGGTGCCGGCGCCTGTTTGTGGTGCGGCTCGACGCGATGCCACAGCCCGGTGCCGCGATGGCCTCGGCCTACGAGCGCCTCTTCGAAGGTGCGTTCGCTGAGCGCGTTGACCGCGGGCTCGACGGCCTCGGCACGCTCAACGACGGCGTTCATCAACTCAACGGGAGACAACTGTCGAGACCGGAACAACCGCAGAGCCTCAGTCGCGGACAGATAGGCCAGATCGGTCACTTGATCACACTCCTTGTCGCAGGGTGGTGGAGGCAGGGGAATCCTCGATCATCCGATCCGCCTTCTGATCGGGAGCCGAAGCGTCGCGCCGTCCGACCCGCCGAGGTGCAGAGTCTGCCTCGCCGGCCGGGACGACGACGCGTGCCATGGATCTTCGTCATTGCCAGGGTGCACGAGATAGAGCGGGAAGCAGGAGCTGCTGATCGCCAGGCGCAGGCGATGCCCGGGGCGGACCCGGTAGGCGGTGTCGCCGAGGCGCACGCGTACTCGGGCCGGACCAACGGCGGTGGACGCGATCTCCGCGCCCTCCAGCACCATGCGTGCCCGCCCGGAGGGGAAGACGTCGAGCAACCGCACGATCACGTGGGTGGACGATGCGGCGCTGTCCACCGTCAGCGCGACCTCCACCGGCCCCACGATGTCGAACGGGGTGTTCTGCGCCTCCCCGGTGAAGGTCGCCACGTCATCGCGCGAATGGACGACCTGCTCGTCCGGAAGCCCGGAGAGCTGGCTCCACTCGACGTCGACCAGGTAGGGAACCGGGTTCTGGGGGTCGTGGGTCCACGAGACGCGCGTGCCTGTGCCGCCCGGCCGGTTGCGGAGCGAACCGCCGTCCGCTCCGGACAGCGCGCGCTCCCCTTCCGTCAGGTGCAGCTCGACCAGATCGACGTCCCCGCCCGGCCAGCGGTCGGCGATCTGCCATCCGGAGTTCGCGACCCGGTACCGGACCCGCGGAGCCCGCCACGGGCCTGGACGGCCCGACAGATAGTGGTCCAGGAACCGGATGGGTTCGTCGAGCATCCTGGGCAGGTAGCGCACGAGCGCGTCGTCGTCGACCTCGTGGTCCTCGATGGGGGCGCCGTCCTCGCGCAGCTCGAAGTCTTCGTGATCCGTCGCGTTCATGCGAAGGAACTGGTGCGCCGCGGCCGGCGACGAGCCGACCCAGCGCCAGTCGTCGAGCTGGCTCCGCTGGAGGTTGTCCCACCAACCACCCATGTGGAGCGCGGGGAGCTTCATGACCGGGGCGGGAGACCCGGTGGGAAACGCGCGCCGCAACAGTGAGCTGTCGCCGCAGGCGCGGACGAGATCTCCGAGGAGCGTGCCCATGTGAGCCGCGTACTCGGGGAGCGGGTGAAGCCCCGCCAGCGGCTTGGCCGGTAGGACGGGCCCGTCGAGCATCCCTTCCGTCGTGAAGGTGTGCAGGACCCACTCGTAAAGCGGAAGCTTGGGCACGACATCGGGCGAGAACATGTCCATGAATCGCGAGCCGGTGACGCGCGGCACGATCGCACGCAACGCGGAGTGGCCACTGGACACCGCGGCCCACTGGGTGAAGCCGTAATAGGAGTCTCCCAGCATGCCCACCGTGCCGTCGCTCCATGGCTGCGCCACGATCCACTCGATCGTCTCGTAGCCGTCGGCGGCCTCGTTCACAAAAGGAAAGCGCTCACCCTCGGAACGGAACTTTCCGCGGACGTCCTGAGCCACGACCGCGAAACCGTGAGCGGTGAGGTAGGCGGCGATCTCCGGCATGAAGGTATAGCGCCCACACTTGTCGTACGGCAGGCGCACCAGCACGGTCGGCAGGTTCTGCCGGTTGGACTCGGGCAGGTAGACGTCTGTGGCCAGGCGCACACCGTCACGCAGGCGCAGCATCGTGGCGTCGGCGCGTGCGTCGACCGGTGCGGGGACGCTGCTCCAGCGGGGGCGAGTGGAATCGATGCTCATGGACGGAACCAAATCTCCTCGGATGTAGGGAAGGGGAAGAAGGGTGGCATCGGTGAACCGCGGACAGGTCCACGCTTCGGATGCGAGGCTGAGCGCCTCTAGACGGCGCCGATCATCGCGGCCCAGGGCATCTGCAGGTACGCGAACGACGCGGGCGCGCCCGTGATGCGCTTGCTCATGTACAGCTGCTGGTAGGGAGCGGCGAGTGGGATGACGAGGCGTTCCGGCGTGTAGAGCGCCTGGGCCTTGACGAAGAGCTCGGCCGATTCGCGCGGGTCGGCCGTGTGCAGTCCCTCGTCCATGAGCCGGCGAACCTCCGGATCGTCATAGCCCGTCCAGTTGAACAGGCCGTCGGCCCGGAGGTAGTTGTCCGGGTAGGAGATCGGATTGGCGAACTCGCTGTAGCCCATGGCGTAGACCAGGTCGACGTCCTTGCGGCGGTCGGCGTTGTAGAAGAGGTCGGAGAACTCCGTCGGCTGGATCTGCCTGATCGTCATGGTGAGCCCGATCTCCTTGGCGGCCGCCTGGACGAAGGTCAGGATCTGCAACCCCGTCTGGTCGCCGGCGGGCATCGCCGCCACGAACGAGCGATCCGATGGGTTGGCCTCGGCGACGAGCGCCCGCGCCCCCTGCAGATCGGGCTTCGTGGTGTCCTCCAGCTTCGCGTACGCCTCTTCGAAGATCGTCCGCGTGGGGCCGGTCCCCCACATGCCCGGCGGGACCATGGTGTTCAGTGGCTCCGCTGCCGGACCGAACACGTTCTTGACCAGAGAGGCCTTGTCTATGGCCAGATCAAGCGCCTTCCGCACCCGCGGATCGGCCATCGGGCCGGTCTTCTGGGCGGGAAGGAGCTCCACCATCTGGGTGCTCGGCCCGAGGTACAGCGTGCCGGACCCGGAGTTGGAGAGCACGGGATAGCTCGTGCTCGGCGGGCCGTACGTTCCGTCGACCTCTCCGGCGAGCAGCGCGCTCGTCAGCGTGCTCGAATCGCTGATGAAGGTGAAGACGACCTTCCTGGTTCTGGCCGACCGGGTCTTGTCCCAGTACCGGTCGTTGCGGGTGAGCGTGATGTCCGCTCCGGGCGTCCACTTCTCCAGCGCGAAGGGTCCGGTGCACATCACACCCCCCTTCGGCGTCCCGTAGGCGGCGCCAGCCTTCTCGACGTAGGCCTTCTGGGAGATCAGACCCGCCGCGGTGGCCATCGACTGCTCGAAGATGGCGCTCGGCTTCGAGAACCGGACCGTGACCTGCGCCGGTCCCGTCTGCTTGACGGAGGTCACGGCGCCGTACGTCGACGACCAGAATGAGCCGAGCTTCTTGTCCCGTGTGTGCCGTTCCAGGCTGTATACGACGTCCTCCGGTGTGAGCGGGTCGCCGTTGGTGAACGTCACGCCTGGCCGCAGGTCGTACACGATCGTCCGGTCGTCGGGACGTGTGATCTTCTCCGCCAGGCCGGGCTCGATGCTGAAGTCGGCGTTCATCCGCGTCAGGCCCTCGCACAGGTTTCCTTCGACGGTGCTTCCGGGATAGTCGCCGGTCAGGGCGGGATCGAGTGACGTCGGCTCCCCGTTGGGCAGTGCCCAGGTCACCCGCTCCAGGTGCCCGGTGCCCGGCGCCGTGGTGTACGTCACCGACTTCTCCAGGTCTTCTCGCGAGACCTGCGCGGCCGGTTTGGCGGCACACCCCACTACCAGCGACGATGCCGCGAGAGCCGCAGTCAGGGCGATGAACGGACGGCCGGCGGCGACCGCTGGGCGGCGTCCGGGCGGCACGTGGATTCGATCCTTCATCAGAAGGACTCCTTCGGTTGGCTGTGGAGGGCGGGGGTGACCGTTTCAGGCCGGCGTGCGGCGGCGCGGCGTCCAGCCCGGACGTGGCACCGATGCGAGAAGCCGCCGGGTGTACGGGTGCACCGGCTGTTCCAGCACGCTCGCGACCGTGCCGCGCTCGACGATGCGTCCTGAGTGCATGACGACGACGTCGTCGCAGAGCTGTTGAACGACGGCGAGATCGTGCGTGATGAACAGGTAGGCGACACCGCTCGCATCGCGGACGTCGGCGAGCACGTTGAGGACCTGGGCCTGAATCGACACGTCGAGAGCGGCGACGGCTTCATCCAGGATCAGAATCTTCGGCTCCGCGGCGAGGGCGCGGGCGATGGCGACCCGCTGCCGCTGTCCCCCCGACAGCGCGCGCGGCAGCGCGCCTGCCTGCCGTTCGTCGAGACCGACCTGGTCCAGCAGTTCGTCGATCCGGCGTTCGCGGGCCCGCGCGTCCAGGTCGAAGTGGAGCGTGAGCACTTCGGCCAGGCAGTCACGGACCCGCTGGCGGGGGTCGAGCGATGAGTATGGATCCTGGAAGACGATCTGCACCTGGCGGCCTCGCCGCCGGCGACGTGCGGAGCCCATGCGGGTGCGGACCTGTTCCACCCCATCGATCAGGACCACACCCGACGTGGCTCGTTCGAGCCCCACGATGAGGCGAGCACAGGTGGTCTTGCCGGAGCCCGACTCGCCCACGACGGCCAGGCTGCCTCCGGGAGCCAGGGTGAAGCTCTCGCCGTGCAGGGCCGTGAACTCACCGTCGGGACAGTCATCGCTGACTCCGACGGGGTATACCTTGCGCAGGTCGCGTACCTCGAGGACGGGATGGCTCATCGGGCACCCCCGTCACTGTCCGCGGATCCGGACTCCTCGATGCGGTGGCAGGCGACCCGCCCGCCAGGCACGCGGGCGGGGACGGGGCGTTCCCGGCGGCAGCGGTCGTGCACCAGCGGGCAGCGGGTGGCGAACGCGCAACCGGCGCTCACCTCGAACGCCGAGATCGGCCTGCCCTCGATCGTCGGGAGACGACGCTCACGACGTCCCAGCTTCGGGCGTGCGGCCAGCAGGCCCTTGGCGTACGGATGCGACGGGTCCAGGCCGGACGGGCCGGTCTTCCGTTCCTCCACGATCGACCCGGCGTACATGACGGCGATCGAGTCGCAGACCGCGGCGGCGAGGTCGAGGTCGTGCGTGATGAAGAGCATGGCGAGCCCCCTCTCGCGGCGCAGCTCGTCGATGATCGCTACGACCTCCTCCTGGGTGGTGACGTCGAGGGCGGTCGTCGGTTCGTCGGCCAGAAGCAGCTCCGGCTCGGTGGACAGCGCGGCAGCGATCATCACTCGCTGCAGCAGCCCGCCGGAGAGCTCGTGCGGGTACTGGCCCAGGCGCCGGTCGACGTCCGCGATCCCCACGGCGCGCATCAGCGGGGAGATCCGCTCACGGGCCCGCGAGGCCGAGAGCCGGCCGTCCAGCATCACGCCTTCGACGAGGAAGTCCCCGATCGTCCGCACGGGATTGATGTGCGCCCGGGGGTCCTGGAAGACCATGCCCACCCGGGTCGCCCGCCACCCGCGTAGCGCGCGCCGGTCCATGGCGGGGATCGAGACCCCGTCGAACCGTATGTCGCCGGACAGGCGAGCCCCCTGAGGGAGCAGGCGCATCACCGCCCGGGTCGTCATGGACTTCCCTGATCCGGACTCGCCGACGAGAGCGACCGCCTCGCCCGCCCGGATGTCGAGCGACACGTCGTGGATGACGGTCCGCATCCCCTTCCCGGCGGGGAGCTCCACCCGGAGCCGATCGATCGACAGCAGGGCGCTCATCGGTCGTCTCCCAGAAATGACTTGGCCAGTCCCTGACCGAGCACGTTGAAGGACACCACGGCGACGACGATGGTCAGCCCGGCGTACAAGGACTGCTCGATGTGACCGGCGATGATCGACGGCTGGCCGTTCGCCACCATCAGTCCCCATTCGGGGGCTGGAGGCTGGGTTCCCAGGCCGAGGAAGGAGATGGCCGACAGATCGAGTAGCGCGTAGCCGAAGGACACGGTCGCCTGCACGATCAGCAACGGGAGCAGGTTGGGGACCAGATGCCGGACACAGATGGCGAGGGCGCCGAAGCCCTGCACCTCGAGCGCGGCGATGTAGGGGAGGTTGCGCTGGCGGATCGCGGCGGTGCGCAGCACCCGGGCGATGTAGGGCACGTAGGAGATCGACAGGGCCGCGACGGGGGCGAGGAGCCCGGGCCCGATGACCGCCGCCGCGATGATCGCGAGGACGAGGCCGGGGAACGCGAAGATCACGTCCAGGGTTCGCGAGACGAGCGCGTCGAATCGTCCGCCGACCCAGGCGGCGGAGACGGCGACGACCGTGCCGACGACGGCCGCGACGAGAACGACGATCGCCGGGCCGAGGAGGCTGGCGCGTGCGCCGTGCAGCAGTCGCGACAGGATGTCCCGTCCCGCGTCGTCCGTGCCCAGCAGGTGGGCGGTGCTCGGCCCCTGGTACACGGCGGACGCGTCGACCTGCGTCGGGTCGTACGGCGCGACGATCGGCGCGAACACGGCGGCGAGGGTGAACAGCGCCACGACGGCGCAGGCCACGACGGTGAGGGCGTCGAAACGCGTGCCCCACCCGATGGTCTCGCGGACCTCGGGCTCGGGGGCCATCTGGAGGACGCTCACGCGGCCGCCCTCCCCTTGGCCCGCTGGCCGAGTAGCGTGTTGGAGACGTCGACCAGCATGTTGACCACCACGAACGCGGCGACGACCACCAGCGAGACCGCTTGGACGATCGCGAGATCCTGTTTGGCCGCGCTCTGCACGAGAAGCGCCCCGATTCCGTTGATCCCGAATGCCTGCTCCGCCACCGCCGTACCCGCGAAGAGTCCGGCGACGGTCAGGCCGCTGACGGTGAGGATCGGACCCGAGGCGTTGCGCAGGACGTGACGGCGCAGCAGCGACCGTTCGGGAACACCGCGACCGCGAGCGGTGTCGACGTGCTCGGAACGCATCTCTTCGCGTACGGCGGCCCGCGTCACCTGAGCCACGTACGCGATCCAGGAGAAGGCCAGCGCGAAGGCGGGCAGGGTCAGGTGCCACAACCGGTCGACCAGGCCGCTTCCCGCGCCGAAGACGGGGAACCACCCGAGTCCCGTGGCGAAGAGCGCGACGAAGATGACGGCCATCACGAAGGTGGGCGCGCCCATCATCACCGTCGTGGCCAGCGTGATCGCGGCGCCGACGCGCCTCTCCTGCCACGCGGCGAGGACACCGAGCCCCACACCGGCAACGAGGATGACAACCGCCGCATAGGCGACGAGCAGGATCGTGGTCAGCGCTCGACCGGCGATAAGATCGCTGACCGGGCTGCGGTAGACGAGCGACGTCCCGAAGTCGCCGTGAACGGCCCCGGAAAGCCAGCGGAGGTAGCTCTGCCAGAAGGGCTCATCGAGGTGGAACTGCCTGCGGATCGCCGCCAGCGCCTCGGGGTTCGGCTTGCTCCCCCCGACGAGCAACGACGCCGGATCGCCCGGGACGATGAACATGGCACCATAGATCACCACGCTGGCCACGCCCAGCGTCGTCGCAAGTGCGGTTAGTCGGCCAATCACTGATCGTGTTCGTGAAGCTGCTCTGGAAGTGATGGTGACACTCCCCTCTGTGCTGGTGAGATCACGCGAGCCCCGTGAAGAGGACGGGGCCGGTTGATGTAACGTTGTTATATGACGTTGTTGCAGGAAGCTATACGCTCCACCGAAGGAGCGTCAAGAACCGATTCCTGCGGCATCGCACAGACATGTCGCACCGCTCGCAGGATGTCGTGACAGGGCGAGCGCGCGCCTGGTGGAGTCCAGGCTGGCCGGCGCCGTGCCCGCGGCGGCGCCGGCGCACGACGACCACGGTCGTCACGCGGGCAAGAGCCGAAGAAACCAGCAGCCGAGAAGGATCGTGGTCAGCCAATGCCGATCGAGATCGACATCACCGAGCGTCTTGAGCGGATCGCCGAGGCCACGCTGCGTGTGGCCGAACGCGACGGACCGGCGGCGGTCACCATCCGGGCGGTCGCGGCCGAGCTCGGCGGCTCGACCGCTGTGGTCACCAACTACCTCGCGACCCGCTCCGACCTCCTGGTCAACGCAATCCGCTACGCACAACGCGGCTGGCGGGAAGATCTGGACAACCACGTCAATCCGTACGGAGGGGCGCAGTATCTGCGCGCCTACATGGCCTGGTCCTCAGGAACAGTCGGCCCCGACCGCGCTGTGCGGCAGATATGGCTCGACGTGGCCGCCAAAGCCGAGTCGCGCAGCGCGGCGTTCGAGGTGCTGCGCCAGGACGCCGTCGAACATCACCGCATGCTGCGCGCCGCCGTGGCCGAGGCGGGCGTGTCCGACACCGACTTCGCGGCCGATGTGCTCTACCTGCTGCTCCGCGGCTTCTATTTCGCCGGCACCGAGGACCCCGAACTGTGGACGGACGAACGGGTCGGTATGGCCATCTCCCGGCTGACCGATCTGTTCATCGGCGGCCTGGGGTCGCGTCCGGAGACCGCGGGCGGGACGCCGAAGCCGTAGCGGGGGCCGCCTTCCTCACCGCCGTGGCCCTGACCACGGCCGCCTTCCCGACCGCGTCCGCCGTCGCCTCCGTCCCGCGTTCCGAGCCCGCCAGGCCGCTGACCATCCTGCTCAGCAACGACGACGGTTACAGTGCCCCGGGCGTGTCCGCCGTGGTGGCGCTGACCGTGCTCCCCGTCAGGTCGGTCCGCTGAGCCCTGGGGCCGAGTCGCGGGCTTTCAGAAGGGAGAGGAAGGCGCGGAACAGCCCCGGCATGTCGATCTCGTCGGGGGCGAGCAGCCACTGGAGCTGGAGTCCGTCCATCACCGCGAACATCAGCGGGGCGGCCTGCTCGGGGGTGAGGCCGGCGGGCAGCTCGTCGCCGAGTTCGGCGCGGATCACCTCGGCCATCCAGACACGGGCGGTTCCGTAGCGCTCCTTGAAGAAGTCCCTGGCCGGGTGGTTCTCGATCACGCTCTCCGCGGAGAGCACGGTGAAGGACTGCACGATGCCGCGGCGCTGCTCGTTGTACTCGACCAGCGCGGCCACGGTGTCCAGCGTGATCGCTCCCCCCTCACCGGGCAGCACGAGCACGTCGAGGTTGCGCTCGTCGCGCAGCCGCAGAACCTCGGCGAGCAGCCGATCCTTGCTCGGGAAGTAATGCAGCACCCCCTGCTGGCTGAGGCCCACCCGTTCGGCGATCGACGCGATCGACGCCCCCGTGTAGCCGCGTTCGGCGAACACGTCGAGCGCGGCCAGCAGGATCTCCTCCCGTCGGCTCTCACGCGATCCCCCGCGCCGCACCATGCGTCAACTCCTCTCGCCGCGCCGAGCCTAACGCGATCACTAAGCATAACGATTGCATATTATGACCTACCGACCACTCGGTAATCGCAGGCATACTCCGGAGGGGAAGCGCGGCCCGCGCTCTTCCTCTTCGCCCGGGTCGGCGTGATCGTGGGCGTGGTTCTGGTCACTCGCATCAAGGGGGTTCGCTGACCGTGACGGACATCGAGCACGACGACATCGTGGAACAAGCGCTGAGCAAACTCGACCTGGACACCAAAGTGCGTATTCTCGCCGGTCAGGACATGTGGAGCCTGCCCTCGGTGCCCAGCGTCGGCCTCGATTCGATCGTCATGTCGGACGGGCCGATCGGCGTCCGAGGCGTCACATGGGCGGGCGACCCGTCCGTCGCCCTGCCGAGCCCGACCGCACAGGCCGCGACCTGGGACGTGGCGCTGATCCGCCGCGTCGGCAACCTGTTGGCCCAGGAGGCCCACCGCAAGGGCGTTCACGTGCTGCTGGCGCCGACCGTCAACCTGCACCGCTCCCCCCTCGGCGGCCGGCACTTCGAGTGCTACTCCGAGGACCCGGTGCTGAGCGGCGAGATCGCCGCCGCGTACGTCACCGGAGTCCAGGAGGGCGGGGTCGCCGTCACGGTCAAGCACTTCGCGGCCAACGACTCCGAGACCGAGCGGATGACCGTCAACGTCCTGGTCGGCGAGCGCGCCCTGCGCGAGCTCTACCTGGCCCCCTTCGAGCTCGTGGTGAAGAAGGCGGGGCCGTTCGGCGTCATGGCGGCCTACAACAGCGTCAACGGGCCCACCATGACAGAGCATGACAAGCTGCAGAACAAGGTCCTGCGCGAGGAGTGGGGATTCGACGGCGTCATCGTCTCCGACTGGATGGCCGCCCGCGACACGATCCGCGCCGCGCTCGGCGGGCTCGACATCGCCATGCCCGGCCCCGCCACCGTGTACGGCCCGGCGCTCGCGGCGGCCGTACGCGCCGGAGAGCTGGGCGAGGAGGTCGTGGACGAGCACGTACGCCGGGTGCTGACCCTGGCCCGCCGGGTGGGCGCCCTGGAGGGCGCGCCCCGCGCCGAGCCCCTTCCGGCCGTCGATGGGGAGGCGCTGGCCCGTGAGGTCGCGGCGGCGTCGTTCACGCTGGTGCGCAACGACGGCGTCCTGCCGTTCGGCCCGGACACCAGCGTGGCCCTCGTCGGAGGAGCGGCGAAGGAGGCCCGCGTGATGGGCGGGGGCAGCGCGCAGGTCACCCCCTCCCATGTCGTCTCGCCGTACGACGGGTTCGTGTCCGCGGGGGTCCAGATGGTGTACGCCCGCGGGGCCGACCCCGGCAGCAGGCTCAACCCGGCGCGCTTCCCGATGCGCGCGGTCTGCCGGGCGGAGGACGGGCGAGTGCTCGGCGATTTCCCGCTGTCCGAGGGGTTGGTCAAGTGGTTCGGCGAGATGCCGGAAGGCGTGGTCTTCCAGGAGCTGCACAGCCTCGAGATCACCGGCACGTTCACTCCCCCAGTCGGCGGCGTGCACCGGCTCTCGATCGAGGGGTTCGGCCCCTTTCGGCTCGTCGTCGGCGGGCAAACCCGCTTCGACGGGACGATCGTCCCGGAAGACGATGACCTGATCGCGTTGCTCATGGCGCCGCCGCACACCGTCGTCGACGTGGAACTGCGTGCCGGGGAGCCGGTCGACGTCCAGCTCGAGTACACGGTGCCCGTGGCCGAACTGCCGCTCCCCTTCGTCAGCGCCACGCTCGGCCACCGGGAGCCGTCGCTCGGTCCGGACGAGCTGATCGAGGAGGCCGTACGGGTCGCCTCGGCGGCGGACGTCGCCGTGGTCGTTGTGGCCACCACCACCGAGGTGGAGAGCGAGGGCTTCGACCGCACCTCGCTGAAGCTGCCCGGCCGCCAGGACGAGCTGGTGTCCCGGGTGGCCGCCGCCAACCCGCGGACGGTCGTCGTGGTCAACGCCGGCTCCCCGGTGGAGATGCCGTGGCGGGAAGAGGTCGCGGCCATCCTGCTCACCTGGTTCCCCGGCCAGGAGGGCGGCCACGCGCTGGCCGACGTGCTGCTCGGCCGTACGGAGCCGGGCGGCCGCCTGCCGACCACCTGGCCCGGCGTGCTCGAGGACTGCCCGGTCATCGACGTCACCCCCGTCGACGGCGAGCTGCGGTACGAGGAGGGCGTCTTCGTCGGCTACCGCGCCTGGGAGCGGTCGGGTACGGCTCCCGCCTACGGGTTCGGAGCCGGTCTCGGATACACGACCTGGCTCTACGAGTCCGCCGAGTACGCCGACGGGACGCTCACCGTCCGGATGCGCAACACCGGCGACCGTCCCGGCCGCGAGGTGGCGCAGGTCTACCTGGCCCCCGCGGTGCCCGACGAGTCCCGGCCCGCCCGCTGGCTGGCCGGGTTCGCCGTCGCCGAGGCCGGCCCCGGCGAGACCGCCGGGGTGTCCGTCGAGATCCCGCGCCGCGCGGCCGAGGTCTGGAGCGAGCACGGCTGGCGCCTGGTCTCCGGGGACTACGTGCTCCAGACCGGGCATTCACTCGACGACATCCGCCTCACCACCGCCCTGACCTTGTAGGAGTGATTCAGGCGATACGGGTCAGGCGGACGAGGGCGCTGGCGTGGTCAGTGCCCGGCAGTTCGAGGGGCAGGCCGTGCGCCAGGAGGACGGCCCCGTGGTGGACGGCACCCGTGTCGTCGTCGCGGTAGCGGGCGTCCGGGTCCAGGCCGCGCAGCCGCAGCGGGACGGGCGGGGCCCCGAAGCGGGAGGAGAGCCGCCAGGCGAGCACGACCACCCGGTCGTCGGCGACGTACTGCGCGCCGGTCAGCGGCGGCTCTCCCAGCCGGTGGTGAACGCCGTGCTGGACGACCGGCCGGATCTCCTTGTAGATCGCGACCAGCTCCGCCGCCTCCGCACGCTCGGCGCCGCTCCAGCGCGACAGGTCGCCGCCCACGCCGAGCACGCCGGCCATCGCCACGTGGAAGCGGAACCGGAGCGGCAGCTCCCGGCCGGTCAGGAAGTGCGGGCTGTCGGTCACCCAGGCCGCCATCGTGCGGGCGGGATAGATCTGCCCGTACCCGTGCTGGATCGCGATCCGGTCGGCGGCGTCGGTGTTGTCGGAGGTCCATGCCTCGTCGGTACGGCGCAGCACGCCGAGGTCGACCCGGCCGCCGCCGCCCGCGCACGCCTCGATCCGCAGCCGGGGGTGGTCGGCGCGCAGCCGGTCCATCACCTCGTAGACGCCGCGCACGTGCTCGATCCACACCCGGCCCGGGTCGCCGGCCCCGGGCCGTCCCGCCTCGGTGAAGGCCCGGTTCATGTCCCATTTGAGGAAGTCGATCGCGTGTCCGGCCACCAGCCGATCCAGCCAGTCGTGCGCCCACTCGGTCACCTCGGGCCGCCCGAAGTCGAGCACCAGTTGGTTGCGCAGCAGCGTGCTGCGCCGGTCCGGCTGACGCAGCACCCAGTCGGGATGGGCGCGGTAGAGGTCGCTGTCCTGATTGACCATCTCCGGCTCCACCCAGATCCCGAACCGCATGCCGAGCCGGTGCACCTCGGCGATCAGCCCGTCCAGCCCCGCGGGGAACTTGCCGGGGTTCGGCGTCCAGTCGCCGAGCCCGGCCTCGTCAGTGTCGCGCGCGCCGAACCAGCCGTCGTCCATGACGAACAGCTCCGCGCCGACCTCGGCCGCCAGGCCCGCCAGGCGCTTCTGCCCCTCCTCCGTCACCGCCCAGCCGGTCGCCTCCCAGGAGTTGTAGAGCACCGGACGCGACTCGGAGGCGGCGGGCAACACGTGCCGCGCGATGTAGTCGTGCCAGGACCGGCTCGTCCCGCCGAACCCGTCGGGGCGGTACAAACCCGCGAACACCGGCGTCTCCAGCGTCTCGCCCGGCTCCAGCCGCCAGGTGACGCCCTCGTGGCCGAACCCGCCGCTCCAGCTCAGGCGTTCGGCGGGCGAACGGTGCAGCGTGATCCGCCAGCTCCCGCTCCAGGCCAGCGCGGAGCTCCACACCTCGCCGTACTCCTCGCCGGCCGCGCCGTCATCGATCATGACCCACGGATTGGCGTGGTGCCCGGACACACCCCTGCGGCTGGTCAGCACGGTCTCGCCCCCGGGCGCGGCGTCGCGGCGCAGCCGGAACTCGCTCCCCCACGCCCCGGTCACGTGGCTCAGCCGGTAGGCGGCCAGATGGGGAACCGCCCACGAGGCCGAATCGGCGCGCAGCAGCTCGATCGGCGCGCCGTCCCCGGTGTGCCGCAGCACGGTCCACCGTTCCAGCACGTCGACGTCCGCGTGCACGCGGTAGTGCAGCTCGACGGCGAGCGGATGGTGCCGGTCGCTCAGCAGGATCGTCAGGTGGCCGCCGTCCACCGCGTGGCCGTCGTACCGCCACTCGATCTCCTGGCCGCCGCCGGGGAAGCGGACCTGGAGCGCGGACGGCCCGAACCCGGTGACGGGCAGCTCCGCCCCGTCCGCCCGCGGGTGCTCGAAGCTGCTGTCCGCCGGGTCGCGGAACCGCGGCACCGCCGCCGCCTGCTCCAGCGTCAGCGGGCGTCCCCAGTGCACGTGCCGCGGCGTGCCGTCGTCGTCCAGCCCCAGCGCGTACGTGGTCGTCGGCGTGCTGAGCAGCCAGATCCGGTGCCGGGGGTCGTACTCGATCACGGTGGGGCACTCCTCGCGGGGGGTCGGCGTCGGTCCGGGAAATGTATCGCCGATCCGCGTCGAATTAAATTCTTGACGAAGTTAATTAGTTGACCCTACGGTGACTCGCATGCCGAGAAGCCAGGGCTCCGGGGCGCCCATCACCAGCCCCGCCGCCAGCGCGGTCTTCACCATGGTCCTCACCCGGGGCCCGGTGAGCAGGGTCGACGTGTGCAGGCTCACCGGCCTCTCGTCGGCGGCGGTGACCAAAGCCGCCCGCCCCCTGATCGAGGCGGGCTACCTGCGGGAACTGGCCCCCACCGAGCGGACGGCGCCCGGCGCGGGCAGGCCCGCCAGCCCGCTGGCGATCGCGCCCGAACGCGAGTACTTCATCGGCATCAAGATCACCGGCGATGACCTCATCGGCGTGGTCACCGACCTCGGCTCCCGGATCGTCGCCGCTCGCCACCACGCCGTACCCGGCTTCGACGTGCGGACCGACGCCTCCGCCTCCCCCATGGAGCCCGCCGACGTGGTCGCGGCCCTCGCCGCGATCGTCACCGAACTGCTGGACGAGCAGCCCGGATTCCGGGAGCGGACCCACCGGCTCGGGGTCGCCATCTCCGGCGACGTCGACCGCGCCGCCGGCATCGTGCGCTACTCGCCCTTCCTCGGCTGGCGGGACGTCCCGCTCGCCGCGCTGCTGAACGAGGCCACCGGGCTCACCACCACCCTGGAGAACGACGTCAAGGCGCTCGCGGCGGCCGAGCAGTGGTTCGGCGCGGGCGTCGGCGCGTCCTCCTTCGCACTGGTCACCATCGGCACCGGCATAGGCAGCGCGTTCGTCGTCAACGGCGGTCTCGTCTCAGGCGCGTTCGGCGTGTCCGGGGAGATCGGCCACGTGCCGATCGGCGTCGAGGGACCGCGCTGCCACTGCGGCGCGACGGGCTGCCTGGAGGCGGTGGCCTCGACCCAGGCACTGCTCACCGAGGCTCGCCGCGCTACAGGAGTGGACGACCTCACCATCGACCAGGCGGTCGATCTGGCCCGCTCGGGCGACCAGGTCCTCCGCAAGGTCTTCGCCGTCGCCGGCCGGGCCATCGGCCTCGGCCTGGCCGTGGTGGCGAACCTCCTCGGCCCGGAGAGCCTCGTGGTCTCCGGCGAGGGACTCGACGCCTACGACCTGTTCGAGGAATCGATCCGCGAGGCGTTCTCCGCCCAGGCGTACGGCAGCGCGGGGCGGTGCGGTCTCATCATCCGTCCGCTGCCGTTCGAGGAATGGGCGCGCGGCGCGGCGGCCGTCGCCGTCCAGTCCCTGGTCACATCCTCAGGCTAGGGAGCATTCCGCGGATCCCCGCCACGGCGAAGCCGAGCGGATCCGCGCATCACGACCCAGCACCGTCTCCGGGGACACAGGCCCGCCTCATGGGCCGACGGGCGCCCGGCCCCAGGAAGGAACCCCCCCAAATGAGCACTTCCCTGACATCCCGCCGCGCCTTCTTGGGCGGATCGCTCCTCTTCGTCGGCGGCGTGGCCCTCACGGCGTGCGGCAAGGACGACGCCGTCAAGGCCGGCGCCAAGGTCACGCTGGAGCAGTGGTACCACGCCTACGGCGAGGCCGGCACCCAGCAGGCGGTGATCCGGTATGCCAAGGAGTACACCAAGGCCAACCCGGACGTCGCCATCAAGGTCAACTGGATCGCGGGTGACTACTCCGCGAAGCTCCACTCGACGCTGCTCACCCCGAAGGCGCCCGACCTGTTCGAGATCGGCGACTTCCAGTACGTCGACGTCAAGAACGGCCTGCTCGCTCCGCTCGACGACATCATCAAGGGACAGGAGGCCGAGTACTCCAAGGCGTCGCTGGACTCCGCCACGGCCGACGGCAAGCTCTACGGCCTGAAGATGATGGACGACGCGATGGTCCTGTACTACCGCAAGAGCGTCCTGGAGAAGGCCGGGATCGCCGTGCCGCAGACCTTCGCCGAGTTGGCCGCCGCCGCCAAGAAGCTCACCAGCCGGGAGCAGAAGGGCCTGTTCGTCGGCTCCGACGGCATCGGCAACGCGGCGTACCTGCTGCTGTGGTCCAACGGCGCCGACCTGCTCGACCCCGAGGGCAAGAAGGTCGTCTTCAACTCGCCCGAGGCCATCGCCGCGCTCGCCGGCCTCAAGCAACTGCACGACGACAAGTCGCTGCTGCTGGACTTCACCACCGACTGGTACGACCCGGGCGCGTTCGTCCAGGGCGCCGCCGCCATGCAGTGGTGCGGTCTGTGGGCCATGCCCGCCATCAAGAAGGCGCTCGGTGACGACTTCGGCGTCGTCGCGTGGCCGAAGTTCGGCGACACAGGCCAGGCGGTTTCCCGCATCGGCGGCTGGTTCGCGGCCGTGAATGCCAAGGGCAAGCACGTCGAAGAAGCCAAGAAGTACATCGAGTGGCTCTGGATCAAGCAGACGGACCTGCAGAAGGACTGGTGCGTCAGCTACGGGTTCCACGTCCCGGCGCGCAAGAGCGTCGCGGCGCAGACCACCGAGTTCGGCTCGGGCCCGGCGAAGGACGCCGCCGCCATCCTGGCGGAAACCGGCAGGGCCTACCCGAACCTGTGGAACACCACGATGGACTCCGCGTTCGCGCAGGCCGTCTTGAAGATCGCCAAGAGCGGGGGCGACGCCAAGTCGCTGCTCGACGAGGCCGCGGGGAAGGCCCAGTCCGAGCTCGACAAGCAGCTGGCCTGACCATGTCAGACACCGCTACGACCGGGCGGGCGGCGACGGCCGCCCGGCCGGCCGGGGTCCGGCCCGGCCGCCGCGGACGGCGGACCGACTGGAAGGCCGTGGGCGCGTTCACCCTGCTGACCGCGCCCATGCTCCTCGGCCTCGGCCTGTTCAAATACGTCGCCATCGGCTGGAGCTTCCTGCTCAGTTTCAGCGAGGCGCGCGGCACCGTCGATCTCGGATCCTGGGTCGGCTTCGACAACTACACGTCCCTGCTCGAGGACGAGGCGTTCCGGTCCTCGATGACCGGGATCATCCTGTTCACGTTCTTCATCGTGCCGGTGACGTTCGGCATGTCGCTCGGGCTCGCCGTGCTGCTGCACGGGATGCGCCGCGGCCGGGCCTTCTTCCGCACCAGCTTCCTCATCCCGGCCGCCGTCTCCTACGTCGTCGCCGCCCTGGTCTGGAAGATGAGCCTGTTCAACGGCCTGCCGTCCGGCGTCGCCAACACCATCGGCGGGCTGTTCGGCTGGGACGTCCAGTCGTGGATCGCCAGCACCGACCCGCCCCTGTACTGGATCGTGATCATCACGGTGCGCCTGTGGCTCCAGGTCGGCCTCTACATGATCCTTTTCCTGGCGGGTCTCCAGGCCATCCCGGTCCATCTGTACGAGGCGGCCTCCCTGGACGGAGCGTCCCGGTGGGCGCAGTTCCGGCACATTACGCTGCCGATGCTGCGTAACACCTCGGTGGCGATCCTCATGCTGATCCTCATCGCCGCATTCCAGGCCTTCGACGAGTTCTACAACGTGTTCATGACCACCACCGGCAACTCCACCGCCCCCGTACGGCCGCCGCTGGTCTTCCTGTACGACACGGCGCTCAAGGGCCAGGACTACGGCGTGGGCTCGGCGGGGGCGTTCCTGCTGACCCTGCTGATCATCCTGGTGACCCTGCTGCAGGGCCGCCTCGTCGGATTCGGCCGGAAGGACTGACCATGCGCAAGACCACGCGCAGGACTCCGGTGACGATCCTGACCTACCTGGTCGTCGGCGTCGCCGCCGTACTGTTCCTGGCGCCTTTCTACTTCATGCTGCGCGCCGCGCTGATGACGGGACTGCAGATCACCGACCCGGACTGGCACTGGCTGCCCGACCCGTTCACCCTGCAGGGCTTCATCGACGTGTTCGACGACCCGTCGGTGCCGATGGCCAACGCGCTCGGGAACTCCTTCGTCATCGCGATCGTCACCGCTCCCGTCTCCACCCTGCTCGGCTCGATGGCCGGCTACGCCCTGGCCCGCATCTCGGTGCCCGGCCGCGGCGTGGTCATGTCCTGCGTCATCGTGACCCTGATGATCCCCACCTCGGCCACGTTCGTGCCCACGTTCGTGCTGGTCAGTGCGATGGGTGGGGTCGACACCCTGTGGGGTGTCATCGCACCCGGCCTGTTCAACGCGTTCTCGGTGCTGCTGTTCCGCAACTTCTACCTGAAGTTCCCGCAGGAGATCGAGGAGGCGGGCCGCCTGGACGGCCTCGGCCATCTGGGCGTGTACTGGCGGCTCGCGCTGCCCAACTCGGGCGCCCTGCTCGCCTCGCTGGGGATTCTGTCGTTCATCGAGAGCTGGAACGCCTTCCTCTGGCCCCTCGTCATCGGCCAGGACCCGGAGTCATGGACCGCCCAGATCGCGCTGTCCACGTTCCTGACCTCGCAGTCGATCAATCTGCCCGCGCTCTTCGCCGGCGCCGTCGTCACGATCCTCCCGCTGGTCGCGATCTTCCTGGTCGCGCAGCGCTACATCGTCCAGGGCATCGCCGCCACTGGCATGAAGGACTGAACAGATGAGTTCCACCAACCGCCTGCCCGGGCTGGGCTTCGGCGGCGACTACAACCCCGAGCAGTGGCCCGACGAGATCCGTGCCGAAGACGTGCGCCTGATGGCCGAGGCCGGGGTCAACCTGGTCACGCTCGGCGTCTTCGGATGGGCGCGGGTCGAGCCCGCGCCGGGCGCGTACGACCTCTCCTACTTCGACACGGTGATGGACGAGCTGGCCGCGACGGGGATCACCGTCGACCTGGCCACCATGACCGCCTCGCCGCCGCCGTGGCTGGCCGCGGAGCACCCGGAGATCCTGCCGGTCACCGCGTCCGGCGCCGTCCTGTCGCCGGGCGGCCGCCAGCACTACTGCCCGTCCAGCCCGGTCTACCGCGACCGGGCCGCCCGCCTGGTCGAGGTGCTCGCCGGACACTACAAAGACCACCCCGCCCTGGGCTTCTGGCACGTGGGGAACGAGTACGGCTGCCACGTCGCCGAGTGCTTCTGCGAGGAGTCGGCCCGCGACTTCCGCCGCTGGCTGCGCGAGCGGTACGGCGACGTCGAGGCGCTGAACGCGGCCTGGTGCACGGACTTCTGGTCCCAGCGCTACACCTCCTTCGAGCAGATCCTGCCGCCCAGGATCGCGCCGACGTACGCCAACCCGGCCCAGCAGCTCGACTTCAAGAGGTTCAGCAGCGAGGCGCTGCGCGCGTGCTTCGAGATCGAGGCGGCGATCCTGCGGCGCGTCACCCCGGATGTGCCGGTCCTGACGAACTTCCTCGCCCACCACAAGCCCGTGGACATGCACTCCTGGGCCGGCGGGATGGACATCGTGGGGCTCGACAGCTACCCCGACCCGTTCTGGCCGCGCTCGCATGTGGCGGCCGGCCTCGCCTACGACCTCGCGCGTTGCGCGCACGGCGGCGACCCGTGGTACCTGGTCGAGCAGGCGCCGTCGGCGGTCAACTGGCGGCAGCGCAACGGCGTCAAGGCGCCCGGCCGGATGCGCCTGTGGAGTTGGCAGGCGATCGCGCACGGCGCCGACGCCGTCATGTACTTCCAGTGGCGGCAGTCGCGCGGCGGCGCGGAGAAGTTCCACTCTGGGATGGTGCCGCACGGGGGCACGGACACCCGGGTGTTCCAGGAGGTCGCCGCCCTGGGCGCCGAACTGGCGGCCGTACCGGAGCTGGCCGGCACCCGGGTGGCGAACGAGGTGGCCGTGCTGTTCGACTGGAACAGCTGGTGGGCACTCGAACTCGACTCCCATCCGTCCGACGGGCTGAAGGCCGTCGACCGGGCGCAGGACCACTACGGCCCGCTGTTCGACCTCGGCGTGGGCATGGACGTGCTGCCGCCCGGCGCGGACCTGTCCGGCTACAAACTCGTCGTGATCCCCAACCTGTACCTGCTCACCGAGGAGCACGCGGAGAGGCTGGCGGGCTACGTCTCGGTCGGAGGCCACCTGCTGGTGTCGTTCTTCACCTCCGTGGTGGACGGCAACGACCGGGTCCATCACGGCGGCTGCCCGGGCCCGCTGCGGGCGCCGCTCGGCCTGCGGGTCGACGAGTATCTGCCCGCCGCCGAGGGCGAGACCTTCCCACTGGGGGACGGCACCGCCGATCTGTGGCGGGAGGACGTACGCCTCGAGGGCGCGGACGTCCTGCTGGCCTTCCCCGACGGCACGCCCGCGGTCACCAGGAACCGGTTCGGCGCGGGCACGGTCCGGTACGTCGCCACCCGCCCCGACGAGACGATCATGCGTGCGGTCATGGCGGAGGCGCTCGCCGAGGCGGGCGCCGAGCCGGTGCTGCGCGGCCTGCCCGAGGGTGTGCAGGCGGCGGTGCGCACGGGCGGCGGCCGGGAGTTCCTGCTGCTGCTCAACCACACCACCCAGTCCCACACGGTCGATCTTCCGTACCGGTCCCACCACCTGCTCGCCCCCGGGCGGCCCGAGGTCGAGCAGGTCGTCCTCCACCCCCTCGACGTCGCGGTTCTCGCGCGTCACACCGTGTCCGAGGAACCCGCTTGACATCCTCCCGACGCGCTCAACTGCCGCAAGCTGTCAGCTTCTCGGCCGTAAACGACCGAGCTTGCAGTTCCTCGCCGTCGATGGCTTCGACGGTCTGGTCCGCGTCAGGCAGCGTGACTCACTGCCCAGCCCGCTACACCGCGCGCGGCGATGTTACGGGCTGCGTTGACGTCGGCATGCTCAGCGAAACCGCACGACGTACAGGAGAAGACGGCCTGTTCTGGCCGGTTGGCCCGATCGGTATGCCCGCAGGCCGAGCATTGCCGGCTGGTGTAGGCCGGATCGACATGGATAAGAGCGATCCCGGCCTGTCGGGCCTTGCAGGCGATGAAGCTCCCAAGTTGGTGGAAGCTCCAGGAGTGCACTGCTTGCGCAGGTCGTACTCGCGGGTGATCTGGGTGGTGAACGCGGTCCGCGCGACGAGATCGGCGGCCTGGTTGCAGCCGCGCAGGGTCGCCTCCAGCGCCGCCGCCTGCTCAGGCGTTGGCAGGAGCTTCACCTGCACCACCAGTTTCACAATCGAACAAACTACCATTCGGTCCATGTCACCGTGATGGGAACCGAACCCCGATATCCGGAGAGGCCGGACCGTCGCACAGCCTCCACGCCCACTTGGTCTTCACGCCCAAGTACCAGCGCGAGGTGTTCACCGACGAGAACCAGAAACGGCCGGGCTGAGCAGCTCACGTGAACCAACTGTCACGGCACCGCTCGGGCCTGGAGGCCCTCCCTCGCTGTCGTTTCCTCCCGGGCGTGAACGCCCGGGATTCCACGTCAGATCCCGCTGAAAGGCATACCCCTCTCGTGTCTGCTCTTCCCCCGTCCCTGCGGGCGGCGCTGGCCCGGCCGGCGCCGCCCGGGGGGCTCGGCGCCCTCCGGCACGTCGTGTTCTTCATGCAGGAGAACCGTTCCTTCGACCACTATTTCGGGACACTGCGCGGAGTGCGCGGGTTCGGCGACCGCAACGCCATCACCCTGCCGGACGGCAGGCCGGTGTTCGACCAGTCCGGAGTCCTCCCCTACCCGGTACGCGACGGCATGGGCGACCGGAACCTGACCGAAGGCGACCTCCAGTACGTGGAGGGCGTGGACCACGAATGGGACACCGGGCAGCGGACCAGGGGCGGCGGCTGGCACGACGGCTGGATCGCGGGCAAGGGGCCGGGGGCGATGGTCCACTTCGACCGCCGCGACCTGCCGTTCCAGTTCGAGCTGGCCGAGACCTTCACGCTGTGTGACGCCTACCACTGCTCGATGTTCGGGCCGACCAACCCCAACCGCCTCTATCACTGGTCGGGGACCGTCGGCCACGAGCCGTCCGGGCGGCGTACCACCGCCAACGACGCCTGCGACGAGGACACCCACCCGGGCTATCCGCACACGTCCTATCCCGAGCGGCTGACGACGGCGGGCAAGACCTGGCGGGTCTACCAGGAGTGGGACAACTACCAGTGCAACTCCCTGGACTACTTCGCGTCCTTCAAGCGCGTCGCCCGTAAGGCCCTGGCCCTCACGCCCTGCCGGAGCCTGCACTCCTTCTACACGTCGATCGCCGGGCTGCCCGCGCAGGAGCGGGAGGAGATGCTCGCGGCGCTGCGCGAAGGCGTCGAGGCGCTCACCCCGGCCGAGCGGGACGCGTACGAGCGGGGCCTGCACCGGGTTCCGCCGGGGCGGCTCGCCGCGGCCTTCCGCGCGGACGTCGCCGAGGGGCGGCTGCCCCAGGTCTCCTACATCGTCGCGCCGGAGGCGTACTCCGAGCACCCCGACCCGTCCAGCCCGGCGCACAGCGCCGGCCTCGTCTACGAGATCCTGGACGCGCTCGCCGCGCACCCCTCGGTGTGGGAGCGGACCGCGCTGTTCCTCACCTTCGACGAGAACGACGGCTTCTACGACCACGTGCCGCCTCCGCTGCCGCCGGAAGGCACCGAGCACGAGTTCGTCGACGGGCTGCCGATCGGGCTCGGCTACCGCGTGCCGACGACGGTCGTGTCGCCGTGGACCGCCGGCGGGTACGTCTGCTCGGAGGTGTTCGACCACACCTCGACGATCCGTTTCGTGGAACGCTGGCTGGGCGTCGACGAGCCCAACATCAGCCCGTGGCGGCGGCAGGTCGCCGGAGACCTCACCTCGGCGTTCGACTTCACGTCGGCGCCGCCTGCCGTACCCGCGGTGACGGCGGCCGAGGCGGCCGTGACCGTGCCCCCGTTCCGCGTGCGCTGGCCGGCGAGCCCGCCCGCCGAGAGGCGGCTCGCCGCGCAGGAGCCCGGCACGCGGCCCGCCCGGCCGTTGCCGTATCGGCCGGAGGCGTCCGCCGTCCTGGCGGACGACGGGCTGATCGTCACCATGACGGACGCCGGGGAGCGGGGCAGCCACTTCGCGCTCTACCCGTACGCCGGGGAGTTCGCGTTCCCGCGCCACTTCGACGTGCTCGGCGCGCAGTCCCTCACCGTCCCCGTCGGAGAGGGCGGCTACCAGCTGACCCTCACCGGCCCGAACGGGTTCCGGCGCGAGTTCACCGGCTCGCGTACGGGCCCGGCGGCCCGGACGGCGGTGTCCTCCCGCGGCGACGGCCGTCGGCTCACCGTGACGATCGCCAACCCGGGACCGGCGCCGTTGACGCTTACGCTCGACGCGCTCGCCTACGGCGCCGACCGGCGCGAGGTGGTCGTCGCGGCCGGGGACCGGGCGGTCGTCGACTGGGACACCGCGTCCGGCTGGTACGACCTGCGGCTGACCGTCGCCGAGGACCCGTCCTTCCACCGCCGGATGATGGGCCGCCTCGAAAACGGCCGCACCGGCGTCTCCGGCTGACGCGCCCGTGTTCTCCGCTGTCGCGGTCCTGTTCGCCGGTCTGCTGCACGCCACGTGGAACGCGCTCGCCAAGGCGGTGCCCGACCGGCACGCGGCCTTCGGCGTCATGGGGATCACCCAGTCGCTGATCTGCCTGCCGCTGCTGCCTTTCGTGGCTCCACCCGCGCCCGGGTCCTGGCCGTACGGCGTCGTCTCGATCGCGATGCAACTGGTGTACATGCTGCTGCTCATCCGCTGCTACGAACTGGGCGACTTCGGCCAGGTCTATCCGATCGCCAGGGGGAGCGCGCCGCTGCTCGTCGCCGTCGTGGCCACGTTCCTGGGGGAACGGCTCACGATCCTCCAGGTGTGCGGCCTGGCCACGACATGCGGCGGGCTGGCGGCGCTGGCGCTCGCCGGGGCGGGACGGCAGCGCCTGCCGTCCCGCCAGGCCGTGACGGCGGCCATGCTGACCGGAGCGACCATCGCGACGTACACCGTGGTGGACGGCATAGGCGTACGGGAGTCCGGTACGGCGCTCGGCTACACGGTGTGGATGTTCGCCGTCGAGGGGGTCCTGGCCTTCGCGCTGATGACGGCCGTACGCGGCCGGGCGATCGTGGCCGCCTCGCGCGACCGCTGGCGGGTCTCGGCCGGCGGAGGAGCGATCTCGATGCTGTCGTACGGGCTGGTGCTGTGGGCGCAGACCGGCAGCGCGCTCGCCGAGGTCGCGGCGCTCCGCGAGACGGGCATCCTGTGGGGCGCGCTCATCGGCACGCTGTTCTTCGCCGAACGGCTCGGCCCCCGGCGCATCGCCGCGGCCGGCATCGTGACGGTCGGCGTCATCCTGCTGTCCACGCATTGACGGCCGGCCCTCCCCCATCGGGCCCGCTCTGTGGAGTGGTGGACCTGCCCGGCCACGGCGACAGCCCGCGCGCCGAGGGGTACACCCCGGAGCTGTACGCGTCGAGCGTGCTGGAGTCGGTTCCGGCGGGCCCCGGCCTGGCCATCGGTCACTCGCTCGGCGGTCTCACCCTTGCGGTCGCGGTCGAACGGCTCAAGCCGGCCAAGGCGGTCTACTCGGATCCGGGGTTCCGCCTGCCCGAGACCGACGGAGTGGATCTGGGCGCGATGCTGGCCACGTTCAAGGACCAGACCCTGGAGACGGTTCAGCAGGTCCATCCCGGCTGGTCCGCCGAGGAATGCGCGCTTGAGATCGAGATGCTGGCCAAGTGGGACCCGGCGACCGCGCTGGCGCTGACTTCGCTCGTCGGTTCGGACTTCACGCCGCGGCCGGTGGTTCCCTCATTGGTCCAGCTGGCCGACCCGAGCGATCTGGTCTCCCCGGAATTCGCCGACGCCCTCGTCTCCAAGGGCTTCGACGTACGCGTGGTGAAGGGTGCCGAGCACACGATCCACCGCCACCTGTTCGAGGACTTCATGACCGTTCTCGAGGGCTGGATCTAGCGGGGAGCACTCCCGCTTGTCGAGGCGCCTGATAGCGGCCGCCCCGACCTCAAGGCCGAGCCGTTCGTCCTCGGGGCGGCGCGGCTGGGCCGCCGAGCTCATCCGTCCGTAGCCGGGCCGGTCAAGCCGTACGGGCTCGCGTGACGGGCCGCTACCTGAGGCAGTCCTGCGCGGTCAGGATCAGGGTCACACCGACGACCATCTTCTTCGACACGAGGAGGATGTAGGACGCCTTGGGGTTGCCCGGCACGGTGGCGAAGGTCCCGTACATCGCGTTCTGCTTCAGGTTCGGGTAGGCGGCCTGCAACTGCGCGGACCGCCTCGTCCAGCTGGCCTGCGGCCCCTGCGCTACGGGGCGGCTCGCAGCGCGGTCCCGTCCCTGGTTCGGAGCAGGGCGGCTATGAGTATGGCGCCGAGGGCGAGGAGGGCGGCGGCGATGGTGAGCGCGAGCGAAAAGCCTTCCGTCGCGGCGCGTAGCGGGTCGGTTTGTACTTCGCCGCGATGCGCGCCGAGGGTGACCAGGACCGCTATTCCCACCGCGCCGCCCACCTGCTGGACGGAGGTGAACAAAGCCGAGCCGAGACCGGCGTTCTCCTCGGTGGTGCCCGTGACCGCGGCCGCCGTCAAGACCGGCAGGCTCAGCCCGCATCCCAGACTCGTGACGAGCATGCCCGGCAGCACGCCCGCCGCGTACGGGTCGCCCGCAGCCAAGCCGGACAGCAACAGCAGCCCACCCGAGCTGATCAGGAAGGACAGGACCAGCGTCCAGCGCACTCCCATCCTCATCAGCGCCCGGGTGGACAGCCACATGCCCGCGAGGATTCCGGCGCCGAAGGGCAGGTAGGCGACGCCGGCCTGGAGCGGGCCGTACCCGAGCACAGTCTGCAGGTGGATCATCAGCAGGAAGGCCATCGCGTAGAAGGCCGCGGAGAACAGCAGGGTCGCGCCGTTGGCGACGGCCCGCGTCCGGTCGGACAGGAACGACCTCGGCACCAGCGGCTCAGCAGCCCGCGACTCCATCACGAGGAACCCTGCGGCCAAGACGGCGGCCAGCAGCAGAGGAGCGATGACGGCCATGTCCGCCCAGCCCGATTCCCCGGCCTGGAGCAGGCCATAGACCAGGGACACCACGGCGGCGGTGCCCAGGACGGTGCCGGGTACGTCCAAGCGTGCCCGGTGGGTGGCCCGGCTCTCGGTGACCAGGCGAGGAAGCAGCGCGAGGGCCACCGCCGCTACGGGAAGGTTGATCAGGAAGATCCAGCGCCAGGACATGAGGTCGGTCAGTACACCGGAGATCACCAGGCCCGTCGTGCCGCCCAGGGCCGCGATGGCACCCCAGAGGCCCAGTGCTCTGGCGCGCTCCTCGGCGCCGGGGAACAACAGGGTGATCAGGGACAGCGCGGCCGGGCTGGCCATGGCGGCGCCCGCGCCCTGGACGAACCGCCCGGCCACGAGCTGCCAGGGCTGCTGGGCCAGCCCGCAGGCGAGACTCGCCACGCCGAACAGCGCCACCCCGAGGAGGAAGACCCGGCGTCGGCCCAGCAGGTCGGCCGCGCGGCCGGCCAGCAGCAACAGCCCGCCGAAGGCCAGGAAGTAGGCGTTGACGACCCAAGCCAGTCCCGGGCCGCTGAAGCCCAGGTCGTCGCGGAGGCTGGGGAGGGCGACGCTCACCACGTTGTCGTCCAGGACCAGCATGAACTGCACGAAACACAGCACGACCAGCGCCGCCCGGCGGCGGCCGGTGACCGCGGGAGACACCAGGGTCATGATCGGTGTCCCGCCGGTGCGGGCAGGACGTTCGTACGCTGGTGGGACAAAGGATTGAACAGCATCCGACGATGCTATGGCCGGCTCAGGCTGGCCACAATCCGCGATGGGGCCAGAGCGTATCGCCTTGAGGACATACCCTGAAGGGCATGCTGAAGTCCGTGATCGAGGCCGTCGACACCACTCCCCCGACCGCGGTCGGGGTGATCGTGGTCGGGAGCTTCCCGCTGGCATCAGGGCAGTGGATCTCCCCGCACAGCCACACGCACCACCAGTTGGCATGGACGCGCAGCGGTGTGCTCGGCGTCGCCGTCGCCGACTCGTACTGGATCCTGCCGCCCACCCGGGCCCTGTGGCTGCCGGCGGGAGTCGTCCACGAGGTCGGGGCGACCCGCGACGCGGTGCTGTGCAGCCTCTACCTCAATCCAGAGCGGTGCGCTCTGGATTGGGCGGAGCCCACCGCGGTCGGCGTCGACGGGCTGCTGGCCCAGCTGATCAGCTACCTCGGCCGTGAGGATCTCGCCGATGACGCACGACTGCGGGCCGAGGCGGTGGTGCTGGACCTGTTGCGCCCGTTGCCGGCCCTGCCGATCGACGTTCCGCTGCCCGTGGACGACCGCGTACGAGCCGTGGCCGACGCCTTGCTCGCCGACCCCGCCGACCCGCGGAGCCTTGAGACCCACGCACGCTCCATCGGCGTGAGCCGGCGCACCCTGACCCGGCTGTTCGTCCGCGACACGGGCATGAGCTTCGACCGCTGGCGCACCCACGTGCGGTTGCGGGCCGCCCTGCCCCTCCTCGCCGAAGGCCGAGCGGTATCGCAGGCCGCGCACGCCGTGGGGTACGCGACCCCGAGCGCTTTCCTCGCGGCGTTCCGCCGAACCGTCGGCACCTCACCTGGGCGCTACCTCAACGGAGACGCCGTTCTCAACGTCGAAAGATGATAAATTACGTACTTTATTCAGTTTTGTCCTCTTCGGTCGTGCCGCATCACTTTTCGTATCACCCTGGCCGCGGTACTGGACCGCCGAGCACGGGGGGCTGGCATGAGGAATTCCCGAGCTGCGCCGAACCGCCAGATGAGGGCTGGTTTCGGGGCGTCGCGTACCGCCCGCCGTATGGCTCTGCCGGCACTGGGCGCTGCCCTGCTGATCGCGAGCTGCGCCGTGCCCTCGGGGTTCACGGCCCTCTCCGACGCGTCCGCCACACCTGCGGCGACGGCGAGCGCCTCCGACTCCACTTCGTCGGCGCTGAAGCCCATCGATCCGGCCGTGCTCCAGTCCGCCGTCGAGCGTGCGGCGAAGAAGCTCATGGTTCCCGGCGCGGTGGTCCTGCTCCGCACCCCGCAGGGAACCTTCCGGGCGACCGTCGGCACCACCGAGCTGGGCACAGCCGAACCGCCCACCACGGGCGACCACTTCCGGATCGCCTCCAACACCAAGACCATGACCTCGGCGCTGATCATCCTCCTCGCCCAGGACGGCAAACTCCGGCTGAGCGACCCGGTGTCCGCCTACGTTCCCGGAGTGCCCAACGGCGAACACATCACCATCGCCGAGCTGCTGAAGATGCGCAGCGGACTCTACAACTACACCGACGCACCCGAGCTCGCGGCGTCCCTGGACGCCGACCCAGGCAAGGCCTTCACGCCGCAGGCGATGCTGGACCTCGCGTTCCGGCGCCCGCCGAACTTCGCCCCCGACGCGTCCTACGAGTACAGCAACACCAACTACGCGCTGCTGGGCCTCGTCGCCGAGAGGGCGGGCGGCCACCCACTGGCCCAGCAGTTCCAGGACCGGCTGTTCGCCCCGCTCGGGCTGGCGGGGACTTCGCTGCCCGCCGCCGACAACCTGTCCCTCCCCACCCCCTATTCACACGGCTACATGTACGGCGGATCGGCCTACGCGCTGGTCGACCAGCCCTACCCCGCCGACGTACAGGCGGCGGCCCGGTCCGGAAAGCTCCGGCCGGTGGACTACACCCACCAGAACCCCTCCTACGCCACCGCCGCCGGAGGCGTCATCTCCACCGCGGACGACCTGGCCACCTGGATCCGGGCTCTGGTAACGGGCAAGGTCCTCAACCCCGCGTTCCAGCGGCAGTGGCTCCACAGCCCGCAAGCCGAGGACCCAGCCGCGCCCGACGGAAAGAAGTACGGGTACGGCATCACCCACCAGCGCTTCGGTCCGAACGCCTCGATGTACTACCACGGCGGTGAACTCCCCGGCTTCAACTCCTTCATCGGCCACGACCCGGACAACGAGGTCACACTCGTCCTCTGGACGAACCTGACCCTGACGCCCGACGGCAGGACCACGGCCAACGCCCTGCTGCCCACCGTCCTCAACCAGGTCTACGCCGGCCTCTCCCTCCCCGGCGGGGACTAGATTCGTCGCGGCCGCCGTCGTCGCCTGGGGCCGATTCGGCCCATACGACAGGCGGCCATGGCCCTCGTAGCTGGCCGCGCACCGTACTCGTTGGTCACCGGCAGGTGCCAGACGCTGGTGCCAGCGGCGTCAGTGATGCCGTACCTCCGCGGAGTCGGCATAAGCCTGCTCGATGGCTTCGGGATAGGCTCGCCGCTTGTTGTGCTCGGCTATTGGCAGCTCTTCGATTCCACCGAGCAGAGCTTGACCTCAGGGTGGCGTGCCGACGGCTTGTCCAGCGAGGGCTGGGGCTTGCCGCGCAGGTGCAGGTCGAAGAAGGCTCGGGCGTAGCTGCGGGTGATCTCCACCGCGCGTGCTCCCGACATGCCTGGGTTGCGGTAGATGCCAAGTTGCTCCACCAGCAGAGCCGTGTCGGTGAAGGAGACGTGCTCCGCCCCGGCCACCACGAGCCAGCGCTTCCACCCCGTCAGATGTTCCCAGTCACGCTCCCAGGTGATGTCCTTGCCACCCGGGCTGTGCATCGCCTGGCTGCCCAGGAACAGGAACGGCCGTGACAGCCCGCTGTCCGGGATCGGGGCGAATGTTCCCGCGAGATAGATCTTGATCTGGCGTGGATGGCGTACCTGCGTACACCCCTGCTCGCCTGCGCCGGCGCTGATCCGGATGCACCTGGGCTGCCCGCGCCTGCGGAGGGACGTCGTCGGTGTCCGGGTCCTCGGTCGACCGTTACGCCGGAAGTCGCCTGCTCTCCGGTGCACCATGAGGCCCTACGGATTCGGATCGACCACGATCTCGTCCTCTGCCGCGTCGCCAGCTTGGTAGAGCCTCACCCCGGCCGAGCGGTCCGTGGCGGACCTCGCCGCCAAGGGGCTGTCCAACCCCGAGATCGCCACCCGCCTGTTCGTCAGCCGTGGCACGGTCAAGACCCACCTGGCGCACATCTACGCCAAACTTCAGCTCGCCAACCGCACCGAGCTCGCACGCGCGGCGGCCGAGCCCCTCAACCAGCACAACCACCGAACTTAAACGAGTCTTGTCGGGTGGCTGACGAGCGCTGATCTGCCGGTTACCGCGAGTGTGTGCGATATGCGCCCAGGAGCAGCAACGCCGAGAGCAGGTGCGGTCAGCGCTCCCGGTCCACGCTGGTCGTCACTGGTTGCGCGTCTTGGAGCCGGAGGGGCAGAACCCGGCCTGAAGCACATTCTTGATCGTGTCGAGCGAGTTGTACTGGCCATACCGGTCGATGTTCATGTTGGTGGTGACCATGCGCTTGGCGTCGCGGGTGCCCATCGAGAAGGAGAACCCACCGGTGATGGCGCCGCCGATGCCCCAGACCGTCGCGCCGCACGACAGCTGCCACGAAAAGATGCCGAGGCCGTAGGTGGTGTCGGGGATCCATGTGTCCTTCCAGGTGCCGTCCGGCATCTTGACCCCGGTCTTGGTCATGGTGAACATCTCCCGCCGCTGGGCGGGCGGGAGAAGCCCGCCGCGCAGCAGCGCGCCGGCGAATCGGTGGAGATCGCCGATCGTGGAGACCATGCCGCCCGCTGCCCAGGCGGTGGTGGCACTCATCTCGGTCACGTCGTAGATCTTGGCGTCGGGTTCGGCCGCGAACAACGTCGAGTAGTGCCGCGGGTGCGGTCCGCGTATCTTCGTCTCCTCGCCGGGCAGGTACGTCCCGGTCAGGCCCAGCGGGCGGACGATCCGCCGCGAGATCTCGCCGGCGAGCGTCTTGCCGGTCGCCTTCTCGACGATCATCCCGGCGAGGATGTAGCCGGTGTTGGTGTACGTGAAGCCGTCGCCCGGTTCTTCGAAGTAGCGCGGATTGCGCAGGCCGATCTTTACGAGCTGCTCGGGCGTGTACTTGTCGTAGCGGTGCTCGAGGAACGCGGGGCCGGTGAACTTGACGGCCTCCTCCTTGTCGTTGCCGTAGTTGAAGATTCCGCTGGTGTGGTTGAGCAGGTGCCTGATGGTGATCGTGCCGCCGTCGTTGTCGTTGCCCTGGACCACGCCGGGCAGCCACTTGTCCACGGTGTCGTCGAGGCTCAGCTTGCCTTCGGCTTCGAGCTGCAGGATCACGGTGGCCGTGAACGCCTTGGCGGCGCTGCCGATACGGAACCGCTCGTGCGGCTGGCGCTTGCGGCCGGTTCGGGTGTCGGCCACCCCCGCCGAGCCGTACCACCGCCCACGAGCGTCGCGGACCTCGGCGACCATGCCCGGAAAACGGGCTTCGGCCACGGCCTGGTCGAGCACTTTCTGGACCGCGGCATGGTCGGGGGCGTCCGCCGCCGAGGCGGATGCCGTGGGGGCTGCCATGGCGCTACCCGCCACCGACGCTGCGGCGACGAGCAGGCCGATGCTTGATCGAGCCGTGCGGGTGAGCATGAGGGTCTCTCCGTTTCGGTTGCGCGAGCCGTACAAGATCGTGGTGAGTTTCATCGGTTAGGCCTTCCAGGTGACCGGGAGACGGTGCATCGGGGGATCGAAGGGACAGCCCGAAGGGTGTGTCATGGGTAACCCTGCCAAGGCTGGGAGGGGTGGGGTCATGTCGTTCCTTCCGAGCGAGTTTCTCTTCACAATCTTCAGGACAGAAGAAAGGCTACGTTGCGTTCATATCTTAGTCAATTTAACGAAGCCCTGATTTCGGCATCATCGCAGCTCAGAGCGCTCTAATTATTGCAACAGCAATGCAATTGAACGCAATGCGACTGCAGTCAAAGTTGCAATGAGATGAGCGTGAACGCATACTGTCCATCGGCCCGCGCAGATCCGTCACGCACCAGGAGGCGAACGCCCCATGCCAGGAGGCAGGCTCACCCGCCAGAACCGCCAGCACATCGCCGACGGACTGGCCGAAGGACTCACCTACGCCGAGATCGCCAGACGCCTGGCTCGCCCCACCTCCACCATCACCCGGGAGATCACTCGCAATGGCGGCCCGGGCGGCTACCAGCCCAATCAGGCACACCAGGCCACTGAACGGCGCGCTCGCCGGCGCAAGCGAACCCCTGCCCCGACGGTGCCGGCCGCCACCGACGCACATGGGCGTGACCCCGAATCAGTCCGCGACTTCGAGGAACGATTCGCCTCGCTGATGGTCAAGACGGGGCTTCCCCGGATGACGGCCAGAGTGCTTGCCTGCCTCTACGCCACTGACACCGGCAGCCTCACCGCCGCCGACCTGGTCCAACGACTTCACGTCAGCCCGGCATCGATCTCCAAGGCCATCGGCGACCTCGAAGGGCAGGCACTGATCCGACGCGAGCGCGACCCCCGGCGACGACGCGACCGCTACGTGATCGACGACGATGTCTGGTACCACGCATGGATGGCGAGTGCCCGGATGAACACCATCCTGGCCGACGCCGCCCGGCAAGGCGCCGCGACCTTCGGCACCGCCACACCCGCCGGCGCCCGACTGGAGGACATGGGCCAGTTCCTCGAGCACACCGGCCACGACATGACCCGGGCCGCCGAACGCTGGCGACAGGTCTTCTCCGCCCGGCGAACGACAGACCGTTAGTACGGCGAAGCGATGCGCCGGAAACCGGGGATCCACCTTTCGCCGAGGAAGGACGCCTTCGCCAGCCTGACCTGGTGGTTCGATGTGGTGATCTTCGATCCACGGGGGTTCGGAGAGAGCCAAGGCATCCACGATTCGGCGATTCTCAACACCGCCGAATGCTGCCTCTCACCCCGGGACACGGGCGTTAACGCTCATGTGACAGGTCTGCGGATCGCTTGAGGAGTCTCGTCATTGCGCGATGGAACTGGTTGCGCTCTTCCAGAGTCCAGTCTTCGGTGAGCACCGCGAACATGGAGTCCTGCCACTGGTGAGCCGCCGCGAGGAAGTCACGGCCGACATCGGTCAGTGCGACGGTGCGTCGGCGTGCATCTCTCAGCGATGTACTTGTCGTGAGGAGTCCCTGCTCAATGGCGTGTGACAGCATCCGCGACGCCCCCGACTGGTCGATGGCCAGTTCGGCGGCAACATCGTTGACGGTTACCTCTGCGCGGTCTCGTAGCGCGTAGACGGCCTCGGTGACGAGGACGTCGCGGCCCCGTTCGGCTTCCTTGCGGTCCTCCGGTCCGTTCCAGCGACGTGACCAATGACGAACGAACTGGAACAGAGCCTGACCCGCGCCCTCTGGCTCGGCATGCCTCTTCGCCACGATACCTACTCCGTCGCGGCCAGTTCGGTGTAGATGTACGCGAACTCCAACGCCGCGCGCAGATCCGGGAACCGCAGCGCAGCGGAAACACGATCACCGGTCACACGAAACGCCGTCGCAACGCGACTCCAGGCCTCATTCTGCGGCCACCGCGCATCCTGCTCGACGACCAGCACCCGATCGCTGATCGGGTGCCACGACCGGGGCCGCATCTGGATGCCCGATCGGATGATCCAATCCGCGAAGCCATCTGGTGTGACCGCCCCAGCTCCCTTTGGTCCGTTGACCACGATCTGGTCCGCCACGGCGAGCCGTGCAGCGTCCAGGTCCGCACGGTTGACGGCCTCGTGCCAGCGACCGATGGCCGCTTCAGTGCGCTCGGATGTGTGCATAGCGCTAATATATATGCGAATCGCATATATTTGCGTGTGCGCCCGGAGTAGCTGCGCTCAACGCACACTGAAACGGCAGACGCCAGCTGAATCGCCTCTTCGTGCCCGGAGCGCTTCACACACCCTCAAGGTACTTGTCTCGGATTGTCGGCCGGGTGATTGATCGTTCGTCAGATGCGCGGCAGGCTGCCTCTACGTACTGATCATGGAGGCCGGCATGGTGTCGCCGACCGAGTTCAGCGTCCCCGAGGCGGCAGGACGGTCGTGCCGTCACCGCCGCGGCCCATGGAAAACGCAACCGATGCGTCGTGAGAGGTGCTTGATGAGCTTCATCGCCTTGCAGAGCACGGACCTGCCCCCCGGTCAGCGGTTCGACTGGTGGTGCGATCTGATCAGCCATGACGTGGCCCCCATCCGGATCACCAGCGATCACACCGACGACTTCAGGGCCACCGCCGGGGCCATGGACCTGGACGACCTACGGATCACTACCATGTCCTTCCCCACGCTGAGATCGGAGCGCACCCCGGCGCTGATCCGCCGCTCCGACCCGGAGATGTACGAACTCGCCCTCATCACGGGAGGCGAGATGTGGCTCTCTCAGGCGGGCAAGGACACCAGAATCCATGCCAGGGACCTGGTCATGTGGGGGACCTCTCACCCGTATGACGGGCGTGGCCTTGAGGGAACGTCGCGGGCGATGATCCTGCACCTGCCGAGGGCCCATCTGCCCCTGCCCGAGAAGAAGGTAGACGAACTCCTCGCGCAGCGTATGCCCGCGCGTGCCGGTATGGCGGCGATCCTCGCCCACTACCTCAGGAACCTGGTCCGCCAGGCTTCCTCGATGGCGCTTCTGGACGTGAGGCGGCTGGGGACGCTAACGCTGGATCTGGCCATGGCCTTCATCGCGCATCGCCTGAACGCGCAGGACCGCCTCCCGCCCGAGACCCAGCAGCAGGTGCTGAGGGTACGCATCCGGGCCTTCGTCGAACACAACCTCGCCGACCCGCACCTGTCCCCCGCCGCCATCGCCGCCCACCACCACATCTCCGTGCGTTACCTGCACTTGCTCTTCCAGCGGCCGGAAACCACCCTGATGGCGTGGATTCGGCAACGCAGGCTGGAGAGCTGCCGCGCGGACCTCGCCGACCCCCAGCTGCGAGCGCGCTCCATACAGGACATCGCAGCCCGATGGGGGTTCACGCACGCCACGGACTTCAGCCGCTCCTTTCGCCGGGCGTACGGGATGTCCCCCAAGGACTATCGCCACTCCGTGCTGGACTCCCCGTGATCCCCGTTGGGCCTCCACCGTGCCCGGGAGCGCTCGGCCGGTGTGCGCGCAGTGTCAAGAAAGACTGCGCTCACCGCTAACGACCGCGAGGCGCCGCCGTAGCAAGCTGATGGCGGCAAGATCAGCCACGTTTGTTGTGACCGTTCCCCGAAGTCGAAGGAGGTCCCCATGCGAACCAATTCGCTCCTGCGACGATCCATCACCGCATCTAAAGATCATGTGATACTCCCCGCATGAGGCGCGCGGCCTTGGTAGGCCTCCTTTTCCTTCTGCTCCCCACGATCCTTCTTTCACTCCCCGCCCAGGCATCCACGGAATCTCAGGTCTTCGGGCCGAACGAAAAGATCGTCAGCGCCTACCAGGCCGGTGATCTGTCGGTCGACGACATGGTCACCTACGGCGTGGCGTCGCTGACAGCTCCGGAGACGGTGCCCGAGGAGCTGCGCCCGACAGGTCCGCTGTCCACCGATCCCCAGACCTATCTCACCTACCTGTCGGCGATGTCGGGAAAGGCCTCAGAGTCGGCCCGGAAGGTGCTCTCACCCCCCGCTCAGGCGAGCCACGCGACCACCGACACCGCGAAGACCAACACCGTAAGCACCAACGCCGCGAACACCAACTACGACTGCGCGCGCGATGAGCCGTTCGAGTACATGACGAAGGATTTCTATTGCTGGGCGAATGTCGACGGTTTCGTCATCTTCTACAACGTCGTGGGCGGGGTTCCGCCCACACCCGCCGAGCCGAGCGGGCGGCCGACCGTGATTCAGCACATGGTCGAAGCCGTGTCGATAGCGGCCAAGACGTATCGGGCGATGGGCTACACCATCACCAGCAATCCGGCGGTGCCCCACGGCATCTTCGTGGGTCTCGACAAGATCACGTACCCAAGAGGCGAATGGAAGGTGAAAGCGCCGTTCGTGATGCCGATCGGCTACAACTTCCTGCCGACCATCCTGATTCCCTCCGACTCGAAGGATTTCGTCTCGGAGGGCTACGACTACCACGCGCGTCACGAGCTGTTCCATGTCTTCCAGTACTCCTACTGGCCGGCCGGGCAGGTGGGTGTGGAGCTGATCTGGGATTTCTTCGCCTCCGACAAGTTCGGGTCGATGAACTGGTGGATGGAGGCCACCGCCGAGTGGGCCACCCACATGACGTATGTGAAGTATCCCGCGCACGTTCCCGACCCGACCCAGAAGATCCGGTACGCCCGCAATATCGGCGAATTTCTCTCCAGACCGCGGGATGCGCTGAACGCCTGGGACGGTTGGGGGGAATCACGCCAGTACGGGGCATTCCTGCTGCCGCTCTACCTGACCGAGCAGATCGGCCCCGACTTCGTGCGGCACACCTGGGAGCACATCCGCAGCGCCAAATCCGCGCCGATCACCGCCATCAAGGCCTCGCTCAACGGCCGTGACCTGAACATGCTGCTGCACACCTTCGCCATCGCCAACTACCGCCTGGCCTCCCCGCAGCCGCTGATGGAGGCGATGGGCTACAGAGACCCCGACGTCGATATGTGGCGGAGCATCCTGGCCAAGGAGAACGCCACCGACGAGGACATGCTCGGCGGCGCCCGACCTGCCCGACTTCCACAGGCGGCGTCCGTCGGCTACGACACTTTCCTGGGCCCCCAGCTCCAACCTGGCGGCAGCTTCTACATCGATCTGGCAGCGGAGAAGGGGGCGCCGCCGACCACGCTCACCGTCCAGGGGTACACCGTGTTGCCCGGTAAGCCGGTGCCGGGCATCACGTGGAGCGTCCTGGTGTGGTCTCGGGCGGGCGAGGGCTCCAGCGCCCTGCCGGAGTACCCGCAGGCGCACAACAGGTGGGGTCACACCCAGAGGGAGGTGAAGATCGAGGATTTCCGCTACCCGATGGTGGCCACGATGATCGCCACCCGCCACGACCTGCGCGTGTCCTCCGCCGCCGCGATGCTCGACTACGGGAGCGCCTTCTGGTGGGTCGGAAACTACGTCCCGGTCCAGAACCGCACCTGCGACCTGCGCAAACCCAGCATCGGGCCGCTGGAGCTCAACGCCGCCCCCGCCGACACGTTCAACGACTACGCTTTCACCACACCCGACGGGTGGACGGGCGGCGACTCGACCTACTCCATGCGGATGCCGGACGGCAGGACGCTGTGGCTGTTCTCCGACACCTTCCTCGGTCCGCTCATCAACGGCACCAGGCCCACCAGCGCCAAACTGATCAACAACTCCTTCGTCATCCAGGACGGGACCAAGCTCACCACCGTGCACGGCGGGACCGCCGAGGAGCCCAAGGCGTTACTGCCTCCTCCGGACTCCACGCACTGGTACTGGAGCGGTGATGGGTTCATCGTGGGCAACACGCTGCAGGTGGTCTTCCAGAAGTACCGCAGGGAAGGCACGGGGCCCATGCCTTTCGCCTTCGACGAGAACGTGGTCGCCACCTTCTCCCTGAGCGACCTCACCAAACCGACCAACATCACCAAACTGCCCTCAGGTGCGGGCGTGGCCTGGGGCTCGGCGATCCTGCCCGCCAGCCGCAGCGGCGACGGCTACACCTACATCTACGGCGTGTCCGACGCCCCCATCAACAAGCAGATGCGGGTGGCCCGCGTCAAGGGCAACGATCTGAGGGTCGGCAGGTGGCAGTACCTCAACCTGTGGGGCTGGACAGAGGTGGAGAACAACGCCGGCTACATCATGACCGGCATCGCCAACGAGTACAGCGTGACGCCGTGGAAGGGGCAGTTCCTACTGCTCAGCCAGGACAGCACGGAGGCCTTCAGCGGCCAGATCAACGCCTTCACCTCGTGTGACCCCTTCGACGGCTTCACCAACAAGACCAGCGTCTACCGCATGCCCGAACCCGGTCCCCTCGGCAGCTACCTCGACCCCGACATCATCTCCTACAACCCGCACGTGCACTACGAGCAGAGCACCGAGGAGTCGCTGCTGATCTCCTACAACGTCAACAGCATGGACAACCGCGTCCACCCGGACGCCGACCTCTACCGCGACTCGAGAATCTACCGGCCACGCTTCTTCAGGGCGACAATCTCTTAGTAGCGCTTCGTCGGGTCAGCCTGTTGCGAGAGGCGGGAGCCATCGGCCGATGGTTCGATGCCCCGCCTACACGCAACGGCGCCTGGCACGGCCGCTGGCCGAGGACCTGCGCCGCCCTTGCGGGAAGCCCGCCCCGCAGGGTGGGATTCTTCCGGTCCGGTTACTTGGAGGGTGGAGGTTCGCAGGTGGTGCCGCGCGGGGGAAGGCGGAGGAACGTGAGGTAGCGGTTGGCGTGCGAGATCGTACACCGGTTGCCTGCGAGATAGAGCCCGTGCCCGGGCCCGTTGTAGCGGACCGTGGACGAGCCGGGCACGCGCATCACGAGTTCGGCGGTGGAGCCGTAATCTACCCATGTGCCCGCGCCGAGGAAGGGCGGGAGTCGGTCGGCGGGCATCGGGCCGGCGGGGTTGGTGACGGGGGTCGGCCAGCCCACGCAGGCGAGCGGATGCCACAGCGCGTTGCCCGCGAAGTTTCGGGACAGCCGCTCGCCGAGCTCCTTCATCCGCTGGAACTCCTGATAGCTCGTGAAGCCCATACCGTCCGGGCAATGGGTGACGTTCATGCCGGTGAATGCCGGCACCTTCAAGCTCTTCATGGTTTGTTCCAAGAAGCTGGCGAAGCCTGAGGCGTCTCCCTCGACGGCCTCGTCGACACTTCTGGCGAACCGCTGCCAGTTGGGGAAGTCGGGCGCCGGGCCTGGGGTGATCAGATCGGGCGCGGCTGCCACGATGAAGTCGAAACCGCTGTAGGCGACCCGTGTTCCCTTCACGGGGACGGGGGTGTGGTCGGCCTTGGCGAGGAGGCCGCGCCAGAGGGCGCTCGCGTCCCGCTGGTGCAGGGCACAGGTGGGGGCGGATTCGCACCAGGCCACGAATCTGGCGAACTGCCGCTCTATCGTTGTGGATTTGTCCCGCACGTCCGCGGCCCGGTCGGCGAGGTGGTTGACGCCGCCGTCGATGTACATGGCGCGGACGGCGCCGGAGAACAGGCGGGCGTAGGTGGTGGCGACCACGCCGCCGTAGGAGGTGGCGACGAAGCTCAGTTGCTGCTCGCCGAGGGCTGTACGGATGGCTTCGATGTCCTTGGCGAGGGAGCCGGAGTCGAGGTTGTCGAAGTAGGCGGGATCGCTGCCGCGGCAGCGTTCGGCCGATTGGCTGTTGCGTACGGCCAGCCTGTCGTATGCGGCGTGATCGCGCGGTACGGTGATCCAGGGGCCGGTGGCGAGGCAGTCGAAGGGGATGACGCCCAGGTCGGTGGTGTTGCGCGGGGCGAGGCTGACCACGTCGAAGCGCTGGCGCAGGTCGGTGAATGCGCCGCCTTTCCTCTTGAGATCTTCGATACCTGAGCCGCCGGGACCACCCGGGATGACCAACACCGTGCCGATGCGGCGGTGGTTGCCGATGGCCGGTAGCCGGGCGATCTGGATGGAGATCTTCCGCTCGGACGGTTTCGACCAGTTCACGGGCACCTGGACCGAGGAGCATTCGAGGTCCTGGCCGCACGGTTTCCAGGACAGTGCCGAGGCCGAGGCGTTCGAGGGGATCGTCATCGCCGCGGTCAGCAGGGTGGCGAGCAAGCCTCCCACGACCAGAGGTCTGGTTCCGCGGCCCCGGACGGCGATCGCTACCGCCCCTGCGGTGAGCGCCACGACCGGGTAGGCGATCAACAACGCGAGAGCCGCCAGCGGGGGCAGGATGCCGGACCCTTCTCCGGTGATCTGATCGGGCAGGTTGCCGATCATGAAGGAGCCGGCCTGCGCGCCCAATGGCCTGGGCAGTGTCTGCGCCACTACCGGCAGGACAAAGAGGATCGTGATCAGTACGAGCAGCGTGCCCGCGGTGGAGCGGATGACGGCGCCGAGGCCGAGCCCGACCATGGCGACCAGCGGCATAGCCGCCCCGGCGACCAGGAGTTCCGCCAGCACGCCCTGGTCCGCCAGGGAGACGCCGAGCGTGCGGCCATCGAGCAGGACGTGTCCCGTACGGTTTCCGAGGATGGCCTGCGTGGCGATGTGCATGCCGAACACCAGCACCAGCCCCGCGACCAGGGTGACGGCCGCCAGTGCGGGGATCTTCGCGAACAGGAAGAGCTGCCGCCTGGGCACGGCCACCAGGCTTGTGCGGATCAGCCCGGTGGCATGCTCGGAGGTGATCGACAGCGCGCCGAGCGTGGCCATGACGAAGAAGGCGACGGGCAGCCCGGCACCGAGCCCCGCGCCGAGGCTGTCGAAGGTCAGCTTCTCGTCCCCGACCCGGTGGTCGAAGCCCCCGACGACCATGACGGTCAGCCCCGCGCTGACCAGCACCGACAGCGTGGAGAAGGCCAGCAGGTACAGGTTGGAGCGCAGCGAGCGGAGTTTGAGCCACTCGGAGGCGATGGCGTCGATCATCAGGCGGCCCTTCCCGCGCCGAACTCGACGCTCTCCTCGGTCAGCTCCATGAACGCCTCCTCCAACGAGGCGGTGCGCGGCGTCAGCTCGTGCAGCGCGATCCCGCGCGCGAGAGCCAGCTCGCCGATCCACGCCGCGTCGAGGCCGCTCACCGACAGCCCGCCGTCCTCCTCGCGCACGCTCGCGCCGCTGGCCAGCAGCAGTCCGGCCAGCGCCGACTGGTCGGCCGCCCGGACCAGCACCCCCCGCTGGAACCGCTCGACCAGCTCGGACATCGCGGCGTCGGCGATCAGCCTGCCCCGTCCGATGACCACGAGGTGGTCGGCGGTGAGCGCCATCTCGCCCATCAGGTGACTGGAGACGAGGACCGTACGACCCTCATCGGCCAGCAGCCGCATCAACTCGCGGATCCAGCGGATGCCCTCGGGATCCAGCCCGTTGACCGGCTCGTCGAACATCAGCACGCCGGGGTCGCCGAGCAGCGCGCCCGCGATGCCGAGCCGCTGGCGCATGCCGAGCGAGAACCCGGCGATCCGCCGGTCGGCCACCTCGGCCAGACCCACCTGCTCCAGCACCTGGCCCACCCGCGCGCGGCCGATGCCGTTGCTGCGGGCCAGGCACCACAGGTGCGCGGCGGCGGTGCGCCCACCGTGCACCGCCCCCGCCTCCAGCAGCGCGCCGACCTGCCGCATCGGCTCCTTCATCGAGGCATACGGCCTGCCGCCCACCAGCGCCGTCCCGGCGTCGGGCGCTTCGATGCCGAGGATCACCCGCATCGTGGTGGACTTGCCCGCGCCGTTCGGACCGAGGAAGCCAGTCACCAGGCCAGGCTTCACCACGAAGGACAGGTCGTCGACCGCGAGCGCGTCGCCGTACCGCATCGTCAGGCCGGTTACTTCGATCATGTGATTCCCAACGTTCTGCGCTTGACCGCCTCCGGCTTCCGGTGCCGATCAGCGGTATGGAGGCCCGGCCCGAGGGACCGACTGGGCGAGGTCGTTCGCCAGGTTGCCCAGCGAGGTCGCCGAGGGTGACCCGCATCGGTGGTGGGCTGTCGAGCTGCGGGGAGCCGAAGCCATGGCCCTGATGACGATCTTGCGGGACTTCGGCCAGGGCTGCATCTGCCAAACGGCATATCATCCGCCGTCGAGGCAGTCGGGTCCGGCGGTGTCAGACTCTGAGAGTCACAGAACAGCCGCACGGCGGGGCCGGCACGGGGGAAAGCCTTGCGCGACCGCGCTGCCCTGCCGTACCGGGCCGATCCTGCGGCCTGATGAGAAGGGCGCGAGCCGCAGCTAGGGTTCCCGGGGGGGAGGACAGCATGATGGCAGCCTGGCGGGCGTTGCCCGCCCTCGTACAGGACGCTGTGATCGCGGTGGTGACGGCGCTGGTGACATTGACGCTTCCGCTGCTCGAGGCCGCTACCGCGGGCGGTCTGGACCGGTTTACGCCGCTGTGGGGCCTGCTGGTCGTCGGGGTGTGCGCGCCGCTGAGCGTGCGTCGCCGCCTGCCGATGACGGCAGCGCTCACCTCGGGTACTGCGGTGCTGCTCGCGATCGCTCTCGCCCAGCCGCAGGTCGGCGTCTGGGTGACAGCGGCGGCGTTCGGTTCGGCCGCCTACCACCACGGCAGGCGCCGACTATTACCGGGCATCGTCGCGACCTGCTGGCTGATCGCCCTTCACTTCATGTTGGGCGGGTCCTCGATCCAGCTGAGCGTGTCGATGGCCGCAGGGCTGGCACCCGTCGCGCTCGGCCACGCCCTGCGGCTCAACCACGACAGGGCCCGGCAGCAGGTACTGGTCGAACGGGCCGAGGAGCGCTCCAGAATCGCCCGCGACGTCCACGACGTGGTGGGCCACCACCTCAGCGCGATCAGGCTGCAGGCCGTCGGCGCACGCAGAGCCGGCCCCGTTGACGCCAGCCACGCGCTGGAGACGATCGCCGAGATCTCCGCGACCGCGCTGGGCGAGACCAGGCGCCTGCTCGGCCTGCTGCGCGACGACGAGACAGCCGACCTCGCCTCGCTGGCCGCCCGGCTGTCCAGTCAGGGGCTGCGCGTACGGCTGGACGGCGCCTCCCTGATCGACAAGGCCCCCTTGCCGGTACGGCACTGCGCCTACCGGATCGTGCAGGAGTCGCTGACAAACGTGATGCGACACTCGGGCAGGTCGCATGCCGTTGTGCGACTCGGCAACACTCCCGACGGCGTGGTGGTGGTCGTCGAGGACGAAGGTCAGGGTGTCGCCGGCGCCTCCGCCGTACAGGAGGGTGCAGGACTGCGAGGCATGCGGGAGCGGGCCGCGCAACTCGGCGGCACGCTCACCGCGGGCCCGCGCCACCCGCGCGGCTGGCGCGTTACCGCCCACCTGCCCCTGAACGGGACCGGAGATGGAAACGCCTGCCCAGCGTGAGTAGGGCAGGCGCATGTTCCTTCCAGGACAACGGCGACCGGGAAGGAAACCTACGGACACCTGTCATGGTGGATCTGCCCAGGTGACCAACCCGTGTCGGTGGGCGTAGACGGCTGCCTGTACGCGGGTCCGTAGTCCGAGTTTGGCCAGGATCCGCTCGATGTGGATCTTGACTGTGCCGGGTGAGATGACCAGCGCCTGGGCGATCTCGGCGTTGCTGCCCCCGGCGGCCAGGTGGCGCAACACGTCGGTTTCGCGCGGCGTGAGCGTGGCCAGTTCGTCGGGGGCCGGGCGCGGCGAGGTAGCAGCGAAGCGGTGCAGCAGGCGGGGCGTCACCTGCGGGTCCACCAACCCCTTTCCTTCGTGGGCGACCCGCACCGCGTCGAGGATGAGGACAGGATCGCTTTCCTTCAGCAGGAACCCGACCGCGCCCGCCTGCAACGCGCCGAACAGGTATTCGTCCAGGTCGAACGTGGTCAGTGCGACAACGGCCGGTGCCGGGTCGAGGGCTAGGAGATCGCGGATCGCGGTCAGCCCGTCCATGCGCGGCATACGGATGTCGGTGAGCACCACGTCGGGCCGGTGCCGCTTGACCATCTCGACCAGCTCGAACCCGTCGGATGCGGCCGCCACGACCTCCAGGTCCGGCTCGGACGACAGGAGCAGACGCAGGCCCTCCCGGGCGGGTGCCTGGTCATCAGCGACGATCACGCGGATGCCCACCGGCGCACTACGTCCGTGTCGCAGCGGGTTGCGGCTGCCGGCGCCGCCCGCCCACGCATCCCGCTGCCTCCGGCGCAGCGGGCGCGCCGGCCATTGGTGCTGTGGATTTCAAGTTCAAGTCGGTCGTCAATGGGATCCTGCTCCTGTCCGTGGCGTCCTCCACCTGCCTGCGAGGAGGCGGCGCACTCATAGTGCCCTCAGTTCCGCGAGCCTCAGTGCTGTGTCGGCGCAACGGCAATCGCTGCGGCGATGCCCGCAGCACACCATGGATGATCCCATTCTCGCTGGCTCGTCCACTCGGTTACAGGTTTTGGCCATCTGCCGACGATGCCGTCCGCTGATCTTCCTGCCAGGACCTCTTCCGGCGTCGACTTCAGACCGACAGAGTCGACGATCTGCAGGTACGCCCGGTCGTTGTGCCGTAGTTCCCGTGGGTAGACCAATCAGTAATGCCCGCCTATTACTGGGCGTTCAGGGCATGCCTGATCTTCGCGGCCAGGGCGGCGGCTTCCTCAGGTGTGTGCTCGATGATGCCGTTCTCGGCCATGAGCGCGTGGTATTGCTGCTGTTCGTATGGGACCCCGGGAGGCAGAGCGGCGATGTGCCAGTGCAGATGGGCGTTTCCCTGCTGACTACCCAAGGACAGTAGATAGGTCCGCTCGCATGGCACGCTTGCTTCCAAGGCGAGAGCGACACGACGCACCACATGCATCACGTCGATGAACTGATCCACGTCAAGATCTCGGACTACGTGCTCGATGTGGCGTTTGGGAGCTACGAGGACATACCCAGGCAGTGCGGCGAAGCGCGCGAGAAACCCGATGTGTGTGCCATCGTCGTAGACGATTTCTTCGGGCTGACTGGGATCATGATTGACAATCCCACAGATGAAGCACGGCCCTGTCTGGGAGCGATGGCTGTAACTCTCCAGGTCGAACGGCACGCGCCGGATCGAGCCCGTCATGATCACCTCTTGTGGAACGCTTGATCTTCAAGTAGCTGATCATCCTAGAGTCGTGGGTCAGCACAGGCCAAGATCCACCAGGAGGCCGGTGGTTCAGAGACGCTTCTCAAGACCTGATCGCTTAACCGACCCATCCGAGAAGACGCCCGCGGTGGAGCTGTCTTCAGCGCGGAGAGTGCTGCTACTTGTCATCGACATTGCTGGCTCGCGACTGCCGCAGATGCTGTCCGCTGGGCGACGAGGGCTTGGAACGCGTCCAGGTCACCGATGACCTGTTCGACGCGATCCCGCTGCTGGTACATGCGGTAGTAGCGGGCGCCGATGGCGTCGGGGTCGGCCTCGCCGCCGCCGGGAACGACGCCAGAGGCGATCGTCACCGTACCCACGTAGACCCCCTCAGGCTTGAGTTCGGCGTGCAGGGCGTGCGCCCAGTTCCGCAGACCGGCCATGGCCATACCGACGTTCGCCAGAAACGGCGCGGGGATCGTCGAGGAGACGCCTGTGGTGAGCAGCACCGTGCCGTCTCCTCTAGCACGCATGTCCGGCAGTACCTGACCCACAGCCGTCACCGCACCCAAGACATTCAGTTCGAACTGCGCGGCGGCTGAGGCGACCGTGGTCTGCGCGGCGTGCGTGATCGACCCGGTCGGGCTGGGACTGAATTCGAGCACGTCGATCGGTCCCAGCCCGTCCCTCGCCGCGGCGAGGGCTTTGGTGAGCGCGTCACGATCACGGATGTCGGCGGGAAACGCGGCAGCGGCGACGCCCAGCTCGGACAACTCGCCGACGAGAGTGTCCAGCTTGTCGCTGGTGCGGGCGATCAGCCCCACCTGGAAACCATGGAGCCCGAACGCGCGAGCCACTCCCATCCCGAGCCCCGGGCCAGCACCGACAACAACGAGCGTCTTCGCCACGACAGATCCTCTCCAATCAGTGAGACTTACTGTTTGTTCGTAGCAGCATGATTTGTCACTACGATCGGTGGCAAGACGGCACATTCATGTCGGTCACGCACACGGAGGTAACTCTTGGCAATGCGCGGGGACATCTCTCCAGCCTCGGAGCATCGCGACTCCGCCCGGCCCTCACCGACGAACACCGACGATCATGAGTCGGAGGAGGACATCTGTCGGCAGGTGCTGCAGATCCTCGCGCTGATCGGCGACAAGTGGAGCATCCTGGTCATCGGGCAGCTCCGCGACCGCACCCTGCGCTTCGGCGAGCTGAACCGCGCCGTCACCGGCATATCCCAGCGCATGCTCACCCTGACAGTGCGGCAGCTCGAACGCGACGGCCTACTGACCCGCACCCTTTACCCCAGCGTCCCCCCACGAGTGGACTACGCGCTCACCGAACTCGGGACGACACTGCTGGACTCCGTCGTCGCCCTGAGCGAGTGGGCCACCACTCACCGGCTCGAGATCAACACCAACCGAGTCCGGTACGACGCCACTCACCCATCGCGATCCAGCACTGCTGGGTAGGTAGATCCCGGTGTCGGGATCGGTCAGTCGTTGTGGGGTTTGCCGAACTCTTCGATCAGCACGGGATACTGCTCCCCACCGTGGCCGGCGGCGATCGAGCGGTCGGCCATCGCCTTGATCAACTTGGGCAGTTCGGCGTTGACACCCACCGCCTCGCTCTCCTCGATCAGGTGTGCCATCGCCCGCGCGTCGGTCTCCAGGGCCGACACCTCGGCCGGGAAGGAGCCGCTGTCGATCTGCTCGGCGTACCCAGGCAGCCATTCGGCCACACCGGCAGCGATCTGCTGCGCAAACGGCGCATACGTTGCGGCGTCGACACCGGCCGTCCTGAGCAGGGCAGTGCCCTGGAGCCAGGCGTTCAGGACGCTCCACATCATGGCTAGGCCGGCCACGTCGTACAGGGATGCCAGCCCGTGGTCCGCACCAAGGTAGGTGACGGTGCCGAGCGCGTCGAGGGTTGACTTGTGTGCCTCGAAGTCCGACTGGGGCCCGCTGTGCAGAATCACCGCCTCGGCGGTCCCGATCGCCGGCGGGATCGCCATGATGGCGCCGTCCAGATAATGGGCGCCGCGCTGCTCGGCCCATTGGGCGGCTTCCCGGGCCTGGGCCGAGTCGCCCGAGGTCAGATTGATCAACATCGTGCCGTCCAGCTCGATGTCGCTCGCGCCGAGCAGCTCGTGCATGGCCTGGTAGTCGGTGACGCAGATGATCGTCAGGGAACCTGCCTTGAGCGCGTCGCCAACCGTTGGCGCCAGCCGTGCACCCTCGGCCACCAGTTGGTCGGCCTTGGAGATCGTACGGTTCCACACGGTTGTGGGATGCCCGGCTTTCAGGAACGCGCCGGCGAGTGCCTGGCCCATCAGTCCGAGTCCGATGACTGTCACGGGTGTATCGGCTTTGTTGTTCATGGCACCATCGTCAACGTTGATACCGGTGTGAAGGTCAAGTGAGGTTTCGATGCGGATCGGGGAACTGAGTCGTCGGGCGGGCGTCAACGCCCATCAGTTGCGCTACTACGAGGCCCAGGGCCTGCTGGAGGCAGACCGCGGCGCGAACGGTTACCGCGAGTACGGCGAGAACGCCGTGCTGCGGGTGAAGCAGATCCGGCACCTGCTTGGTGCCGGTTTGTCCTCTGAGGACATCGCGTACCTGCTGCCCTGTGCGGTCGGAGAGGCCCCGGAGCTGCCCGGGTGCCCCGAGTTGCTGGCCGCGATGCGGTCACGGCTGCAGCGACTGGACGATCAGATGGACAGGCTCGCTCAATCCCGCGACGCTCTTGCCGACTACATTGATGCGGCCGATCGAATGGGCAGCGAGAGCTATTCTCCCTTTGACGATGCTGACCAGGAGCCCGTCCCCGCCTGAGCTGCCGGGGTGCTGGCTACGGCCTGAGCAGTGCCAACGGGCTGGCGGCAACGCCGCGGTACGCGTGCTGGCCGGCGTACAGGACGAGAGCGTCGATCAGGTCGTCCCTGAAGAGGCGGCGCTGGCGAGGATTGGGTTGCCCTTGTCCTTGTCGAGGTGGCGGTAGGTGGTGTACGGCCGGGGCCGTGTGTGGCGCCCGGTGTGGTCCGCAAGGCGGGTGGAGAAATACGACACAAGGTGTCGGGTTTTGGGTTGAGCATGGTTTCACCGGTCGGCGTCGATGGCGGACGTGGGCCGGGCCCCATGGATAGATAAGGACCTCTCAATGCGTGAAACGCCAGAAGAGCTCGAAGAGCTCCAGGCCCTCCTCGACGCCTCCCTGTCCCGCTCCACCTCGCACCTCCGTTCGATCATCAACAGCGAGCGCACACTGACCGCAGAGCAGCTCGCCCAGGTCCTCACCGGCATGTGCACCCTCGCCCTGTCCACCGTGACGGCGAAGGGCGAGCCGCGGATCAGCGGTGTGGACGGGCACTTCCTGCACGGAAAGTGGCACTTCGGCACGGCGCGCGGCGCCGCCAAGGCCCGCCATCTCGCCGCCCGGACCGCCGTCAGCGCCGCGCACATGCGCGGTGAGGACCTGGGCGTGTTCACGCACGGCAAGGTGGAGATCCTCAACCCCCACGACGGCGAGCCGGCCGCAGACTGGCCGTACCTGCTCGCGTACTTCAAGGACTTCTACGGCGACGACTCCTTCGACTGGGACAACGACGTGGTCTACTACCGGCTGCATCCGCACTGGATGACCGTCTACGCCCCCGATATCGCGAAGCTCACTGCGGCGTCCCAGTCCTGATCCGCAGCACAGGTCCTTAGCGGGACCGTGTCCCCTGTGTCCGAGCCGACTGGGCCACCTCGCTAACGAGCCGTCAGGCCCGGGGCCAGCGGGAACAGCACACGCGGCCTCGGGCGTACTTAGCTGTGGATCTCCTTTTCGCAGGAGAGCGGCGATCGCCTGCTACCGCTGCCGGTACCACCACGCCGAGCTTAAATCAGTTTCTTTCCGCAGTTCTCAATCGATACGGTCGGACCAGAAACGAGCGAAGTCTGAACGGACTGAGTGTGGCTGAGGCGGTGACCGCACAGCGCAGTTCCCTGCGTGAGGCGAGCCCACCCAGGCCCGCTCCCCTGTCGGACCGCCGTCACAGCAGTCCCGAAGCAGGCGCAGTCGGCGTCGAGAAAGGATCCTCCCGTGAGCGGGACAGCACATCACACCCCCGAACTCCGCGCACTGCGCGACCGGGTGACCGCTCCGTCGACCATCGCGCTGCCCACGGCCGGCGACCGGCTCACCTGGAGACCTGTCACCGCCGCCGACATCGGCCTGATCCTCGACCTGAAGCGTGCCGCCGGACAGGTCGACCATCCGCGCTGGCTGGTGATGAGGGACGAGCTGGAGGAGGAGTTCAAGAGCGCGACCTTCGACCCCGAGCGCGACGCGGTGATCGCCGTCGACGCCGCCGGGCGGGCCGTCGCCTACGGCTCGGCTGCGGCCCCAGCGAGCCACGAGACGATCGTCCAGGTCGAGCTCGACGGAACAGTGGCCCCGGACCGGCGTCGTGAAGGCATCGGCAGAGCCCTGCTGGCGTGGCAGGAGGCCCGGGGGCTTCAGCATCTCGCGGCCTGCGACGCAGCCCTGCCCGGGTGGCTCGTCTCGAGCGCGCACGACCACGCCACCTCTGCCATCCGGCTCCTGGAAGCACACGGCTACGAGCGCGCCCGGTGGTGGCTGGAGCTGGAGCGCGACCTCAAGGCGCCGGTCGCCGAGCCGCCGTCCGTCCCCGGGGTGCGGCTTGTGCCCTATGGAGAGGAATGGCAGGAGCGAGCCAGGTTCGCGCTGAACGACGCCTTCCGCGACCACTGGGGTTCCCAGCCGGTTACCGCCGCCGAGTGGGCCTCCGGTAACCGCCTGGAAGCATTCCGCCCGGACCTGTCCCTACTCGCCGTCACCCCCGGCACACACGATGGCGAACGCGTCGTCGGCTTCGTCTTCGTCGACGTGGCGCAGGAGGAGTGGCCGCTGCGCGGCGGCCCGTTCGGTTACATCACGACCGTCGGTGTACGGCGGGAGGCGCGAGGACAGGGGCTGGCCCGCACACTGCTGGCCCACGTGCTGCGGGCGCTGCGGGCCGACGGGCTGGAGCACGCCGTACTCAACGTCGACGCCGAGAGCCCCACCGGCGCCGTCGGCCTGTACCAGAGCCTCGACTTCACCGTCACCGACCGCACGGTCAGTCTCGTCAAGCGCTTCTGACCTCCCCCGGGCCCAGCCCACCCGGCCGGCCGCTACCCGCGCCGGCAACGCCTCACCGAGGCGTCCGGCCCTACAACCTGCGGCACATCACCCAGCCGCCTGACCACGACGAGTAGAAAGCACCCGATATGTTCCCTTCCGCCATCACCGACTTCTGGCTGACCCCCTCCCCGACGAGTCGGCTCCTCTACGGTGACGACGCCTTCAGCGTTTTCGCCGACGCCGCCCTCGACGAGGACGAACGGCTCACCGTCCTCACGACGACCGACGGAAAGACGCGCGTTCTGCTCACCCCGGCGGTCGCCGAGACGATGGGCCTGGAAGACGGGCAGCCGTTCGACGAGGCGGGCTTCCGGCAGCGGCTGGAGAAGTCAGGCATCTCGTTGCACGGAGCCGACAACCTGTTCTACTTCACCGACGAGGCCCGGGAGACGTTGCTCGGCGAACCGGACGCCCCCTCGATCCGCCCGCTCACCGTGGCCGACGCCGGCGTGTTCGGGCAGTTCGAGGAAGCGGCGTCGGAACAGGATCGCGACGACGCCTCCGTCGAACTGGACCACTGGGCGGTCTACGGCGCGTTCGAAGACGGGCGGCTGGTGTGCGTGGCGAGCATGTACCCGTGGGACGATGCGCCGCTGGCCGACCTCGGCGTGCTGACGCTCGCGCCGTACCGGGGCAAGGGCCACGCCCGGCGCCTCGTGCGCGCGATCTCCCGGCACGCCCTCGCACGGGGACACGAGCCGCAGTACCGCTGCCAACTCGACAACCACGCCTCGGTTGCCGCGGCCGGATCGGCCGGCCTGACCCGATTCGGGACCTGGGACATCGTCTCGCCGGACTCGGCCGTGTAGGGGGCACGACCCAGATACGACAGACCGCGACCTGGACAAGCCGGTCGTGCAGAAGTGAACGTGCCCAGGACCGCCACTAACGGCCCCGGGCACCCCGCCCATCGTCCACGTGAACCTAAAGGTCTCCGCTGGTCCTAGGCCGTTGACCGGTCAGGGGGTAGGGATCCTCCGGCAGCCTTGGCCGTTCACCCACAGGCTGCCTTCGGCCCAGCCGGTCGCGCACCGGTAGGCGGCCCTGGTGCCGCGGTCGACGATGGTGAAGTCGGACAGCGGGCCCCAGGTTCCGGTACTGCAGTCGCGTCCGAAGACGGTGGGCAGTTCCGCGGACACCTCACTGCAGACGATGACTTCGCCCGCCAGCATCGTCGGCGCGTTGTGCGGGGCGGTGGTGGCGGCGGTCGCCGGTGCGGCGCCGGCAAGGGCGGCCGCGAACGCGCCGATCGTGAGAGCCTTCCTGACCGTCCGACTTGTCCACCTTGCTGCGCTCATGTCTTTCTCCTTTTTGGCTGTGACCGGACACCGACCATACACGCAGAGTAATTAAGCCACTACTATCAGTAAGGGAATGGGCTTGTTAGCCCCGTGGCTTCTGTCTCGTAGGCGCGGCGGGCTTTAGGTGTACTTGGCCATCAGGTTGGTGACACACACCGGCCTGTACGGCTGGCGCTCGATCTTCTACGTGAAGGTCCCCGTTGCGCTGGTGTCCACCTGGCTCATGGTCCGCCCCTCCCCGCCACAGGGCGGGCGGCTCGACCTACCCGGCGCGGTAACGGTCACCGGCGGGCTGGTCGCCCTGACCTACGGCCTGTCAGGCCACTGGCCCTTCATCGTCGCCGGCCTGCCCCTGCTCGGCGTGTTCGTCCTGCTGCAACGCATGACAGCTCCGTACCGACAGCCCGGGTCCGGAAACTTGGCCTGGTGTGTGTCTTGGGTGTATTCAGAGTCGTGCAATTGGGACAAAAGGCGGGGGACCGTGGACCAACGTAGGCGGAGCGCCGGGCACGGTCAGAACGTCGGGCTGCTCGGGCGGGGGTCGGAGTGCGCTCTCCTCGATCAGATGATCGCGGCCGTCCGCATGAGGGAGAGTCGCGTGCTCGTGGTGCACGGCGCGCCGGGAGTCGGAAAGTCGGCACTGCTGGAGTACGCGGAGAACTCGGCGACCGGCATGCGGGTGCTGCGCGCGGTCGGTGTCGAGTCCGAGATGGAACTGGCTTTCGCCACATTGCATCAGTTATGTGCGCCGCTGCTGGATCGGCTGGAGAACCTTCCCGCGCCGCAGCGTGATGCGCTTGAGACGGTGTTCGGGATGCGAGGGGGAACGCCGCCCGACCGCTTCCTGGTCGGGCTGGCGGTACTGAGTCTGCTGTCGGACGCCTCGGAGGGGGGTCCCCTGCTCTGTGTGGTCGACGACGCGCAGTGGATGGACCGGGCCTCGGCGCAGGTCCTCGGCTTCGTCGCCCGGCGGCTGCTGGCGGAGTCGGTCGCCCTCGTCTTCGGCTCTCGCCGGCGGGCTCAGGACTTGCTCGGACTACCGGAGCTGGAGGTCACCGGGCTGAAGGCCGCAGACGCACACGCTCTGCTGAGCTCGGTGACGCACGTCCGGATCGATCAACACATCCGCGATCGGTTCGTGGCCGAGACCAGGGGCAACCCGCTTGCCTTGCTGGAGCTACCGCGTGAGCTGGCCGTGACCCAGATGACGGGCGGATTCGGCCTCCTGGGCGCCGACACGCTGCCGGGCCGGATCGAGCAGAGCTTCCTGGCCCGGATCGAAGGCTTGCCCGAGCAGACCCGGTTGCTCCTACTGATCGCCGCCGCCGAGCCGGTCGGCGACCCCTCGTTGGTGTGGCGTGCCGCCGAACGGCTCGGCGTCACGCCGGCGACGGTCCTGGCGAGCGGGACGGACGGACTGCTGGAGTTCGACGTACGGGTGATCTTCCGTCACCCGCTCGTGCGGTCGGCTGTGTACGGGTCGGCGAAGGAGGGGGATCGCCGGGCAGTCCATCTCGCGTTGGCGGAGGTCACCGACGCCCAGGTCGACCCGGACCGCCGTGCCTGGCACCTCGCCTCCGCGACGGCCGCGCCCGATGAGAGCGTCGCCGCCGAACTTGAACGGTCTGCCGGCCGGGCACAGGCGCGCGGTGGGCTGGCCGCCGCAGCGGCGTTCCTGCAGCGATCCGTGGCACTAACCATCGACACCTCGCAGCGCGCCGAACGTGCCTTGACGGCGGCGGACGCCAGCCTTCGGGCGGGCGACATCGAAGCCGCGCGCCGATTCGTCGACATCGCCGACCGGGATGCCCAGAGCGAGTTCCAACGCGTGCGAGCCCACCTGGCACGCGGTCACATCACGTTCGCGGCCGGCTTCAACAACGACGCGCCGCTGATGTTGCTGACAGCCGCGCAGCGGCTGGAGCCCTTCGACATGGACCTGGCGCGGGAGACGTACCTTATCGCCTGGGGTTCCGCATCGTTCGGGGCCGGAAACCGGGACAGCCTCATGGCCATCTCCCGGGCGATGAGGGAACTCCCCTCTCCTGAAGGTAGTCCGCGTGCCCTTGATCTCGTGCTCGAGGGCTACGCGCTGCTCATCACCGACGGCCGGAGCGCCGCGCTTCCCACGTTGCGAAGGGCGGTGATCGCGCTCACCGACGCCCCCCTGCAGGACCTCCTGAAATGGGGTTGGGCGGCCGGTGGCTTGACCGCGCTCGTCTGGGAGGACCGGATCATGGCCGAGTGGCCCGTCAGGGTGATCGAGGAGGTGCGCACGGCCGCTGCCCTGTCCGAGCTTCCGATCTATCTCCACGCCTTAGGACTACCGATCGTGTTGAGCGGTGAATTCGCTGCAGCGGCCACGCTCGTCGCCCAATCCGAAGCCGTCGCCGATGCGACGGGCGTGCCCATGACGCAGCACACCCAGCTCCTGCTGACGGCAATGCAGGGTAAGGAGGCCGAGGCCGCGGCGCTGATCGCCGCTACGATCGAGGAGGCCGGTGCCGGTGGTCAGTTGAACGGCGTCGCGTCCGCCCACTGGGCGGCCGCGGTCCTCTACAACGGCCTCGCCCGCTATGGGCTCGCGCTACCGGCGGCCCAGGCCACCACCCGGAGCGCCAACCTGATCGTCTCCCAATGGGCGCTGCCCGAGCTCGTCGAGGCGGCGGCGCGCGTCGGAGACGACACGGCCGCCCGCGGGGCGCTCGAAGGTTTGGCGGATGCGGCAGAACCGTGCGACACGGACTGGGCCCAGGGAATCCTGGCTCGCTGCCGCGCACTACTGAGCGACGACGCCACCGCGGACGACCTCTACCGCGAGGCGATCGAGCGGCTGGGCAGGACGCTCCTGCGCCCCGAACTGGCGCGCGCTCACCTGCTGTACGGCGAGTGGTTGCGCCGGGACCGTCAGCGGGCCGAGGCGCGGGCTCACCTGCGTACCGCGTACGAGATGTTCGTGTCGATCGGGATGGAGGCGTTCGCCGAGCGTGCCCGCCGCGAGCTTCTCGCCACGGGCGAGACCGTCCGCAAGCGCAAGAACGAGGCCTCGACGAGTGACGAGTTGACGGCGCAGGAGAAACAGATCGCCCTGCTCGTGCGGGACGGCCTCTCCAACCCGGAGGTCGGGGCTCGTCTCTTCCTGAGCCCGCGTACGGTCGAGTGGCACCTCCGCAAGATCTTCACCAAACTCGGAATCAGCTCCCGAAGGCAGCTCGGCGACGCCCTGTCCCGCGCGGCGAGTACGAGTCCATGAAGGTTCGGGGAATGAGCTGCCGGCCGCCGTCGACGCCCTGGTAAGTGCCGTGTTGGTCATCAGGCGCAGGGCGAGCTCGAGGGCGCGTTCGCCGTGATGGCAGGCAGTGCCGCCCCCAGCTGACCGGCCTGTGGTCGACCGGCGCCATGTCGTGCCTCCTAAGCTGTCTGCCCGTCCAGAATCGGGGCGACGGGCGGCCGCTCGCACCGGTGGCCTTCCCTGGCCCCGGTTGACCAGTGAGACTCCCTGGTGCGACCCGGCACCCAGCTGCGCGAGTCTCGTCGTGTCTGGCATTTCGTCCGAGCACAGGAGGAGCGGTCGCCGCTGGTGCCGGGGTTCGGCCGGCGTGGCGCCCAAGGCCTATCAGCAAATGATCCGCGGCGACGCCCGCTTCCGCGTCGTCCTCGACCCGAGGGAATGAGGCAGTCATGTACGACCGGCCGCTAGACGGAGCCGTCGCGCTCGTCACCGGCGCCAGCAGCGGAATCGGCGCCGCGACCGCGCGCCGCCTCGCCCGCGAGGGCGCGGCGGTCGCCCTGGTCGCCCGCCGCCGCAACCGCCTGGACCAGGTCGCGAGCGACATCGCGAAGCTGGGCGGAGAGGCGGTCGCGTTGGAGGCCGACATCACCGAGCCCGAACGCGCCGACGACATGGTGCATGACGCGCTGGATCGGTTCGGGCGCCTGGACATCCTGGTCAACAACGCCGGGATCATGCTGCTCAACTCGGCGCTGCACACCACCATCGAGGAGTGGGATCGGATGATCTCGCTCAACGTGGCGGCGCTGCTGCACGTCACGCACGCTGCCATCCCGCACCTGATCTACGCGGCGTCGACATCCCCGCGGCAGGTGGCGGATCTGGTGAACGTCAGCTCGACGGCCGGGCGAGTCGCCCGACCGGGGAGCAGCGTCTACGGCCTGACCAAGTGCGGCCTGAACGCGTTCACCGAATCGCTTCGCCAGGAACTGCTCAGCGAACGCGTCCGGGTCAGCGTGGTGGAGCCCGGCACCGTGGACACCGAACTGGTGAACCACCTCAGCGACACCACCCGGGACACGGCCCGCCGACAGATCGACGGAATCGAAGCGCTGCGGCCAGAGGACATCGCGGACGCGATCAGCTACATCGTCACGCGAGAGCGGCGGGTCGCCGTCAACGAGATGCTGGTTCGTGCCGGCGACCAAACATGGTAGCCGCGCCTACTCGAGCGCGAGTCTACGAAGGCCAGTGTCGGCGACGTCGATCATCTCATCGCCGGCACCGCTGAGGACCGACCGGACAACGGCGCTCCGCCGCAACCGTGAACACCCATCCCCTACCGAAACGAGACGGATAAGCAGCAACTACGCCGCGTCGACGCCTGGCGACAGGCTGCTACCGCGAGCTCAGTACCACTGCACCTGCGCGATCACCATCGACAAGCCTGGCCCTGATGGCCGGACGACCTGGCGGGCCGAGGTCGGCGGCGAGCAGGTCTTCCAGTTCGGCGAGATCGCCGGTCTGCGCGGCGGCGAGGAACGTCCGTACGAGGCGCCGGTGCGTGGTGGTGCTCACCGGGTGGCGTCGCTCGGTGGCGAGGTGGTCGCGGGCGCGTCGAACGAGTTGCCGCGCGTGGTCTTCGCCCAGGTGGAGGATCTCGGAGATCCGGCGGTAGGGGTAGTCGAAGGCTATGCGTAGGAGATAAACCGCTCGTTCGGCGGAGGTCAGTCTCTCCAGCAGCAGCCGGATCGCGGTGTCGACCGCCTCGCATCGTTCGGCTGCCGTCTCGGGGCTGACAGAGCGGTCCGTCGTCTCGGGAAGCCAGGGGCCGGCGGAGGTCTCGTGGCGCCTGCGGGCGGATTGGGCGACGTTGATGGCGAGCCTGGTGGTGGTCAGCGCAAGGAAGGCGGGCGGGCTGATGACGACCGAGCGGTCGGCGCGGGCCCATCGCAGCCACGTCTCCTGCACCACGTCCTCGGCTTCGCCCACGTCTTGCAGGACGCGCAGACCGATCGCGAGGAGCCGGGGCGCGGCGCTGACGAACACCGAAGCAGCTCCGTCCCATCCTCTGATCGACCGGTCATCGGCCTGCTCCGCATGGTCTCGGTGCGACTTCAACAGGTTCATGGTCACGATCTCGGCTCCGTTCGCACCCAGCATCCGGCGATGCCACTGTGATCACGGTCGCTTCTTGGGCCCCTCCATCGCGCCCTGGGGAGAGCCTGGTCGGTACCCTGGTCCGGACCACTGGGGCCCGTGGTGGGTACACCGGGGCGTAGCACGAGCCGCTTCGCTCACTGAGGTCCCGGCGGGAGCCGACAGCCAGCGTGCCGCATTCAGGGGCTGACCCCCGTGATCATGCTGTCCGCCGAGGCGGTCGACGCCGTGATGGTGGTTCCGGCCGCGGCAGCGAGCACCGCGGACGCGTTGCTGAAGGCTAGGAAATGAAGGTAGGACCGGCCTCATCGGATCCCGGGTGGTCAAGAGCGTCGCACGCGATCGCGATCAGCCGTCCGACCGCCATCGCCGACACCATCGTCGACGCCGACCGCCGTACCCGCTGACAACCGGGAATGACCGGCCCGCCCTGCAGTCATGGGCGGGCCGGTTGCCCGCGCATCGAATACTCAGGTGGCGACCATGGACATCGAAACGAGACCGACCCTGCGCTGGGCGGACCGCGGGGCCTGCAGGAACAGCGATCCCGCCCTGTTCTTCCCACTCACCTGGGACGGCCGGACTGCTCCGCACACTGCCGTGGCCCGGCGCGTCTGCCTGGGCTGCCCGGTACGCCTGCCCTGTCTGGAGTGGGCCGTCGAAACCGGCGAACCGGACGGCATGTGGGGCGGTACCACCCCGGACGAGCGCCGCCGCATCCGCTCCGCGCCCTCACCTGAGGGTGCCGCCCGCCGAACCAGGACATGACGTCGACCCGACTCAGGCATTCATGCGATGTCGAAGATCACGCGGGTTGTCCGTACGAGCCCACCGGGTGATCACCTACGACCGGGGCGTATGCCTGTTCAGGGGGCGAAGCTGATGCTCGCGGGAATGCCCTGGCGGGTCATCTTCGCGTACGGACACAGTGCGGTCGCCTGGGCGAGCAGCGGGCCGACCGTCTCGCGTTCGACTCCGGGCCAGGTCACGACGAGGTCGGCGCGTAGCTGGTAGCCGCCGTCGGCGGGATCGCGGCCGAAGGCGACCGTCGCGTCCACCGTGATCGATTCGGGGTCGAGGAGATGCCGTCGGGCCAGCAGGCTGAGCGCGCCATGGAAGCACGCGGCGTATCCGGCGGCGAAGAGCTGTTCGGGGTTCGGGCCGGGATTGTCACCGCCCAACTCCTCGGGCATCCGCAGTTCGAGGGAGAGGGCGCCATCGGCGGAGCGGGCCTGGCCGGTGGCCCGGCCGTGGGCGGAGCTGCCGCCTGTCACTGCGACGCGCGTCGTGTAGAGCGGCTTGAACGCGGAGCCGCTGTAGTCGTGGTCCGTGGACAAGATCGGGTCGTTCACCGATATCCCTTTCAGCGTGGGGAGGTTGGTCATGGGCGGTGCCAGCCCTGCAATTTGTCGGGATTCAGCACTATCCACACGGCAGTGACCTCGGCTCCGGCGACGCTCACGCTGACCACCGCCACGGCCTGGCCCTCCCGGCGCAGTACCAGACCGGTCCGACCGTTCACGGAACCGGCGACCACCTCTGTGCCGGGTTGACCGATCAGCAGAGCCTCCACGAGCCGGGCGACCGCGTCCGCGCCGTAGGTCGGGTGTACGGCGGCGCGCACCTTGCCGCCACCATCGCTCACGACGATCGCGTCGGCGGCCAGGACAGTCCGCAGCGCCGACGTGTCGCCCGTCTGGCAGGCCACGGCGAACCGGCGGGCGACACGGTCGTGTCTGGCGAGCATCGCCTGGCTGAACCTGACGTGGTGCTGTGCCAGGTCGACGACGGGCTCGGGCAGGCGCGTCGGGCCAGCCGGGGTTCGGCTCGGGGCGGCCAGAAGGTGCAGACAGATGCTTCCGGCGGTTCGCGTCAGCCAGGCGCGGGGCACTGCGATACCTGCGCGATCCTCATCGTCGAGGGCGTACCAGCGGCGGTAGGTCTCTTGGACGACGTGGTCCGCCGTGACTTCCGAGCCGAACATCCACAAGGCGATCTCGAGCAGATGCTGCCGTTCGTCGAGCATCTCCGCCAGCGACTCGGCGCCCGCCCCGGTCAAGGTCTGCCGCTTTCGCAGCAGAAAGAGCGGTGTCGCTGCTCCTGTTTCCAGACTGGGGTGGAAGGGCCGGCATGTCCGTCGGCCAACGGGGTGGTCCGCACGATTTCCTCTGTTTCCTTCGGTGTCGGCAGGTAAGACCGGGTAGCCCTTCGGGGTGTGACACCATTGCTAGACGAGGTGGCTTGCTCGTGTGCGTGACCGTTCGAACGCCTCTATCTTGACCGGATTGACCGTCCACATGAGGTGATGGATCCCGTCCGGCGACGCCTCGATGGCGAGCAGCGTGACACCGGCGCGCCCTCGGGGGACGAGCACGCCGGCGCGCCCGTTCATCTCGACCCACGTGATGGTGTCGTCCGACCAGAACCGGGGCGCGAACGCTGCCATGAACCTCGCCACCCGGTTGCCGCCCCGCACGGGGAAGCGCGCCGCCCCTCTGAGGCCACCGCCGTCGGAGGAGCTGACGACATCAGCGGCGAAGAGGTTTTCGAGGGCGGCGATGTTCCCTCTCTGCGCGGCGTCAAGGAATGCCTTCAGCAGACGCCGGTGCTCGACCTTGTCGATGGGCTCGCGGCGGACGGCGGTCAGGTGTTTGCGAGCACGGCTCACGAGTTGCCTGACGTTGACCGGGCTGAGCTGGAGGATCTCCGCGATCTGCGGATAGGGGTAGCTGAAGGCCTCGCGCAGGACGTAGGCGGCCCGCTCGGTGGGGGTGAGCCTTTCGAGCAGGAGGAGCAGGGCGAGTTCGAGTGCTTCACCGCGTTCGGCGCCCACGGCGGGGTCGATACTGGTGTCCACGGGTTCGGGCAGCCACGGCCCGACGTACGCCTCTCGGCGGACGCGGGCGGACTGGGCGAAGTTGATGGCCAGGCGGGTGGTGATCAACGCCAGGAAGGCCGGCGGGTTCTCGATGGTCGCGCGGTCGGTGTCCTGCCAGCGCAACCAGACCTCTTGCACGATGTCCTCGGCTTCGGCCGCGCTGCCGAGCATCCGGTAGGCGATGCCGAACAGGCGTGGCCGCAACTCGATGAACGCATACGCGGCCTGCTCGAGTGCGTCCGCCTGTTCCAGGGATTCCGCATGCATGTCTACCTGCGCCTTCGCAGTGTTGGCATCATGGCGTTTCCTCGCGGAAGCCGATCTCCCGATGGGTGCCGTCGCACAGCGGTTTGTTGCCGGAGTGGCCGCAGCGGCACAGCGTCATCCGGTTGCGGGTCTCCAGCGGCCGGCCGTCCGCTCGCAGGACCGGCACTCCGCCGGTGACCCACAGCGCGCTGGCCAGTCCGTCCTCCTCCTCCAGGACCGAGATGGCCTGCGGAAGGTCGGGCTCTATCGGCTCGCCGCCGCGTTCGCGGGCGTAGCTGTACGAGCCGGAAGGGCAGTGGTCGATCCGGCCCATGATGGTGGAGCGCACGTCGCTGTCGCCGGTGTCGGCGAGCATCGCGGCGATCGGCCTGGTTCGCCCGAGGCAGAAGGCGGCATGGATGCACAGCTCCCCCACCCGCTGGGCCGAGATGCCCACCCCGTCGTGCACGTGCTGCAGCTCCTTGTAGGGCCGCATCTCCGTGCTCTCCGTACCGTCGAACCCGATCAGGGCGTGGGTTCCGTCGCAGAAGGGCTTGGAGCCGGAGTGGCCGCAGCGGCACAGCGCGTAGGTCTCCTCGGTATCCAGCGGCTCGCCGGTCTTCCAGGTCAGCGCGTCGTTCTCGGCGGAAACGATCTTGCGCTTCCGCCGGAGCGGGACGCCGCCGTACACCACGTACGGGCCGTCGGGCAGGACGACGATCCGCTGCCGATCGCCGACGCTCCACCGGCGCCGTTCAGGTGCGACGTACTCGAAGGTGGGGCCGGCTGTCGTGCCCTCGCCGTCAGGCATCCGCATCAGGGCCCGAGCTTGGGCTTTGAGCGCGTACATGGTGCCGGTGGCGACCGCGAGCAGCTTCGGGCTGCCGTTGAACGCCTGCTCCAGCAGATGCAGGATGGCGCAGTAGGTGTGGTTGAACTCTTCCTGCGCTATGCGGATCGCGCTGTCCTGGGCGTGGTCGGCCAGTCGCGGGTTGCGCCTCATCGGGTGGACGCCGGCGAGATCTACGGAGATCTTCTCCCCTGTGGGCCCGGACTCCGGGGTGTCGCCACGCTGATAGCGGCGGCCGAGCTTCAGTTCCTGGAAACGGTAGTAATGGGCGACCTCATCCCGTTCGGGGTGGAAGACGTCCTGGTCACCGTCCCACACCGAGCCGCGGGCCGTACCCTCGCCCTGCTCGACGATCTCCGCCAGCGCCCCCAGCGCGGACTCCAGATCCTCGACGGCGAACAGCCGTCCGGCGGTGTGCCGGAAGTGGGCGGCGCTCACCTGCCGGGCCGGATCGCCGCTGAAGACCGCCTGCTCGCCGAGCCGGTCGCACAGGTGGCGCAGCCCCTGTTCGATCGCGGCGTAGAACTGCCCGATCGTCTCGTAGCCGTCGGACTCCGGCGGAGCGCTCGGCGGCGCGGGCTGTTCGAGACGCAGGAACATCTCCAGCGCCTCCGGACCGAACGGGACCAGCGACAGGTCCAAGGAGCGGTCGCCGTGCGGCAGCGTCCGGGGGTGCGGTGGAAGCATCCCCGGCATGTCCAGCCGGGGACGGCCACCGACGGCGTTGAGCAGGTTCGCGGCCAGCGCCAGGTGCAGCATCTCCTCGGCGAAGACACTGCCCACCACCTGGGCGGCCTCGGGGTTGCGCCCGGGGTCCAGCGAGTACAGCGCGCACAGGTACGGCGGCAGCGTCGCGTGCTCCAGCTCGACCGCCCACTGCAGGTGCTCACGCAGACTGTCGAGAGTGTCGATCCGCGCCTCAGGCAACGTCGCCGCCAGGCCGGGATGGGTCCTCCAGCGCCTCGACCGCGTCGCGCAGGCCTCGCAGGCCGATTTCCTCGCGTTCGGCGTCCGTCGGGTCGAAGAGCCATTCGGTGACCGACAGTCGCATCTCCTCCTCAGGATGGCTTGCCCTGACCGCGATCAGTTCGGCCTCGACCTCGACGTGGAGCTCATACAGAAACTCGTTCTCGCCGTTCGGCGTGCTCATGGTTCCTCCCTAGGTGGTTTGAGCCGGATGTCAGGCAGCCCGGCCCGGCCGCGCGGACCAGCCGCACGGCGATCTGACCGGCGGCGAAGGCGCCCATGTGCCACCCGGTCGCCAGCTAAGACAAGGCAGCCCTACAGACTTGTGACAACCCCCGCGAAATTCCTTACTCGGCGAGTTTTCCGACGGTTGAGACCTCGCGCATGAGCACCGCGATCTCGTCGGGAATCGGCGGGATGGCCTCCCGATCCACCGATCCGGGCCCGGCCCACACGAGGTTGACCTGCAGCGCGGGGTCGAGTTCGGGGTAGTCGGAGCGATTGTGGCAGCCGCGGGTCTCGCGACGCTCGAGTGCGGTCTCGATCGTCGCGCGTGCGGCGAGCGTTGCGGACTTCAGGTCGAAGGCGTGCGCCAGGTCCTGGAATCCGGCGATGTCCGGGTGTACGCCGACGTCGTTGATGCGCGCCTCTACGGCGGCGAGTTCGCCGAGTCCCTTCAGCAGGCCGCTTTCGTCGCGAACCACACCTGCGTGCTCCGTCATGATGTCGCGGAGCGCTCGCTGCAGCGACCGCACGTTCTCAGGACCGTCGGCGGCCAGGAGCTCGTCCACCTCGGCACGTGCTCCGTGGAGCGCCTCGGCGGAACGGCGCTGGGCGTCGAGGCCCGCGGAGTACTCGGCCGCCGCCTGTCCGACGATGCGGCCGAAGACGAGGAGCTCGATGAGTGAGTTGCCGCCGAGGCGGTTGGCGCCGTGCAGGCCGCTCGCCGCCTCCCCGATCGCGTACAGCCCATCGACCCCGGTGCTGTGGTCCGCCGGCCGTACCCAGACGCCGCCCATCGAGTAGTGGGCGGTCGGTGCGATCTCGATCGGTGCCTTGGTGATGTCGAGCATCTGCAGTTCCAGAAGCGTCTGGTAGACGCGCGGCAACCGCGTCATGATCGTCTCGCGCGGCAGATGTGACACATCGAGCCAGACGCCACCGTTCGGGGTTCCACGACCTTCCTTGATCTCTGTGTAGGCGGCCAGCGCGATGCGATCTCTGGTCGACAATTCCATCCGCGCTGGGTCGTAGCGCGACATGAACCGTTCGCCGAGCTGGTTGCGCAGGATCCCGCCCTCGCCTCGTGCCGCTTCGGAGACAAGGGTGCCGGCCGCGTTCTCGGGCGCGATGAGACCGGATGGGTGGAACTGCACCAGTTCGGGGTCGCGGATACGGCAACCCGCGAGTACGGCGAGGCGGAAGGAGTCGCCGGTGTTCTCGTCTCTCCGGGAGGAGGTGCGTCGCCAGATCCGGGTGTGGCCACCGGCGGCCAGGATCACCGCGTCGGCGTGGATGACGTAGCGGCTGCCGTCGATCAGGTCGAACCCGTACGCGCCGAAGACCGCGTTGTCGCGGACGAGGATCCGGGTGATGTACACCGTGTCGAGGATGGGGACATCGAGCTGAGCCGCCCGGTTGATCAGGGTCCGTTGGATCTCGAGTCCGGTGTAGTCCCCGGCGTAGGCGGTGCGCCGATAGGTGTGGGCGCCGAAGAAGCGCTGGGAGATCCGGCCGTCCTGCCGGCGGTCGAACGGCATGCCGTACCGCTGAAGGTCTTCAATGCCCCGCGCGGCCCCCTCTGTGACGATTTGCACCGTTTGGGGGTTGGCCAGGAGGTAGCTCTCCTTGAGGGTGTCGGCCGCGTGTTGCTGCCAGGTGTCCTCCGGGTCCATCGTGGCGAGCGCCGCGTTGATGCCGCCCGCCGCGAGCGAGGTGTGCGCGTCCGCCTTCGGTCGTTTGCCGACCGCGAGGACGCCGACACCGCGCTCGGCGAGTTCGATGGCCGCCCGCAGCCCGGCCCCTCCCGTCCCGATGACCAGGACGGACGTGGCGATCCGATTCTCTGGCGCGTGCATGATGCTCCTTTGAGCGCATCGACTAAGTAATCCGGAAGCAAGACCGGCTAGCAGCGTGATTTGTGACATCCACGCCGCTTTGCCGGCGCTTGGCGTTCTGCGTTACGGCTCACCCGAATCTGGGAACGGCGATCCGGCACGGGTCGCAACGGCCGCGGTCCAGATCGTCACGGCGATCAGCGCGACGCAGATTGCCGCGATCATCGCGACCGCGGCGGCCACACCGATCCACGGTGCCGCGAGCGGCAGCAGCACGATGGCGGTGACGCAGCCCACTACCGCAGCGGGAGAGATGACGGGCTCCGTGACGACCATCGCCTGCACCGCCGACAGCAGAGCGAGATAGACACCGATCGGGATGGCGACCGCGTAGCCGATTGCCAGCGGTGATGCCGCCACCTGGTGCCCGCTCTGCTCCACCGCCACTTCGAGCCCGGCGCCGAGGGCAGCCAGGGCGGCGAAGATGCCATAGTGGCCGTACCCCCACCAGTAGGAACGATGGCGCCGGTCACTGAGGCCTTCCCCGGCCTGAACGAGGAAGTACAGCCACCAAAGAGCGAACAACAGGACAAGGCCGGATCCGGCGACGACGACGAAGGGACCGCTGATCTCGCCCGCTTCGAGCGCCCCTTCGACTCCCCGGCTCGCGGCCAGGACACTCTCACCGAGCAGAACGATCGTGAACAGGCCATAGCGCTCGGCGATGTGGTGCGGGTGCCAACTGGTGGCCCTGGCCCGCTCCGCCCACCGCGGCACCGCCAGCTCCAACACGACCAGGCAGACGAAGAGCGGCAGCTGAAGGGATGCGGACAGGACGCCCGTCTCCACCAGGGCGAGCCGGAGCAGCCAGCCCACCTGCGCGAGGCCGATGCCGGCGGCGTAGCGGAGCCCGGTGCGGCGGCTCGCCGGGTCTTCGCGCGCGGCCCGCAGCCACTGCGTGACGAGCCCGACTCTCATGATGAGGTACCCCAGCGTGATGATCCCGAGATCGGAGTGGCCGACCGCGGCGGGCACTCCCGCGGCGAGCACCAGCACGCCGGCCATCTGCACCATGGTCAGCAGCCGGTAGGGAACGTCATCGGTGTCGTAGGACGAGGCGAACCAGGTGAAGTTCATCCACGCCCACCAGATCGCGAAGAACACCTGGAGGAATGGGATCAGCTCGGTCAGGCCATGACCGCCGGCGATGCCGTGCGCGAACTGCGCGGTGACGACCGCTACCGCGACCACGAATGTGAGGTCGAACAGCAGCTCGAGCTGGCTCGAAGCGCGGTGCTGCTCGTCGATGGGACGTGAGTTCATCCGGACGCGGATCCGGATGGTGGTCCTGGCTGGTGGCACGGTCAAGCTCCTGTCGCTCCGCGAGGTCCTCCGTCCAAAAGACAGGACGGCCATGCGATCTGTGACAACGTGGCACCGACCGTCGTCCGACAGCGGTCCGTTGTCCGCCAGGCGGGCAGCCGTCAGCCGCGTCCTACGTCAGGTCCCGGTGCCACGGCGAGACGAGATTACGCGGTGGTTGTCACAAGCCTGGCGGCTGTCTGGTCTTAGCTGGCGACCGGTGACACATGGGTGCCCCGGCGGACAGAAGGGGGCTTGTGGTGAAGATCGTGGTAATTGGCGGAACGGGGCTGATCGGGTCGAAGCTGGTGACCAAGCTGAGCGAGCATGGTCACGAGGCGGTGGCGGCCTCGCCGAACACCGGCGTGAACACGCTGACCGGCGAGGGGCTGGCCGAGGTGCTGGCAGGCGCGCAGGTGGTGGTCGACGTGTCGAACTCGCCATCGTTCGAGCGGGCCGCCGTCATGGAGTTCTTCGAGACCTCCACGCGAAATCTGCTGGCGGCGGAGGCGGCGGCGGGCGTGGGTCACCACGTCGCGGTGTCGATCGTGGGGACGGAGCGGATGCCGGACAACGGCTACTTCGCGGCGAAGATCGCTCAGGAGCGGCTGATCGAGAAGTCGGGCATCTCGTTCTCGCTCGTGCACTCGACGCAGTTCTTCGAGTTCGCCCGTGGCATCGCCGACGAGGCCACAGCGGAGGGCAAGGTGCACATGGCGCCTGTGCTGTTCCAGCCGATCGCGGGTGACGATGTGGCCCAGGCGGTCGGCCGGACCGCGGTGGGAGCGCCGCTGAACGGCAGGGTCGAGGTCGCCGGACCGGAGCAGCTCCGGATGGATGAGTTCTTCCGCAAGGCGCTGGCTGCCTGGGGTGACCCACGCGAGGTCGTCACCGACCCGCACGCGCGCTACTTCGGCAGCGAACTGAGCGAGCGTTCGCTGGTACCGGGTGACGGCGCGATGCTCGGCGCGATCCGCTACCACGACTGGCTCAACCAGAACGCCACCGGCAAATAGAGCAACCAAGGTAGTTCCACGCCCAGGTCGAGATCGACCGTGTGCAAGACGGCAGTGCCCTTCGTGGAGGAGACCCGCATAGGCGCGCACGATGACCGTGGACATCGATCGGGCACCACCGCGTCCGCACTCCGGTCCTGCCTTTGATTCACGGCGAGCCTCTGGTGGGCGGGTGCCCGGGGCGGCGAGCGCCGCTGTCCACGTGGCCGGTGGTGGTCCAGCCGTCGGATCTGCTGAGCGGGCGCGCCGCCCATTCCAGCTTCTCGGCGATGAGGTGTACGACGGCGTGCTGGTCGGCATCGCTGGTGGCCAGGGACGCCGGGGTGATCGTGGCGGGGGGGCAGCGAGTGGAGGGTGGCCTTCCACAGTGGTCAGGTCGTCTTCGTCACCGAACGCGCAAGGCGGAGCAGGCCGGCGCGTATCCGCTTTTCGCCCAGCTCTGGCAGGAGTGCGGATACGTGCTCGGCCGACAAGGCGGCCAGCACGGCATGGGCTGTGTGTTCGGGATCAGGCGTGGCGGCGAGCAGGATCGCCATGTGGCGGTGCCAGAACCGGTAGGCCCCGATCCGGTATCGGGCACCAGGCGCCGCGGTCTCCGACATCCGGATCAGGTCCAGGTACTCCAGCAGGTAGTCGAAATAGGCGTCGACGAACGCGGCGAGCCGCTCGTCGGCTGCCGCCCCGGGGCCGAGTGGCGGCGGTCCATGCAGTATTGCCTCCTGCAGCACCCGCTCCCGGGCGTCCAGCAGAGCGGCGGCCAACCCGGACTTGTCGCCGAACCGGCGGAACAAGGTGCCCTTGCCGACGCCGGCGGCTGCGGCCACCTGGTCCATGGATACCGCCTCTACGCCCTGTTCGGCGAATAGCCGGGCTGCGGCCTCCAGTACCGCAGCCCGGTTACGTGCCGCGTCCGCCCGTTCCTTGGGGGGTGGCGTGCGTAGCAGTTCCAACGGCATTGCAGAACCGGACTGCGGTCCGTTATTGTCATGAGCCACAACCGGACTATAGTCCGATTCTCTTGGAGGTAGTGGTATGACCGCACTCATCACCCGAAACGAGCTGAAGGCGGCGATCGACGCGGGCACCGTGACCGTTGTCGACGCGCTGGGCGGAGAGTACTACGCAAAGCAGCATCTGCCCGGCGCCCTCGCACTGGTCCGAGACGATGTCGACAACCTGGCTGCTTCCCTGCTCCCCGACCTCGACGCCGCGATCGTCACCTACTGCTCCAACCCGGCGTGCCCCAACAGTGGACAGGTCGCCGACCGGCTAACCGCCCTCGGCTACACCAACGTCCGCAAGTACCGCGAGGGCATCGAGGACTGGACCGACGCCGGTCTTCCCACCGAATCCGCCTGATCCCCACCCGGGGAGGGGCAACGAGAGAAGGTTTGCCCCTCCCCGGTAGTCGCACGCGCCGGACCGTTTCGGCGGTCCTTGTCGTCGCTGCCAAGGGCCGATGTCCACCCAGCCCGCGTACGGCGGCGGCACTCGCGGTGCTGGGCGGCCCCAAAAGCACGCAACCCGCCCTTGCCGGATCGGAGCTACCGAGGCACGGCCGACTGGATCAAGCTCTTTCGAAGATCCCGGGTTGAGGAACAGCGGAACAGTACGCTTCCCCAGGGGCGGCCCGTCGGTGACAGTTTCGGCAGGATGGTGCGATGGCAGGCGAGGATCGACGTGACCTCGGTCGGGTGTTCAACGAGGTGCCGGAGCTCTATGACCGGGTCCGGCCGAGCTACCCCGGCGAGCTGTTCGCGGATCTCGTCACCGTCACCCGCATGGGCGAAAGGTCGTCGGTGCTTGAGGTGGGGTGCGGTACCGGCCAGGCGACGCGCTCGCTGGCAGCGCTCAGGTGCTCAGTGACCGCCGTCGAGCCGGGCGAGGGAATGGCCGCACTCGCTCGCCAACGGCTCGCCACCTTCCACAACGTCGAAGTCGAGACGTCGACGTTTGAAGAGTGGGACGACCGCGGCGCGCGCTTCGATGTCCTTGTGGCTGCGTCGGCGTGGCACTGGATCGATCCGTCGATCGGCTGGCAGCGAGCGCACGATGTGCTCCATCCCGGAGGTTGGATGGCGTTGCTCGGCAACGTTGTTGTCCGTCGGCCGGGAGAGCCGGAGGTGTACGCCGAGACCGCCGATCTCCACGAGCGGTTCTCCCCCGGGAACCCCGGCTGGGGTCATCCGCCGCTTGAGGACGATGTGCGGACAACCGACGAGGGTTGGGGACTCGTCGAAGATCCCGGCGGCTTGTTCGGTCCAACGATCGTGCGCTGGTACCCGACCGTTCAGTGGTTCAACGGCGACGGCTTTGCCGATCTCCTTCGCTCGACGTCGCTGTACCGGAGGCTCGACCGCGACGTCCGCGAGGCCCTGCTCGACGCCATCGCCGAGCGCATCCGCACGCGGATGGGCGACCGAGTATCACGCCGTTACCTGAGCGTCCTCCGTGTCGGACAGCGCGCCGAATGAGCCCAGGGGTGAAGGCGAAGTCGTAGAGATCTTGACCGGCCATAGGACTCCCGCCGAGACGTCGACCTCGCCGAACTCACCACCCGCTGAGCCGGGTCTCATCCGGCCACACTCTTGAGTCAACGCCCGTTCGACGAACCCCCAACGAACAGCCGCAAAGCGCTTTCGCCGAGCGCCCACATCGCGTTGAGCCGGGTCACCGTCCGCCGGTAGGCCTCGACCTCGGCACCGGTGAGCACCACGTCGGCGGCGGGGCCGACGGTGATCAGGCGCTCGCGCAGCAGCGCGGTGTCGTCGGTATCGACCAGGTCCAGCACTCCGCTGAGCTCGCCGATGACCTGCACACTAGCGATCACCCCCGCGGGGATGCCACCGCTCGCACCTCGCATGATGCGCGCCGCACCTTCGTCTCCAACATGCCGCCCGTCACCGATGCGATCCAGACCGCCCGCATGGCCGGGCACGCCTCCGCCGACACCACCATGCGCTACGACCTGCGCCCAGCTCAGCCGGCAGTCCCTACGACAGGGGGACCCGGAGACGCCGCCGATGAGAAGACCGTCAGGTTCCCGTACCTCCGGAGGGTCGTGGCCAGGTCGCCCTGCTTGCCGCGGAGGGTGGCGTCCAGGAAGGCGGCGGTGGTCGCCGCGGTGACGCGCGGGCCGCCGGTGCGGCCCGAAGAGCCGATGAGCGCGGGCAGAGGCGGCAGGTACAGCGGGGAGTCGGTGAACGTGAGGTGCGCCGAACCGGGGACGGTGAGCCGGTAGCTCGTCGCCGTGCTGAGATCGAGCACCCGCGTGAGGCGGGAGATGTAGTCCGCCTCCTCGCCCGGCGCGATGTCGTGGGTGAGCGCGAGCACGGGCTGGTGGAACGGGCTCGGGGCGGGGTCGCGCGGGAAGCCGTCCAGGACGATGACGGCCGCGAACCGCGAGTCCTGGCGGGCGGCCTGAAGGGCGGCGGCACCGCCGAGGGAGTGGCCGGTCGCCGCGGCCCGCCGAGTGTCGAGCCGCCCGGCCAGCAGGCCCGGGATCTCGCCGCGGTCGACGCGGCCCAGCTGGGTGAGGGTAAAGCTGAGGTCGGCGGCCCGGACCGCCGTCCACACGGCGGCCCGCCTCTCGTCCTCCGCCGCGTCGCCGGTCGCCGCGAGCCGGGTGCGGACCGCCCGGCCGTCGGCGAGGGTGACGACGGCCGAGTCGTAGGGGTGGTCGAGGGCGGCCACGACGTACCCGCGGCTGGCCAGTTCCTCGGCCAAGGCGGTGTTCTGGGTACGCACGCCGCCCAGCCCGGGAGAGAACAGCACCACGGGGAACCGGCCGCCTCTGTCGGCCACCGGGGCATCGGGCGTCGAGCGCGTGTGCGCGCGCGCCACCTCGTCCAGCATGAAGCCGGGCACGCCGAAGTAGTCCGCCGTGCCACGGGCGACAAGCCGCGCCTCCTGCTCTGTACGGCCGAGGTACCGCCCTCTTTCCGCTGCCGGGGACTTGCCGTTCGCGGGGTACCAGAGCTGCACCACGATCGTACGCCGGTCGTCGGGCTTGGGCGTGGCGGTTTCAGCGCGATCAGGATCGGTCCACTGGATGACGGTGGTGCCGACCGCGTACGGCCCCGACGGTTCGGGGAACACGGGCAAAGGGAGGGCCCACGCCGCCCCCGCTCCCGCGAGGACAAGGGCCAGGCAGGCCACCGATCCCGACAGGGACGCCCACCGCCGGGCCCGCCGCGCGGGCCCGGCGGTGGGCCGCCGCGCGGGCCGTTCAGCGCGTCGTCTCAGCAGAGGGAAAGCGGCGAACGCGAGCGCGGTGGCCCCGCCGGTGAGGATGGGGATGAGCTGCCAGCGGATCCCGAGCACCGCCGGCACTGCCGCGGACAGCACGAAGGCCACCCCGGCGACCACCGTGACCGGCCGACGCGCGCCGGGCGGGAGCCAGCGGGCCGACACCAGTACGAGGGCGGCCAGCAGGGCCAGGAGCTCCACGGGCGACAGTCCGAGTATCGTCACAGGCATGTGATCATTTTTCGCGCGCCGCCTCTGCCTGGCATCGGCTCAACGTCCAGGGCTGCGTGCCACTCTGGTATGACCTCTCCTGGGTGATGTGCGATCGAGGTCGCACAACGGCGATCGCGTCCCAGCCAGTCGAGGAGCCGACAGCCGTTCAGGATCGTCGATTTCGGCGCCCGCCAGGAGCCGGGCCTCCGCTCTCACCATGGATGATCTTCGCGCGAGGCCCCGGAGGAAAACGGGGCAGCGTGATCTACGAGCCGGGCTCTCGAACCTCCCCTTCACGCCACGCGCTGTATTCGGTGACGAAGCTGGAGGTCAGCCGGGTCGCCTCATCGAGCTTGAAGTGCCAGGAGAGCTCGAACCTCTTCGGCCTGTTCTGCGCGTCCAGTGTCAGGACCCAGGACAAACTGGTCTCGGCGAGCTTCCGTTCGGGGTCGCCCATCGCGCTGAACTGCTGCCGGAGCGACTCCGGCGCCTTCGTGGTGACCAGCGCGCCAGAGTATCGGCGGCCCGACGCCTGCACGTTCTCGGTCAGCCTGGCCAGATCGATGATGACGCCCACCGCCCCCATGGCGCGTGGGCACCGGGCTTCCTACATGATCCGCCCCTTCGCCGGGTCGGTCACCTCCTTACCGTCGACGTATTCGGCATCCGCGAGAATCACGCGTTTGGTCAGCTCGATGTGCTCGGCGGTGACCGTCATGTCCATGCGTGTGTCCAGCGACGACACCGCGTCGTGATCGTAGGACAGCTGTCCTTTCGCCTTCGTGGCCCAGGAGCCTTGGGGCAGGTGTCCCTCGAAGGAGAAGTCGGCCATGGGCTTCGCGCCGACCGCGCTCTCCAGAGCGAGGGGGAGGTCGCCAGGCGTCGGTGGTGGTGCCGTGATCTGTGTCGTGGGTGTGGGCGTGCTGGTGGTGGTCCCCACAGGCGTGTTCGACTGGTCCGTCGCGCCGCGCCACAGCACCACGCCCGTGGTGGCCGCCGCCGCCGCGACCGCTCCCCCAGCCGCCAGCAGCGCCCGCCGCGAGAGCCCGCCGGCCCTGCGCTCCGCCGTCGTTCGCTCGCGTACGGAACCACCAGCCTGTACAGCACCGCCGTGAGCCACTTCGGCTCCTTGGCGCAGAGCGACGTCCTCCTGATCGGGCGCCCGCTCGCCCAGCAGCGCCAGGAGTAGGTCGCGGGCCGATGGCCTGATGGCGGGATCCTTGGCCAGGCAGCGGGCGACGATTCCACGCAGCGGTTCAGGTAGTTCACCCAGGTCCGGCTCGTTGGTCGGCTCGCAGGACGCGGGCCGTACAGAACTCGTCGACCTGGCGGGCGGCGGCGAGCTCGCGGGCGAAGGCGCGGTCGATCCCACCGTTCATGACCTTGACGGCGGCGAGCCCGCCGTGCTCGTCCTGCCCCAGGTAGACCGTGCCCTGCCCACCCTGCCCCAGCTGACGGATGACGCGATATGGGCCGATGTCCATGTATGCCTCACATGATCGGAATATGCGCCACGAGACTAGCTCACGGCCTGACGACGCACGCCTGGGCCAGCATCGCTTGCACTCCCGGCCCCACCGCTGCGCGGAAGACCGCATCCAGTTCGGCCGGCGTGGCCGTGATCTCCTCATCCACCCACCGCGACAGCAGGGCCATGAACGCCCCCACGACGCAGGTCACCACCAGCTCCAGCGACGTCGAAGCGCGCGCACCACGGGCCAGCAGTTCGTCGCGGATGAGGTCCTGCAGCAACTGCTCGCCGTGGGCCATCACCGCCCGGCCGCTACGCCGCCCGAGCAGCGCCCGTACCAACCTGCGCTGCTCGGCCACGTGCTCGAACATCGCCAGGCTGAAAGCGAACAGCGGGCCGTCGGCGCTGGCCGCCGGATGCAGGAAGGCGATCTCCGACAGGTTGGCGAACAACACCGCCTGCTTGCCGTCGAAGTGCGCATAGAAGGTGGAGCGGCCGACGTCGGCACGGTCGATAAGGTCGGTGACGGTCACCGCCTCATACCCCTTCTCCAAGACGAGTTCCACCAGCGCCTGCTGGATCGCCTGCCGGGTACGCCGCACCCGCCTGTCGAGGGTTCCGGGCACTTCACCGCTTTCTGTTCAGTACTGCACAACGGGCCGGAAGTGATCGTTGACCTGACACCCTTGGCAAACACACCATACATAACTGAACAGGTTGTTCGAGAGGAGAGATCGAATGGGATTGGGCAAACTGCTACACGATCACGCCGAGCACGCCGATGCGGGCGGGACGATCGACCACCCGCGCGCCTACGAACTCGCGTCGGAGGTCGGCTTCTTCGGACGACGGCGCGAGATCTTCACCCGGCTGGCCGCGCTGTCCCGGGCCCGCCCGGGCGACCGGGTGCTCGACGTCGGCTGTGGCACCGGCTATCTGACCCGTATCCTGGCCCCCGTCGTGGGCCCGGCCGGTCAGGTGACGGGCGTCGACGCGTCGCCCCCGATGATCGAATACGCTCGTCGTAGCGCCCCGGGGAACTGCTCCTACCAGGTGGGCGAGGGCCAAGCGCTCGACCTGCCCGACGCCGGTTTCGACGTGGTGGTCTCCAGCCTGGCCGTCCACCACATACCGGCAGCCGAGCGCGGTGCCGCCGTGCGGGAGATGTTGCGGGTGCTGCGGCCGGGCGGGCGGCTGCTGATCGCCGAGTTCCGCCCGCCGACCAACCGGCTGCTCGCCCACCTGGTCGCGATGCTGACAGGCCCGGCGATGCGGCACAACCCACGTGACCTGCTCGCCGATCTGCTCCCACAGGCCGGATTCCACGTCGAGGACGAGGGCGACCTGCCGGTCATGCTCTCCTACATCCGGGCTTCGCGGCCCGCGGCCTGATCAGCGCGACGACGAGCAGAGCTGGCGGGCCGGGTCACCGCGCGCTGGGACCGATCAGTAGGACGATCCAATGGCGACAGCCAGCTCCAGAGCCACTCTCGCAGCCACAACCCCCCGAAAGACAGGTTAGCCTTGCCTAACTTTATTGCCTTTTCAAGGGGGTTGCGGTGACACAACCACTTCGCGGTGATGTGCGCTGGGTGCGTCTCACGGGGATCGCCGGTGTCCTCGCGTCGATCGCCTGGCTGGTCGGGGATGTTCTGCTGCTGGGGCTGCCCATGGGCAGCCCCAGCAGCTACCCCATCCTGACCACCTACGAGGGAATGCCTCGCGACTTACTGGCCCAGATGCTGCCCGCTTCCACCACGCGGCTCGCCTGGGGGGCACTGCTCGGCGTGCTGACCGGCCCGCTCTACCTGGCCGCCTGCTGGCATCTCTGGCAAGGCGTCCGGCAGGCACGACGGTGGCTCTCGCTGCCGCCGGTGCTGCTGCTGACCACCGGTTACGCGCTGGCCCCCTTCGCCCATGGGTCCTTCTACTACTGGGGCCAGTCGGCAATAGCGGTGCACGAGTCCGGTAGCCGGTCCGAGGTGCTGACGGCGCTGCCGGGTGACATGGCGACGGTGCTTTTCATCCCGTATTTCGTGCTTCTGGCCTTCTGGGTTGTGGGGTCCGCATGGATGGCCGTATGCGTCCTGCGCGGGAATACCGCGTTTCCCCGGTGGATGTGCGTGGTCAACCCTCTGGTGTGCATCCCCGTAGGTGCGCTGGTCATCGGCCTCTTCCCTGGGACGGCGGGTGTCGCACTCCAGGGCGCGGCGTTGAGCATAGGGAATCTGCTGTTCTTCGCGCTGTCCACCGCCGCACTCTGGACGAGAGCGCGGAATCGATAGCGGCCCGTACCGCCGCCTCCGGTTCGACCTCACAGATCTCGGAACAGGGTCATCGCAGGGTTGCGCGACCGGTTCGCAATGATGCTTTCCATCTCGCGACCGACCACAACTCAGCGATGACCCTGTTCGCGGAGATTGCATGCTCGCCGGGATTCAGTGCTCCTGGGTCTGCGCCATTGGCCGGGACAGGGGTGCGCGGAGGCCGTCGACACCGCGTGGGGCGCCGATGCCGGTGAGCCCGTCGTAGCCACGCACCGCCGTGCACAGATAGGAGCCGCCGCATGTGCCGTTGGATCCGACGACGATGTCCTGGAAAGCCCCCGGATGGGCGTACGGGTAGGAGTTGGGGAAGGTACCCGCTCTCGGGGTGCCCGCCAGCGCGTACATGCCGGCGATCAGTGGCGAGGACAGGCTGGTCCCCCCGACGATCAGCCAGCCGGTTGCGTTCGCTGCTGTCGGGGTCGTGGTGTAGACGGCGAGGCCGCTGGCCGGGTTGGCGACGGCGGAGATGTCCACGGTGGTACGGCGGGGACAGCCGGGGTCGCTCTGGAACGATGGCTTCTCCTGGAACCGGGAGCAGCCGGAGCCGCCGTTGCTCCAGCCGGTCTCGCTGAGGAAACCGCCCTGCTGCGTGAAGTTGAGTGTGGTGCCTCCGGCGGCGGTGACGTGCGGAGAGGTAGAAGGCCAGCTCGTTTGGAATCCGACGTTGCCTGCGGCTGCGACGAAGGCGATGCCCGGGTGGTTGAAGTGGGAGTCGAGGAGTGGTTGGCCGGGGTTTTCGCCGGCGCCCCAGCTCATGGAGATGAACCTCGCACCCTGGAGGCGTGCCCGGTCCACGGCGGTGAGCAGGTTGCCAAAGGTGTTGTCGTTGGCTTCGACGAGCAGGATATTGCAGCGCGGGCAGGCGGCGCTGACTGCGTCGATGTCGAGGGCGGCCTCCAGTGCCCAGTCGGGGTGGACGACGCTCGGGGGCGGGACGCTGCCGCCGTTCTGATTGATCTTCCGGAAGCAGCCGTTGGCGGTGGTGCACTGTGGCAGGCCGAAGGTGCGGCGGTAGACCGCCAGGTCTTGTTCGGCGGTGGGGTAGTCGAACGCGATGACGACGGCCACCGTCTGCCCCTGGCCGGACACGGTTGGCAGGCGGTAAATGCTTTGAATGTCGCGTGGCGCCAGTCCGGCAGGGGCCATGCCTGATTGCCGTGATGCCCGGGGCGCGATGCCGGTGCGGATCAGCGAATGGCAGCGAGCTTTCCCTGGCTCGACGGCCCGGTCGCAGACAGGCGTTGATATGGGCCCCCGCGCGCTGGCATAGGACTCGGGCGCGGCTGCCACATGTGCGTTTTCGGCGCCTCCTGGTCGCGGGTCGATTGGGTACGGCTTCGCGCCGTAGGCGGGGGTTGGGACAACGATCAGGCCTACCGCCATGAAGATGGCCACAGGCGCCGAACGCAGGGTACGGATAAGTCTCACTGCACTCCCCTTGAGTGATTCTTTTCTCATGCAATATTGAAATAAGATATTTCAATACACGCAGAGCGTTGATGTCATGCGAAATGACTCTCCATAGCACCAACATTCCAAACAAGGGAATTATTAGAAGCAACTCCCCCAAGGTGAGAGATAAGCTGAACTCTCGCTCAAATCGACTAAAGACATAATTTTCAGTTCAAAGGCGCTTTTCTCGTGTAAACGACTCAAACTTCCTGCGAAAGCCTGAGGCGGAGACGACCACCTCATGCTGGGCTGATCGTTTGCAGGAGGTTGCGAGCCTCCTCGACCAAGCGGCTGCCACCCTTGCGTGCGGCCACGTCGCCGCAGGTCACTGACAGTGAAGGTCGCCAGCTCTAGGCGGTTGTGCGAACAATTCACATGACAGCCCGCGTGAAGATCGGCTAGAGGTACCTCATGCTGATTCGTGTGCGCCTTGAGGACCTGTGCCGGGAGACCTGGGAAGACGTGGCCGACCTGACGGTGGCCGACGACCAGCGCGACCTCATCTCGTCAAACCTGTACTCGATCGCCGAAAGTCGCTTTCTGCCGGGCTTCGTGACCCGGGCGGTGATGCACGGCGAGTGCGCCGTGGGCTTCGCGATGTACGGCCCCGATCCCGACGACGGCCAGATGTGGCTGTACCGCTTGATGATCGACAAGTCTCACCAGGGCAAGGGCCTGGGCCGGGCCGCCCTCCGGCAGATCGTCGCACATGTGCGGGACGAGCTCGGCGCACCGGTACTACGGCTGGGCGTACGCGCCGACAACGTCGCGGCCAAGGCCCTTTACACCTCTGCCGGATTCGTCCCCACCGGGCAGACCTTCGGCGAGGAGGAGATCCTGGAACTCCGCATGCCCGTCTCTCTGACCCCCGATGGCCAGGGGTGACCGGGGGCATCGTGGGTGCTCGCCGTACAGAACAAGTGGATGGGTGGGGTCGCGGCGGGCGAGATCAGACAGCCGCTGGGGCGGTTGGAGGCCGGAGAGGGGCCCGGCCATCGGTCGTGATCGCGGCGGAACTGCCTGGGAGCTTCAGCGGAAGGAGCGGCGGTAGGCGGCTGGGGTGGTGCGCAGGGCGGTGTGGAAGCGGCGGCGGAGGTTGACCGCTGAGGAGAGGCCGACGCGGGTGGCGATGGTCTCGACGGGCAGGTCGGTCTCCTCCAGCAGGGCGCGGGTGGCGGCCAGGCGGCGTTCCAGCAGCCAGCGGGCGGGTGGGACGCCGAGCTGGTCGGCGAACTGGCGGGTGAGGGTGCGGGGGGAGACGCCCGAGTAGGCGGCCATGTCCTCGACGGTGATCTGGTCGGGCAGGCGCGAGAGGAGCCATTCGAGCAGGGGGGCCAGGGAGTCTGGCATGGGGCCGGTGGTGGGGAGGGGAGGGTACTGGCGCTGGCAGCCCTCGCGGTGCGGACCGGCGGCGAGCTGGCGGCCGATGCGCATGGCGTGGGCCGCGCCGTACTCCTGGAGGACCTGGTGAAGGCAGAGGTCGAGGGTGGCGGCCGAGGCTCCGGCGGTGGCGACGTCGCCGTGATCGACGTAGATGACGGTGCTGTCGGGGATGACGCGGGGGTGGCGGGCGGCGAGTTCGCCGGAGAGTTCCCAGTGGACGGAGGCGCGGCGGCCGTCCAGGAGGCCCAGGGCGGCGGGGATGAAGATTCCGGCGCAGACGGCGACGATGCGGGCGCCTCGGGCATGGGCTTGGGACACCGCGTGGAGTACGGCGGGCGAGGGGGTGAGGGTCCAGCCCGCGATGACCACGGTGTCGGCGTCATCGAGGGCTTCGAGGCCGCTGTCCACCTGGATGGGGACGCCGAGGGTGGTGGGGAGGGAGCCGGGGTGTTCGGCGCACAGGCTGAGGCTGTAGTGCTGGGGGATGTCGGGGCCGTGGTAGCCGAAGACGGCTGAGGCGGAGGTGACCGGGTAGAGCTCCTGGTTCGGGGCGACCAAGGCGACCACGCGATGCGGGCTGGGGGGCGGCGGGGGCGTTACCGGACAATCCAGGGCCATGGCGCAAATGTACCCAATGATGTCATTTGGGACACCGGTGCTCTGATCTGGAAAAATCCAGAATTGGGGCTCATGTGGACGAGGAGCTTCACCCTCTACTTCGCGGCCCGCACGATCTCGCTGCTCGGTGACGCGATGATGCCCGTCGCCTCGGCGCTGTCGATCGGGAAAGTCTATGGGATCGCGGGCGTCGGCTACGTGCTCGCGCTCTGGACCGCGTCGGCTGTGCTGGTCATGTTGTTCGGCGGGGTTGTCGCCGACCGGATCGGCGCCCGGCGCTTGATGATCGGCGCGGACGTGGTCAGGGTCATCACCCAGGGGGTCGTGGCCGTCGCCTTCCTGGATGGTGCTCCGCCGTACGCCCTGTTGCTGGTGATGGCGTTCTTGTCGGGCATGGCCGCCGGGGTGTTCGAACCGGGCGTCAACGGCATGGTCACCCTGGTCGCCGAAGATCCGCAGCGGGCCAACGCGACGCTGAAGATCGCCGAGGCGGTCACCCATCTGGCGGGTCCCGCACTGGCCGGAGTCCTCATCGTCGTCGCCGGGCCGGTCTTCGTCTACACGGTGGACGCCGCGACGTTCCTGGTCAGCGGGGTGTGCCTGCTGCTGGTCCGGGTCACCGTACCCAGGCCGGAGCCCTCCGACGTGCTGAGCGACCTGCGCAGGGGCTGGGAGGAGTTCAAGGCCAGGAGCTGGATGTGGTCGGTCATCCTGGTCTGGGTGTTCTGGGGCGTTCTGGTGGTCGGGCCGTACGTGCCGCTGTCGTCGCAGGTCATCGGGGCCGACTACGGCTGGGTGATGGCGGCGCTCGGCCTCGGGACTGTGCTGGGCGGGCTGGTGGCGATCAGGCTCAGGCCGCGCAGGCCGCTGGCGGCCGGGGCGGTGGCGCTGAGCGGGTACGTGGCGGTGCCGCTGACGGTCGCGCTCGGGCTGCCGCTGCCGCTGCTGATGGCCGGGCACCTGCTCGGGGGGTGCGCGTGGGCGTTCTGGTCGGTGATGTGGTCGACCAGCGTGCAGACGCAGGTCGCGCCGGACGTGCTGAACCGGGTCAACGCCTACCAGGTGGCCGGGTCGGTCGCGGGCATGGCAGTCGGGCAGGCGCTGGCCGGTCCGGTCGCCGCGCTGGTCGAACCGCGCGCCTTCATGCTGGGGTCGGCCCTGGTGGCGGTCGGCGTGGTGGCGGCGCTACTGTTGATCAAGCCAGTCAGGCGGCTGGGCCGGGAACCTCAGGAGGCCGGAGGCCAGTCGCGATCGACCCCGGTAGGAGGAATCCAACCTCGACAATCGTCGAGCCCAAGCCCTCCAGCTCGCGTCACGAGTCGATAGAGACGGACCTTCCCCTCGCATATGGTCCGCCCATGAGCGGAAACGATGTGCGCGGCAGCGCCACCTGGGACCTGGTCGAAGAGTATTTCCGGCGGTTACACGGGCCGGCGTTGGGACAGCCGCACATGCTGCTGGAGCCGTCCTGCTCCGCCGACGGTTCGCGAATCGCCGCGACCGGGCTCGTGTACGACGAGCTGGTCGGTCTTCCACGCCAGGCCTGCTTCCTGGTCGACGGTGCGGAGCTGCGGCCGTTGACGGGGCCGTCCGGTTCCTCGCGGCAACCGCGCTTCTCCCCGGACGGGGCGACGGTGGCGTTCCTGTCGGACCGTACGGAGGCAGGCCGGTTCCAGCTGTACCTGTTGCGCACCGGTCAGCTCGGTGAGGCGGAGGCGACGCCGGCCGTACCCGGGACGGTGGAGTACTGCTCCTGGTCGCCAGATGGCACGAAGGTGCTGCTCGGGGTGGCGGGGCTCGGCGCCGATCTGTCCGGCGGTCAGGGGAGCGGCACGACGTACAAGCCGAAGGAGGAATTACCGGACTGGCACCCGCACGTCGAGGCCGGCGTGACGGAGGAGTCGTGGCGGTCGCTGTGGATCCACGACCTCGCGGCAGGTACGACCATCAGAATGTCGCCGGAGGGTCTCAACACCTGGGAGGCGGTCTGGCTCGGCCCCGACGCGGTCGTCTCGGTCACCAGCCCCGCTCCGGACGAGGGTGCCTGGTACACGGCCGTCCTCTCCCGCCTGGGCCTCGACGGGGCGGTTACCGAACTGGCCCGCTCCGAGGTACAGCTCGGCTGTCCTGCGGCCTCGCCTTCCGGGGAACGGCTGGCGGTGGTCGAGGCGGTGTGCAGCGACCGCTGGGTCGTCGCGGGTGACCTGCTGGTCGGCGCTCCCGGTGCCGCCTTCGAGCGGGTCGACACCGGTGAGGTGGACGTCACCACGACCCAGTGGATCGACGCGGATCGCCTGGGAATCCTGGGGATCCGCGGCCTGGAAACCGTCGCCGCCGTATACAACGCGGTGACCGGGAAGACCACCGAGGTTTGGTCGAGCACGGACACCAGCTGCGGTACGCGCTACCCGGAGGCGGCCTGGTCCGCCGACGGCCGCTTGGTGCTCATCGAGGAGGGCTACTCGGTGCCGCAACGGGTCGTGGTGCTGGGTGACGACCGGGTCGAGCTCGCGGGGATCAGACACCCGGGTACCGAGTACCTGCTGTCGGTCGCGGGCAAGGCCGAAACTGTCTCCTGGTCCGCACCCGACGGGCTGCAGATCGACGGGATCCTCTGCACCCCCGTCGGCGATGGGCCCTTCCCGCTCGTGGTGAACATCCACGGTGGCCCGGTGTGGGGTTACCGGAACCTGTGGTCGATGCTCTACCCCTGGACGCCGCTGCTGGTGAGCCAGGGGTACGCCGTCCTCAACCCCAACCCGCGGGGCAGCTCCGGCCGCGGGCAGAACTTCGCCCAGCTGGTGTTCGGCGAGATGGGCGGCGCGGACACGACCGACTTCACCTCCGCGATCGACGCTCTCGTCGAGCGCGGGATGGTGGACCCGACCAGGGTCGGCCTCACCGGCGGGTCGTACGGTGGCTACATGTCCTCATGGCTGGTCACCCAGGACCAGCGCTGGGCTGCCGCCGTACCATTCTCACCCGTGACGAACTGGTACAGCCAGCACTTCACCAGCAACATCCCCTACTTCGACGCGCTGTTCCTCGACGGGAACCCAGAAGTCCCTGGTGACAAGTTCCACTCCAGGAGCCCCGTAGCCCACGCCAGCAAGGTGCGTACCCCGTGCTTGAACATCGCCGGCGCCCTGGACCGTTGCACCCCTCCGACGCAGGCCCAGGAGTTCCATCAGGCGCTGCTCGAGCACGGGGTTGAGTCCCAGCTTGTGATCTACCCACAGGAAGGCCACGGTGTCCGCAGCTTCCCGTCGCTGATCGACTTCTGCACCCGCGTCGTGGACTGGTTCCAGAGGCACATGCCGGCCCGCAGCTGACACCCCGAGCCCATTGGTCGTGTCATTCCGTGCGGAGTAGCCAGGTGGCCACTCCGCACGGGCAGGTGGCTCAGCTCGTGGCCGAGGCGTACGTTCTGGCCAGCCTCTTCCAGATTGTTGCGGCTGCGCTCGTCCCCAGGTGGTTGGCCACGACCATCAGCGTCACTCCGCGCGTCATGTCCGTCCCGCCCAGCGTGTTGAAGCCACCGTACCCACCCGAGTGTCCCTGCCAGACACGGTCGCCGACCTCAATGCGCTCGGTGGCCATCCCGTAGGTCTCGTTGTCCGCGGCGGACTGCGGGCTGGGGGTGATCATCGCTTGCAGGGTGGCCGGCTGCAGGAGCCGCTTCCTGGCATACAGCGCGTCGATGAACTGCGCGCCCCCGAGCGCGGTCCCGGCGAACAGGCCGTCGCCCCACGGCAGGCCGAACATGTCGGTCGGGATGCCGGTGCCGCCGAAGTAGGTGAACATGTCGATCGTCCCCAGGTCGCGGAAGGTTTCGTAACCATGAGCGAAGCGGCTGTAGTCCTGCTGCTTGCGCTCCATCGTCAGCACCCTGCCGTCCTCGGGCACGACGGAGCCGGCGCGGGTGTTGAAGGCGTTGATGGCGTCGGTGAGCTTCTGGTCCCCGCCCGCGCGCACGCTCAGCACGTGGGTCAGGATGAGGAAGCCGGTGTTGGAGTAGCGGTACTCCTTGCCGGGATCGACGGGAGCGCGCAGGCCGCGAGCGATCATCTCCCAGGTGTACGGCACGTCCGGCTGGTACTGGTCACCACCGGGCATCAGGGGGGCGAGTTCGGGCGAGGCGTACACGTCGGGGTAGCCCGCGGTGTGGGTGAGCAGCATGCGGATCGTGATCACGCCGGATCCGGGCACATCGTGGCCGATGTAGGCCGAGATCGGGGTGTCCAGGGCGAGCTTGCCGGCCTCGACCTGGTTGAGCGTGTAGGTGGCCAGGAGCAGTTTGCCGAAGCTCGCGTAGCCGAACAGCGTGTTGTCGGTGACAGGGGTGGGCGGGTCGTCGACGGCCTTGCCGGAGTTCCCCGACCAGACGAGCTGGCCGTTGCGCAGGATGACCGCCTGGACACCCGGGTTGCCGACCTTGGCGGAGCTCTCGGCCAGGGCGGTGTTCAGGAGCTGGGTCAGGTCGGTTGCCTGCCGGGAGGCCGGGGCGGCGGTGGCCGGGGCGGCCGTGAACAGGCCGGTGAGTAATCCGGTGAGGCTGACGAGTGCCAGGAGCCTTCGTGCTCTGGTGGTAGGCATGGTGGGACTGTTCCTTTCTCTGGGGAATTTCAGAGGACCTTGGAGAGGAAGGCGCGGGTCCGCTCGTGGCGGGGATCGGCCAGCACCTCGTACGGCGGGCCGGACTCGACGATCGTGCCCTCGTCGAGAAAGACCAGGACGTTGCCCACTTCCCGGGCGAAGCCGATCTCGTGCGTGACGATCATCATGGTCACCCCGGACCGAGCCAGGTCGCGCATGACGTCGAGCACCTCGCCGACCAACTCGGGGTCGAGTGCGGAGGTGGGCTCGTCGAAGAGCATGAGGGCGGGCTCCATGGCCAGCGCGCGGGCGATCGCGACCCGCTGCTGCTGGCCGCCGGAGAGCTCGGCGGGATAGGCGCCGACGCGGGCGGACAGGCCCACGCGGTCCAGCAGCGCCAGGGCGCGCTCGCGTGCGGACGTCCGCGGCTCGTGCCTGACCCGGAGCGGCGCCTCCATCACGTTCTCCAGCGCCGTCAGGTGCGGAAACAGGTTGAAGCGCTGGAAGACCATGCCGATCGTGCGGCGCTGCGCGGCCACCTCCTTCTCGCGTAGCTCGTACAGCAGGCCGTTCTTCTCGCGGTAGCCGACCAGGTGCCCGTTCACCTCGAGTCGGCCTGAGTCGATCTTCTCGAGGTGGTTGACGCACCGCAGGAAGGTGGACTTCCCGGAGCCGGAGGGGCCGATGATGCAGCACACCTCGCCGGGGGCCACTTCCAGATCGATGCCACGCAGCACCTGCGTGGCGCCGTACGACTTGCACACCCGCACGGCTTTGACGACGCTCATCGCACGCCTCCCGGAACCGGGCGCGTGAGGCCGCGGGAGTAGCGCCGTTCCAGGAAGCTCTGCAGGATCGTGGCGATGGAGGTCAGGACCAGATACCAGACGGAGACGGTGAGCAGCAGTTCCACGATCGCGAGGTTGTTGGAGTAGATCTTGACCGCCGACTGCAGGAGTTCGCCGTACTGGATGGCGTAGGCCAGCGAGCTCATCTTGAGCATGCTGACGAACTCGTTGCCGGTGGGCGGGACGATGACGCGCATGGCCTGGGGCAGGACGACCCTGCGCAGGGTGAGCATGGGCGGCATGCCCAGCGCGCGGGCGGCCTCGTGCTGTCCGTGGTCCACCGACTGGATCCCGGCGCGGACGATCTCGGCCATGTAGGCGCCCTCGTTGATGCCCAGCCCGAGGAGCGCGGCCAGGAATGGGGTGATCAGTTGGTTGGTCGGCCAGCCCGCCACGCTGGGGATGACGAGGGAGAGGTTGTACCAGAGCAGGAGCTGGACGATCACCGGCGTACCACGGAACAGCCAGATGTAGGCCGCCGAGACCAGGCGGATCTCCCGGTTGCGCGACATGCCCATGAGCGCGAAGAGCACGCCGAGGGCGATGCCGAGTCCCTGGGCCAGGACGCTGATGATGACGGTGTTGAGCAGGCCGTCCAGGACGTTCGGCGCGGTGAGGAAGCGAGCGGTGACCGCGTAGTCGATGTCGGCTCTCCAGAAGGCCAGCACGAGGCCCGCCGCCGCGAGGAGCAGGATCGCGAGGATCAGCCACCTGCCATGGTGCCGCACCGGGATCGCGCGGGCGGGAACGGCCATCGTCAGGTCCCCGCGTTGACGGTGGCACTGGTGAGCGCACCGGCCGGTATGCCCCACTTGTCGATCAGCTTCGTGTACTCGCCGCTGGCCATGACCTCTTGCAGCGCCCGCTGTACGGCGTTGCGGAGGGCGGTGTTGTCCTTGGCGACCGCGATGCCGAGCGGACCGGCGTTGATTTGCTCGCCGGCCACCTCGAAGTCGTTCCCGCCGCCGGAAGTGCGCGCGTTGTAGGTCGCGACCGGGTAGTCCTCCAGGCCCGCGGCCGCTCGGCCCTGCTTGACCTGTAGGAGGGCCTCGGTCTCGCGGTCGAAGGACAGGATCTCGATCTTCTGGCCGCCCTGCCGGACACAGCTCTCGCTCTGGTTCCGCGCGTAGGATTCCTGGGTCGTGGCCCGCTGGACGGCGACCGTGCGCCCGCACAGGTCGGCCAGCGACCGCAGGTTGTCCGGGTTGCCCTTGCGGACCAGCAGCATGGCGCCGGCCGTGTAGTAGTCGACGAAGTCGACCCTCTGCTGGCGCTCCTTGGTGTCGGACATCCCCGACATGACCAGATCGATCCGGCCCGACTTGAGTGCCGTGACGAGCCCGTCGAAGGAGGCGTTGCCGAACTCGAACGGCACGCCGAGCCGTCGGCCCAGCGCGTCGCCCAGCTCCTTGTCGAAGCCCAGGACCGTGGTGCCGTCGGTGTCGTAGTACTCCATCGGCGCGTAGGAGATGTCCGAGCCGACCATGATCTTGCCGGCCCGTTTCTGCTTGTCGGGCAGCAGGTCGTAGAGGGGCGCGGTGTTCCGCGCGGCAGGCGGGTTCTGCGCGGCGGGCGCCCCTCCACATGCGGAGGTGGCGAGCAGGAGGACGGCCATGAGCGCGCAGACCCGATGACCGCCTGTTAAACTTGGTATTAACACGCCATCAGTGTGGAAGCGTGTCCGCTGCCCGGCTTTGGGGCGAGCGCCAAACTCCGTCCGGCCAGCGTTATCGGATCGGCTAAAGCTTGCGCGCCAGCTGTACTTCCTCAATGTCGAGCGCCGTCTGGATCCGCCGCAGGACCTGTAGGGCCAGAGAAAGAGCCCGACAAGTACCTGCTGCTCTCGCAAGTCGGCAGCGGTGGCGAGGCCGCGCTGTGGCGCGCCGAGACAAGGTGTCTGGCGGCTGGGAGCCAAGGTCCTCAACCACGTAGCGCCACGTGGAGGCTTGGCGTGCCCGATGGGCTGAGCAGGTCGAGCTTCTGCGGCTGATACAGCACCCTGGCATCGTCGGCATCCACCAGCACTTCCAAGGTGCGCCCATGCACCGTGCGGGCGCCGCCGTACCGAATCGGCTTGCTCCCCCGCGCCCTGCGAACTGCCGCCAGGTCTTCACGTACAGCACGGTCAAGAGGGTGTTCAGATCTTGCGTCACAACATGATCTTGGACGCCCTCTCTTCATGTCTGATCACCGAACCCCAGACATCGGACCTACTCGTCTGGGACAATGACGTGGTCATCGGGGCCGAACGACGGCCACGGGGCAGTGCGCGTGATGCAGGATGCCGTGGCTGACCGAACCCAGCACGGCCGAGGCGAATCCGCCGAGGCCACGCGAGCCGACCACGACGAGGTCGGCCGTCCGCGAGGCTTCGGCCAGAGCCGATACCGGGTGCTCACAGACCGCGCTCTCGTTCATCTGGACATCCGGGTGCTTCACCCGCCACGGGATCAGCCGCTGCCGCGCCGCCTCCGACTCCTCGCCGGGGATGTCCAGCAGGCGGCCGTGGGTCCCCGCGTAGGG